>JAREIX010000030.1 GCA_029286945.1 Thauera sp. | reverse complement strand
CACAAGCTGCGCCTGGTCAAGGCCCTGCAGGCGCGCGGCGAGGTGGTGGCGATGACCGGCGACGGCGTCAACGACGCCCCCGCGCTCAAGCGCGCCGACATCGGCGTGGCGATGGGCATCAAGGGCACCGAGGCGACCAAGGAGGCCGCCGACATCGTGCTCGCCGACGACAACTTCTCGACCATCGAGCGCGCGGTCGAGGAAGGCCGCACCATCTACGACAACCTGAGGAAGGCCATCCTCTTCATCCTGCCCACCAACGGCGCCCAGGGCCTGGTGATGCTCGCCGCGGTCGTGCTCGGCCTCACCCTGCCGCTGACGCCGGTGCAGATCCTGTGGGTGAACATGGTGGTGGCGGTCACGCTGGCGCTTGCGCTCGCCTTCGAGCCCGCCGAGCCGGGCGTCATGGAACGCCCGCCGCGCAGGCCGGGCGCCCCGATCATGGATGGCGGCATGCTGTGGCGGGTGGGCTTGGTGTCGCTGCTGATCGGCGGCGCCACCATCACCGCCTTCGAATACGCGCTGCTGCAGGGCATGGAGCTGCCGGCCGCGCGCACGCTGGCGGTCAACACGCTGGTGATCGCGCAGGCCTGGTACCTGTTCAACAGCCGCTTCCTCACCGCCTCCAGCCTGGCGCCCGCGCGGCTGTTCACCAACCCGGCGGCGCAGGTCTCGGTGCTGGTGCTGGCCCTGCTGCAGCTCGGCTTCGTCTATCTTCCGGTAATGAACACCTGGTTCGGCACCATCCCGCTGGCGCTCGAGGCCTGGGGGCCGCCGATGATGATCGGGGCGCTGGTGTTCCTCGTCATCGAGGGCGAGAAGGCCCTGCGGCGCGCGCGGCGGCGCTGACACCGGCGGGGCGGCTGCAGCCCGTCCGGCGCGGCGCGACGCGCACGGACATTCCCTGATCATGCAGTTCGCGGCGAGGCGCAGATGACCCAGGACCAAGTGCTGATTCTCCTCATCCTGTCCGTCACCGTGGCGATGTTCCTCCACGGCCGCTGGCGGCACGACATGGTGGCGGCCGGCGCCTTGCTCGCCTGCGTGCTCGCCGGCCTGATCCGCCCCGAGGCCGCCTTCGCCGGCTTCGCCCATCCCGCGGTGATCACCGTGGCCTGCGTGCTGGTGCTCTCGCGCGGCCTGCAGGTCTCGGGCGCGGTCGACGCGCTCGCGGCGCGCCTGCTGCCGGCCAGCGCCGGCATCCTGCCCAGCCTCGCCGCGCTCGTCGGCCTGGGCGCGCTGCTGTCGGGCTTCATGAACAACGTCGGCGCGATGGCGCTGCTGATGCCGGTGGCGATGCAGCTCGCCGCGCGCCTCGCGCTGCCCCCCGGCAGGGTGCTGATGCCGCTCGCCTTCGGCACCATCCTCGGCGGCATGACGACCCTGATCGGCACCCCGCCCAACCTGATCGTGTCCGGCTTTCGCGCACAGACGGACGCCGGCAGCTTCGCCATGTTCGACTTCGCGCCGACCGGCCTTGCCGTCGCCGTTGTCGGCGTCGTGTTCATCGCGCTGCTCGGCTGGCGCCTGGTGCCCGCACGCGAGAGGGCGAGCACCGAGGGCTTCGAGACCGGCGCCTATGTCACCGAGGTCCGCGTCGTGGCCGAGAGCAAGGCGGCCGGCATGTTCCTGCGCGAGATCGAGGCGCGGCTCGACGAGGCCGGCGCGCAGATCATCGGCCTGGTGCGCAACGAGGTGCGCATGACCGCCCCGCAGTCGAGCCGCAAGGTGCTCGCCGGCGACATCCTGGTCGTCGAGGCCGACATCGAGGCGCTGCCCGAAGTGCTGACCACGCTCGGCCTCGAGCTCGAGGAGGCGGGCTCGTCGAGCGCGGAAAAGGCCACGGCGGACGGGACCGTCGAAGGTGACAAGGAAGCCGCATCGTCCGCGCCGGCAGCCGCGGCGCCAGCGCACGCCGCCAGCGCGGCTGTGCCCCCGCCATCCGCGACGACTACGGAGCCCGTCAAGGACGCGGACCCGGGCAGCGCCAGAGCGCCCGCGGACGACGAGATCGCGCTGATGGAACTCGTCGTCCGTCCAGAGGCCAGCCTGATCGGCCGCTCGGCGCGCGAGCTGTCGCTGCGCACGCGCTACGGCCTGAACCTGCTGGCGGTCTCGCGCAACGGCAGCCGTTCGAAGTCGCGGCTGCGGACGCTCAGGATCCAGGCCGGCGACCTGCTGCTGATGCAGGGCCCGCTCGAGGCGCTCACCGAGTTCGCCGCCGATTCGGGCTGCGTGCCGCTGGCCGAGCGCGAGCTGCGCATCCCCGACCGGCGCAAGGCGTGGACGGCCGCTGCGATCATGCTGTTCGCGGTCGGCGGCGCCGCGCTCGGCCTGCTGCCGGCCGCCATCTCCTTCGCGATCGGCGTGCTCGCCTCGATGGCGTCTCGCACCATCCCGCTGCGCGCGGTTTACGAGAGCATCGACTGGCCGGTCATCGTGCTGCTGGCCGCGCTGATCCCGGTCGCGGGGGCGATGGAATCGACCGGCACGGCCGACCTGATCGCGCGCAGCCTGCTCGATGGCGTGGCGCAGGGCAACGCGATCCTCGCCCTCACCCTGGTGCTGGTCGTCACCATGTGCCTGTCCGACCTGATGAACAACGCCGCCACCGCGGCGGTCATGTGCCCGATCGCGCTCGGCACCGCCGCGGCGCTCGGCGTCAGCGCGGACGCCTTCCTGATGGCGGTCGCCATCGGCGCCTCGTGCGCCTTCCTGACTCCGATCGGCCACCAGAACAACACCCTGATCCTCGGCCCCGGCGGCTTCGGCTTCGGGGACTACTGGCGGCTCGGCCTGCCGCTCGAGGTGCTGGTGGCGGCCGTGTCGATCCCGCTGCTCGTCCTCGTCTGGCCGCTCTGAGGGACACGCCTTAGCCGTCAGCAGGAACTCCGCACCCTACGCGACCGGCCGAGTCGGGCGAGGACATCGGCCTCCCGCTCCGCGCCGGCCCGCGGCGCCGCGCCGGAGCATGCGGTGCGCGGCGCGCTGCGGCCACAGGTATCCTTGAACGCCCGGACCACGCAGCGACATCGGAGCCCCTCATGAGCAAGCACAAACCGATCGACATCGCCGACTTTCGCGTCAAGGGCGGCAAGGTGGATCTCGCCGACTGGCCGACGCGCGTCGCCCCCTTCTACGACGGCAAGGACGCCTACAAGGACCTGCTCGCGGCCGGCACCGAGCGCCTGTCCGCGCTGCAGGAGATGCTCTACGCCCACGACCGCTACGCGCTGCTGGTGATCTTCCAGGCCATGGATGCGGCGGGCAAGGACGGCGCCATCGGCCACGTCATGTCGGGGGTCAACCCGCAGGGCTGCCAGGTGTTCAGCTTCAAGCACCCGAGCGCCACCGAGCTCGACCACGACTTCCTGTGGCGCACCCACCTCGCGCTGCCCGAGCGCGGGCGCATCGGCATCTTCAACCGCTCGTACTACGAGGAGGTGCTGATCGTGCGCGTGCTGCCCGAGATCCTGCGCGGCGAGAAGCTGCCCGACGAGACGCTGCAGGCGAAGGACTTCTGGGGCGACCGCTTCCGTTCGATCGCCGACTCCGAGGCCCACCTGCACCGCAACGGCACCCGCATCGTCAAGATCTTCCTGCACCTGTCGAAGGACGAGCAGCGCGACCGCCTGATCGCGCGCATCGACGAGGAGGACAAGAACTGGAAGTTCGACGAGGGCGACATCGAGCAGCGCCAGCACTGGGAGCAGTACATGGCGGCCTATGCCGACTGCCTCGCCGCCACCAGCACCGCCGACTGCCCGTGGTACGTGGTGCCCGCCGACGACAAGAAGAACGCCCGCCTGATCGTGTCGCAGATCCTGGTCGACACCCTGGCCGCGCTCGACATGCGCTATCCGGAGACCAGCCCGGCGCGGCGCGAGCGGCTGCTCGAGATCCGCCGCCAGCTCGCCGCCGGCGAGGTGTGAGCGGCGCCGGCCGCCGCGCTCAGCGCGCCGCTGCGGCGGCCTCGCGCACGGTCCACTCGACCACCTCGGCAGCCAGGCGGTCGCCGGCGCTGCCGAAGGCCTGCACCACCGCCGGCACCGCAGCGTCGGCCGCCGGCGCGCTCAACGCGAAGCTGCGGCTGGCGACGATGCGGCGGGTCGCGGTGTGCACCAGGCGGGCGTCGAGGCGAACCACCGCCTCGGGGCGGCCGTCGCGGTATTCGCTCTGGAACGCACGCAGGTCGCTGTCGAGCTCGAAGTCGGCCTGCAGCTGCTTGTCGTCGCTGCTCAGCGCGGCGATGCGGCCGTCGGCGCGGAAGGCGTCGAGCAGGCGGTCGCGCACCAGCACCGGGGCGGGGTCGCTCCACCCCGCGCCCTTGTAGACGCTAATGCGGTTGTCCTCCGGCACGACCACGATGCGCTGGCCCGACAGATGCACGCCCGCGGCCGGGCGCGCGATGCGCAGCGACCATGAGGCCGGGGCAGCGGGGGCGGAGCTCGGAGTGGCCGACGACGGCAGCAGATAGACGTCGAGCGGCTCGGCCTTGGGCAGGATGGTGCAGGCCTGCAGCAGCGCGGCGGCGCCGATCAGCAGCGCGCGGGTGGCGGCGTGCGGGATTCTCATGGCGTGAACTCCTTGGTCGGTTCGAGGCCGAGCAGGTAGTCGGCGGGGCGGTCCTCGAGCTGGCGGGTGATCGCGCGCAGCGAGGCGAGCGTGGTGCGCAGCTCAGCCACCGCCGGGCCGATCTCGGCCAGCCCGCGCAGGCCGCCGTCGAGCGGCTCGCGGTTGTCGGCGATCAGCGTGTCGACCGCGCCCATCGCGCGCTCGAAGGTCTGCATCGCCGCGCGCGCGCTGTCCAGGGTCTGCGTGCCCTGGGTCTCGATCAGGCGGTTGGCGGTGCCGAGCACCCGGGTCGCCTCGGCGAGGGCGGCGTTGGCCGTCCGGCTCGCCTGGGTGATCTCGCGCAGCGCGGCGCTGACGTCCTCGCGCTGGGCAACGAGCGCGGCCGTGGTCTGCTCGAGGTTGTCGAGCGTGCGGCCGATGGCGGCGACGTTGTCCGCCGACAGCAGCGCGCGCGCCTGCACCAGCAGCTCGTTGCCATTGGTGATCGCATCCTCGCCGTCGGCGAGCAGGCGGCTGAACGGCGAGGGCGCGGCCACGATGCGTGCCACCTCGCCCTCGGGCGCCACCAGGCGCTGGCTGGCGGGGTCGTTGCCGCTGGTGAGGCGGATCATCGTCAGCCCGGTGATACCCGCCGGCACCAGCCGCGCCTGGGTGTCGGTGCGCACCGGCGCGGTGCTGTCGACGCGCACGCGGGCGATCACCCGGCGCGCGTCGTCCGGGTCCAGGCTCAGGCTGACGACGTCGCCGATCTTGATGCCGTTGAACTCCACCGTGCCGCCCTTCGAGAGGCCGGACACCGCCTCCTGGAAGACGATGTCGTAGGTCTCGAACTGGCGGTCGGCGTCGCTCTTGCCCAGCCACAGCGCGAACATCAGCGCGGCGCCGACGACGAGCACGGTGAACAGGCCGATCAGCACGTGATGGGCGCGGGTTTCCATGTCAGTTTTTCTCCCTTGCAGCGGGCACGGCCCGGGCGGCGGCCACCGCGGTGGCGGCGGCGCGGCCGCGCGGGCCTTGGAAGTATTCGCGGATCCAGGCGTCGTCGGTGGCGGCGACGTCGTCCAGGCCGGCATTGACCAGCACCTTCTTGTGCGCCAGCACGGCGACGCGGTCGGTGATGGTGTAGATGGTGTCGAGGTCGTGGGTGACGATGAACACGGTGAGCCCGAGCGCGTCGCGCAGGGTGAGGATGAGCTGGTCGAAGGCCGCGGCGCCGATCGGGTCCAGCCCGGCGGTGGGCTCGTCGAGGAACAGGATGTCGGGGTCGAGCGCGAGCGCGCGCGCGAGCGCCGCACGCTTGACCATGCCGCCCGACAGGTCGGCGGGGAACTTGTCGCCGGCGATCGCCGGCAGCCCCGCGAGCGCGATCTTGAGCGCGGCGAGCTCGGCCGCCTCGCGCTTCGACAGGCCCGCATGCTCGATCAGCGGCAGCGCCACGTTCTCGGCCACGGTCAGCGAAGAGAACAGCGCGCCCTTCTGGAACAGCACGCCGAAGCGCCGCTCCACCGCCTTGCGGCGCGCATCGGGCAGGCTCAGCAGGTCCTCGCCGAAGACCTGGACCCGCCCCGCGCGCGGCCGGTTGAGGCCGACGATGGTGCGCAGCAGCACCGACTTGCCTGTGCCCGAGCCGCCCACCACGCTGAGGATCTCGCCGCGGCGCACGTCGAGGTCGAGCGCCTCGTGCACCACCTGGGCGCCGAACTGATTGCGCACACCGCGCACCTCGATGACGTTGCCGGCCGGACCGGCTGCGGCGCTCACCACCCCATCTCCATGCAGAACAGCGCGGCGATCGCGTCCACCACGATCACCACGAAGATCGACTGCACCACCGCCGAGGTGGTGTGCTCGCCCACCGACTGCGCGCTGCCCTGTACGCGGAAGCCCTCCAGGCAGCCGATCACCGCGATCAGGAAGGCGAAGATCGGCGCCTTCGCGATGCCGACCCAGAAGTGGATGAGGCCGACATTGTCCTGGATGCGCGACAGGAACAGCGTCGGCGAGATGTCGAGCTTCACCGCAGCCACCAGCATGCCGCCGACGATGCCCGACACCATGGCGATGAAGCCCAGGATCGGCAGCGCGATCAGCAGCGCATACACGCGCGGCAGCACCAGCAGCTCGACCGGATCGAGGCCGAGCACGCGGATGGCGTCGATCTCCTCGTTGGCGCGCATCGAGCCGATCTGCGCGGTGAACGAACTCGCCGTGCGGCCGGCGACGATGATCGCGGCCAGCATCACGCCGAACTCGCGCAGGAAGGAATAGGCCACCAGATCGACCGTGAAGATGCTGGCGCCGAAGTTGGCCAGCACCGTGGCGCCGAGAAAGGCCACCACCGCGCCGACCAGGAAGGTCAGCAGCGCGATGATCGGCACCGCATCCAGCCCGGTGCGCTCGAGGTTGGCGACCAGCGCGGTCATCCGCCAGCGGCGCGGCTGCACCGCCACGCGCAGCGCCGTCTCCAGGATGAGGCCGATGAAGCCGGTGAGCCCGGTGACGTGGCGCCAGAACACCGCCATGGCCTCGCCGATGTCGGCGAGCACGTCGCCGAGCGCGCTGCCCGGCGCGCCCGCCGCCTGCGTGGCCGGCTCGACCAGCGCCTCGGCAACGGCCCTCAGCAGCGCGCGCTGCGCGGCGGGCAGCGCGGATTCGTCGGCGAGCAGCGCGGCGATGCGGGCCGGCCCGAGCAGCGCGTGCAACAGCCGGGCGCCGGCGGTGTCGAGCGCGGCCAGCGCGCCGACATCGACCGGCGCCTGCGCCGCGCCCTGCGCGCGCAGCGTGTCGATGCGGGCGGCGAGCGCCGCATGGTGCGCCAGCGTCCAGTCGCCCGACACCCGCAGCAAGGCCCCGCCGGCAGCGGAGACGAGCTCGACGTCGCCGGGCGCGCGGGCGGAAGTGGCGGCAGGATCGGGTTGGCTCGACATTCGGCGCAAAGCAGTGGGCAAGGGCCGGATGGTACAACACCGCCCCGGCCGCGCCGACCGCCGAGGGACAGGCGCACGCACCGCGAGCCGCCGCGCGCGGATCGCGAACGGGGTCGGGCGCGGGGTCGGCGGGCGGGTTGGCCACCGCGCCTGCCGCCCCTCGCGCTTTGTGCCCGCGGCGCGAAAGGGGCACAATGGCTCCATGCGCCATCGTATGTTTCCAGCCGCCGGGCCGCATGCCAGCGGCCTGATCGGTGATGCCAACGTCCCGAGGTGACCCCATGAAGACAGCACGACGCAGCCGGCTCGCCTGGATCGCAGCCGGCGTGGTGATCATTGCCGCGGTCGGCGCCTGGCAGCTGCTGCGCCCGGTCGCCGACGACGGCAGCTTCGTGCGCGGCAACGGCCGCATCGAGGCCACCGAGCTCGACGTCGCCGCCAAGGCGCCCGGCCGGGTGGACGCGATCCTGGTGAACGAGGGCGACTTCGTGCGCGCCGCCGACGTGGTCGCGCACATGGACGTCAAGGCGCTGCAGGCCCAGCTCGCCCAGGCCGAGGCCGAGGTCGCCAACGCCGCCAGCGCGCGCGAGACCGCCCGCGCCCAGGTCGCCCAGCGCCAGGCCGACGTCGCCATGGCCGAGGCGGTGCTGGTCCAGCGCCGCGCCGAACTCGACGTCGCGCGCAGCACCGCGGCCCGCTCGCGAGCGCTCCTCGCCGACCGCGCGACTTCGGCGCAGAAGGTCGAGGACGACGCCGCGCGCGCCCGCAGCGCCGAGGCCAACATCGCCGTCGCCCAGGCCCAGATCACCGCCGCCCGCGCGGGCGTGCGCGCGGCCGAGGCCCAGGTGCAGCAGGCCGAGGCCGCGATCCGCGCCGCCGAGGCGGTGGTCGCGCGCCTGCAGACCGAGATCGCCGACGGCGAGCTGCGCGCCCCGCGCAGCGGCCGGGTGCAGTACCGCGTCGTGCAGCCCGGCGAGGTGATCGCCGGCGGTGGCAAGGTGGTGAGCCTGGTCGACGTAGGCGACGTGTACATGAGCTTCTTCCTGCCCGAGATGGCCGCCGGCCGCGTCGCGCTCGGCAGCGAGGTGCGCATCGTGCTCGACGCCGCGCCCGCCTTCGTGATTCCGGCGAAGGTCTCCTACGTCGCCAGCGTCGCGCAGTTCACGCCGAAGACGGTCGAGACCCAGAGCGAACGGCAGAAGATGGTGTTCCGCGTCAAGGCGCGCATCGACCCCGAGCTGCTGGCGAAGTACCCCGAGCAGGTCAAGACCGGCCTGCCCGGCATCGCCCACCTGCGCCTGAACGCGCAGCGCGAGTGGCCGCCGGCGCTGCAGGTGAGGCTGCCGTGAGCGCGCAACGCGGCGAGGCCGCGCGCACTGGCGCGTCCGCGGCCGTGCCGCCGCGATCCGCCGCTGCGCCCGCCCCGGAGCCGCCGGTGGTGCGCCTCGTGGACGTCCGCCACCGCTACGGCGACGCCCTCGCCGCCGACGGCGTCAGCCTCGACATCCCAGCCGGGCGCATGGTCGGCTTCATCGGCCCCGACGGCGTGGGCAAATCGACCTGGCTGGGGCTGATCGCCGGCGCGCGCAAGCTCCAGCACGGCACCGTCGAGGTGCTCGGCGGCAGCATTGCGGACGCGCGCCACCGCGCCCGCGTCTGCCCGCGCGTCGCCTACATGCCGCAGGGCCTGGGCAGGAACCTCTACCCCACGCTGTCGGTGTTCGAGAACATCGACTTCTTCGGCCGCCTGTTCGGCCAGTCCGCAGCCGAGCGCCGGCGCCGCATCGCCGACCTGCTCGCCGCCACCGGCATGAGCGCCTTCGCCGACCGGCCCGCCAACAAGCTCTCCGGCGGCATGAAGCAGAAGCTCGGCCTGTGCTGCGCGCTGATCCACGACCCCGACCTGCTGATCCTCGACGAGCCCACCACCGGCGTCGATCCGCTGTCGCGGCGCCAGTTCTGGGCGCTGATCGCGCGCATCCGCGCCGACCGCCCGGGCATGAGCGTGCTGATCGCCACCGCCTACATGGAAGAGGCCGAGGGCTACGACTGGCTGGTGGCGGTCGATGGGGGCCGCGTGCTCGCCACCGGCACGCCCGCCGAGCTGCGCGCGGCCGGCGGCGCCGGCACGCTCGAGGAGGCCTTCATCGCCCTGCTGCCCGCGGCCCGCCGCCGGGACCATCACCGGCTGGAGATCCCGCCGCACACGGCCGGCGAGGTGGTGATCGAGGCGCGCGGGCTGCAGATGCGCTTCGGCGACTTCGTCGCGGTGGACGACGTCAATCTGGCGGTACGGCGCGGCGAGATCTTCGGCTTTCTCGGCTCCAACGGCTGCGGCAAGTCGACCACCATGAAGATGCTCACCGGCCTGCTCGAGCCCACGGCCGGCGAGGCGCTGCTGCTCGGACGCAGGCTCGACGCGAAGAACATCGACACCCGCCGCCACGTGGGCTACATGTCGCAGGGCTTCTCGCTCTACGGCGAACTCTCGGTGCGGCAGAACCTCGACCTGCACGCGCGCCTGTTCGATCTCGCCGCCGACGAGGCCACCGACCGCATCGCCGAGCTCGCGCGCCGCTTCGACCTCGACCCGGTGATGGACATCCCGCCCGACGCCCTGCCGCTCGGCATCCGCCAGCGCCTGCAGCTGGCGGTGGCGGTGCTGCACCGGCCCGAGGTGCTGATCCTCGACGAACCCACCTCGGGCGTCGATCCGGTGGCGCGCGACCACTTCTGGGCGCTGATCGTCGACCTGTCGCGCCGGGACGGGGTGACGATCTTCATCACCACCCACTTCATGAACGAGGCCCAGCGCTGCGACCGCATCTCGCTGATGCACGCCGGGCGCATCCTCGCCAGCGACACCCCGGCCGCGCTCGTCGCGGCACGCGGCTGCGAGCGGCTGGAGGACGCGTTCGTCGCCTGCCTGGAAGAGGCAAGCGGCATCGTCCCCGGCCAGACGGGCGAGGATCGCGACCCGGGTCGTGCCGCCGACGACCCGATCCGCGCCGGCGCCCCCCTCCATGGCGCGCGCCCTGCCGGCTTCAGCCTCGCCCGCCTGCTCAGCCTGTCGGTGCGCGAGGCGATCGAGCTGCGCCGCGATCCGGTGCGGCTCACGCTCGCGCTGGTCGGCACGCTGGTGCTGATGCTGGTCATGGGCTACGGCATCAACATGGACGTCGAAAACCTCAGCTTCGCGGTGCTCGACCACGACCGCAGCGTGGCCAGCGAACGCTACACGCTGCAGATCGCCGGCTCGCGCTACTTCACCGAGCGCCCCGCGCTCGCCAGCCACGCCGAACTCGACCAACGCATGCGCAGCGGCACGCTGACGATGGCGATCGAGATTCCGCCCGGCTTCGGTCGCGAGCTCGCGCGCGGCGGCGCGCCGCAGGTGGCGGTGTGGCTGGACGGCTCGATGCCGCTGCGCGGCGAGCTGGCGCGCGCCTACGTGAGCGGCGTGCATGCGCAGACGCTGGCCGGGGCCGCCGCCGAAGCCGGCGCGGGCGGCGCCCGCGTCCCGGCCACGGTCGAGGTGCGCTACCGCTACAACCCCGAGCTGCGCAGCCTGGTGGCGATGGTGCCGATGGTGATCCCGCTGCTGCTGGTGTTCATCCCGGCCATGCTGACCGCGCTCGGCGTGGTGCGCGAGAAGGAGCTCGGCTCCATCCTCAACCTGTACACCACGCCGGTGACGCGCTTCGAGTTCCTGGTCGGCAAGCAGCTGCCCTACATCGCGCTGTCGCTGTTCAACTTCGCACTGCTGTTCGTGTTCGCGGTCACGCTGTTCCAGGTGCCGTTCAAGGGCAGCTTCCTGGCGCTCGCCTGCGGCGCCCTGCTCTACGTCACCGCCACCACCGGGCTCGGCCTGCTCGCCTCGACCATGACCAGCAGCCAGGTCGCCGCGCTCGCCGGCACCTCGATCGGCACCCTGCTGCCGGCGATCCAGTTTTCCGGGCTGATGGATCCGGTGTCCTCGCTCGAAGGCGGCGGCGCGCTGATCGGCGCGATCTACCCGACCACGCACTTCCTCACCATCTCGAGCGGCACCTTCTCCAAGGCGCTCGGCTTCGCCGACCTCGGCGCCTCCTTCCTGCCGCTGGTGGCGGCGATCCCGGTGCTGACCGTGCTGGCGGTGGCATTGCTGAAGAAGCAGGCAAAATGAGCGCGCAGCCCACCCCGACCATGGAACGGACGCCGACGCCGACCCCGGCCCCGGCCCCGGCTCCGGCCCCGACCCTGAAGCCGAGCCGCCGCTCCACCCACCTGCGCAACACCTGGCACCTCGGCGTCAAGGAGTTCCACAGCCTCGCGCGCGACATGGCGCTGCTGTTCCTGATCGTGTTCATGTTCAGCGTGTCGATCTACGCCGACGCCCGCGCCAAGCCCGAGAGCCTCAACCGCGCCTCGATCGCCGTCGTCGACGAAGACCGCTCGCAGCTCTCCACCCGCATGGTGGCCGCGCTGCAGCCGCCGCAGTTCATCACCCCGGAACAGGTCGGGCTGGCCGACATGGACCGCGGCATGGACGCCGGCCGCCACACCTTCGTGCTCGACATCCCGCCCGGCTTCCAGCGCGACGTGCTCGCCGGCCGCAGCCCGGCGCTGCAGCTCAACGTCGACGCCACCCGCCAGAGCCAGGCGCAGACCGGCGCCGGCTACATCCAGGGCATCCTCGCCGACGAGATCCGCGCCTTCGTGCACCGCGTGCGCGCGCCGGCGCCGCAGCCGGTGGAGCTGGTGCCGCGCGCAATGTTCAACCCCAACCTCAACGCCTCGTGGTTCGCGGCGATCAACGCGCTGATCAACAACGTCACCATGCTCGGCATCCTGCTCACCGGCGCCGCGCTGATCCGCGAGCGCGAGCACGGCACCATCGAGCACCTGCTGGTGATGCCCGTGACGCCGCTGGAGATCATGCTGTCGAAGATCTGGTCGATGGGCGTGGTGGTGCTGGTGGCGTCCTCGTTCTCGCTGCAGGTTGTGGTGAAGGGCTTCCTCGGCATCACGGTGGCCGGTTCGGCCGCGCTGTTCGGGCTCGGCACCCTGCTCTACCTGTTCGCCGCGGCCTCGATCGGCATCTTCATGGGCACGGTCGCGCGCAACATGCCGCAGTTCGGGCTGATGTCCATCCTCGTGCTGCTGCCGCTGCAGATCCTGTCCGGCGGCGTGACGCCGCGCGAGAGCATGCCGGAGACGATCCAGTACCTGATGTCGCTCGCGCCCACCACGCACTATGTTTCGCTGGCGCAGTCGATCCTGTTCCGCGGCGCGGGGATCGACGTGGTGTGGCCGGAATTCCTGATGGTGGCGGCGATCGGCGCGGTGTTCCTCGGCCTCGCCCACCGCCGCCTGCGCCATGCAATCGCCACGATGCAGACTTGACCCCGGCCCCGCCCGGAAAATGGAGGACACGATGAGCACGCCGGAAACGAACGCGAAACCAGACACCCCGCCCAAAACCCCGCGCCGCAAGACGGTCAGCGCCAAGGCCGCAGGGGCGCGCAAAGCCGCCGCAGACAGCGCGGCCGTGTCCTCGCCCGCCGCGCCCGCCGCGACGCCCTCGGCTCCCGCGGCGCCCACGGACCCGAGCTCGGCCACCGCGGCCCCACGAACTCCGGACGGCGCTGCGCCGCGAATCGCGGCCGCCTCGGCCCCACGCGCCGCGGCCACCGCTGCCCCACGCAGCGCAGTCGCTGCTGGCCCGCGCACCGCCGCCCGCGCACCCACCGCGTGGCGCGGGCCGGCGACGCCCTTCGCCCCGCCGCCCGAGCGCAACCCGCTCGACCGCCGCGTGCATGCCGCGATCGCGCGCGCCACATCGTCGGTGTCGCCGATCGCGCTGCTGCTCGCCACCGTGGACTGGGCGGGCCACCTCGCCCTGTCGCCGGGCAAGCGCATGGAACTCGCCGACTTCGGGCTCGAGCAGGGCCGCCGCCTGCTGCGCTACGCGCAGGCTATCGCCGCCTCGCCCCCGGGCTCGCCAGCGCACGAATGCATCGAACCACCCGCGCAGGACCGCCGCTTCAAGGCGCCGGAATGGCACACCTGGCCCTTCAACCTCATGCACCAGTCCTTCCTGCTCACCCAGGAGTGGTGGGAAGCCGCCACCCACGGCGTGGCCGGGGTGTCGCACCATCACGAGCAGGTGGTCGCCTTCGCCGCGCGCCAGTTGCTCGACATGTTCTCGCCGGGCAACTTCCTGCCGACCAACCCCATCGTGCTGCGCCGGACGCTGAGCAGCGGCGGCACCAACCTCGTCCAGGGCGCGACCCACGCGATCCAGGACATCGGGCGCACGCTCACCGGCGCGCCGCCTGCGGGGGCCGAGAACTTCGTGGTCGGCCGCGATGTGGCGGTCACGCCCGGCCAGGTCGTGTTCCGCAACAGCCTGATCGAGCTCATCCAGTACGCCCCGACCACCGCCACGGTGCATCCCGAGCCGGTGCTGATCGTGCCGGCGTGGATCATGAAGTACTACATCCTCGACCTGTCGCCGCAGAACTCGCTGGTCAAATACCTGGTGGATCAGGGCCACACCGTGTTCTGCATCTCGTGGAAGAACCCCGGCATCGACGAGCGCGACCTCGACATGGACGACTACCTCGAGCTCGGCTTCAACGCCGCGCTCGAGGCGATCAACGCCATCGTGCCAGGGCAGAAGGTGCACGCCACCGGCTACTGCCTCGGCGGCACCCTGCTCGCGATCGCCGCCGCGGCGATGGAGCGCGACGGCGACGAGCGCCTGGCGACGATGACGCTATTCACCGCGCAGACCGACTTCACCGAGCCGGGCGAACTCGCGCTGTTCATCGACGAGAGCGAGGTCAGCCTGCTCGAGGCGCAGATGGCCGAGACCGGCTTCCTGACCGCCGGGCAGATGTCGGGCGCGTTCCAGATCCTGCGCTCGAACGACCTGCTGTGGTCGCGCATCGTCGGCGAGTACCTGATGGGCGAGCGCGCGCCGATGGGCGACCTGATGGCCTGGAACGCCGACGCCACCCGCATGCCGGCACGCATGCACAGCCAGTACCTGCGCCGGCTGTTCCTCAACGACGACCTCAGCGAGGGCCGCTACCCGGTGGCCGGCAAGCCGGTGTCGCTGTCGGACATCGACGTGCCGGTGTTCTGCGTGGCCACCCAGACTGACCACGTCGCGCCCTGGCGCTCGGTGTACAAGTTGCACTACCTGACCCCGACCGAGATCACCTTCGTGCTCACCAGCGGCGGTCACAACGCCGGCATCGTCAGCGAGCCCGGCCACCCGCGCCGCGAGTACCAGATCCGCACCCGGCCCGCGGGCGAGAACTACATGCCGCCCGACGACTGGCTGCGCCGCAGCCCGCAGCTCGAAGGCTCGTGGTGGCCGGCCTGGAGCGCCTGGCTGGCGGCGCATTCGGGGGCCCCGACCCAGCCTCCCGCGCTCGGCGCGCCCGAACGCGGCTACGCTGCGCTGGAGGATGCACCGGGGCGGTATGTGCATGAAAAATAGAGGGATGGTCAGCGGCGCCGGCCCGTGGGAGTGATCGTCTGTGGGAGCGGGCTTGCCCGCGAATGTCGCAAGACCAAGCGCCACTTTCGCGGCCAAGGCCGCTCCCACGGGCGCTGAGCCCGCCGCAATGCCCGGTGGAAGCTGCCCTCGTGCGAGCGGCGCACGGTCAAGCCCTGACTGCGACGCCTGCTTTGCGTAAGACACCCGGGGGAAAGATCAAGCGCCTTTATAGTCGAAAAATTATAATTTGTTGCGCCGCACAAAAAACACGGCTAGTATTTGAACCGTCTCCTCCACCCTCCTCCTTTGGTGTGGATTTGGCCCGGAAGTCGAAAGACCTCCGGGCTTTTTTCTTTTCAGCGCCTGCAGGGCCCTTTTCGCCGCCTGCCGTGATTTCGTACCTTGTCACGCGCTCGCCACGGTAATCATCCGGCGGATCTCGGGCACGCAGGAGCCGCAGGACGTACCGCACTTCAGTCGCTGCTGCATTGCGTCAAAACCCTCGCCGCCCGCGATCGCGGCGCGGATGTCCGACTCCGCCACGTTCAGGCAATTGCACACGATCCGCCCGCGGCCACGCGCGGCCTCGGGCGGCGCCGCCAGCGGCGCCAGCAGCCAGCGCCGCAGCTCGGTGGTCGACTGGCGCTCCACCATCACGTCGCGCAGCCATGCACCGGCGACGGTCTCCCCGCACAGGCGCAGGCCGACCAGGCGGTCATCCTCGATCAGCGCACGCTTGCTCACACCGCGACGCGCATCGCAGTAGCTCAGCGCCGCATCGACGTCCAGCCCGGCGAGCGCATCGAGCTCATCCAGCCAGGCCGGCGGAATCGGCTGGTCGTGCGCCACGCGCATCACCACGGCGGCCTCGTCGCGACCGGCGAGCGCGAGCGAGGCGTAGGCGAAGCGCTCGAGCCACGGCACCAGCGCCTCGGCGAGCTCGGTGGCGGCGCGATCCGCGGTCTCGACCCGCATCAGCAGCAACTGGAAGGGTAACTCGACCCTGTCGATGCGCACCGCCGCGTGCTTGAGCTCGGGTTGTTTCGAGAACGGATCGAAGTCGCCAACCATCAACTCATTGACGCCGGCCGAGTTGAGCACGTTGCGCCCCCAGTGCATGGCGACGAAGGCCTGGCCGCGGCGCAGCTCGTCCGAAGCCAGCGCGCGCAGCACGATCTCGCCGCGCCGGCTCGACACCTTCACCAGCTCGCCGCTCTGCACCTCGAACATGCGCAGGTCGGCCGGATGCAGCTCGATGCGCGCCTCGTCCACATGGCTGTACAGGCGCGCGACCTTGCCGGTGCGGCTCATGCCGTGCCACTGGTCGCGCAGGCGCCCGGTAGTCAGCGCGATCGGATAGTGCGCATCGGCCTGTTCCGCCGTGGTCTCGCCCGCCGGCACGACGAAGCGCGCACGTCCGCTCGCGGTCGGAAAGCGGCCGTCGGCATACAGCCGCGTGCGCCGCGCCGCATCGGCCACCGCCATCCCCGCCGGGAAGGGCCACTGCTGCGGCCCGTCGGCTTCCAGCACCGCGTAGTCGAGCCCGGTGATGTCGAGGTCGCGCCCGGCGGTGGTGGCCACGTGCTCGGCGAAGATGTCCTCCACCTTGTCATAGGCGAACAGCGCGGCTGCCTGCGGCTTGCCGATCAACGGCGCCAAGGCCTGCGCGAAATCGCACACGATGCGCCAGTCCGCGCGCGCCTCGCCCGCCGGCGGCAGCGCGCGGTGCACGCGGGTGATGCGACGCTCGGAGTTGGTGACCGTGCCTTCCTTCTCGCCCCAGGTCGCGGCCGGCAGCATCAGGTCGGCGAAGGGCGCGGTCTCGGTGCTGCGGTAGGCCTCCTGCAGCACGACGAAGTCACAGCGCTGCAGCGCCTCGCGCACCAACGCCTGCTCGGGCAGCGACTGCGCCGGGTTGGTGCACGCGATCCACAAGGCCTTGATCCGCCCTTCGGCGGCGGCACGGAACAGCTCGACCGCGGTCAGGCCGGGCTTCTCCGGCACGCTGTCCACGCCCCACAGGCGCGCGACCTCGGCGCGGTGCGCGGGGTTGGCGAGCTCGCGGTGGGCGGACAGCAGGTTCGCCAGCCCGCCGACCTCGCGCCCGCCCATGGCGTTGGGCTGGCCGGTCATCGAGAACGGGCCGCAGCCGGCGCGGCCGATCTTGCCGGTGGCGAGCGACAGCGCGATCAACGCGGCGCCGTTGTGGGTGCCGTGGGTCGACTGGTTCAGGCCCTGGCACCACAGCGACATCGCCGCCGGCGCCCGCCCCCACCAGCGCGCGGCGGTGACGATCGCGGCCGCGTCGAGCCCGCACTTCTCGGCGGCCACGGTCGGCGTCACCGCGTCCACGTGCGCGCGCAGGGCCTCGAAACCTTCGGTGTGGGCGGCGATGAAGGCCTCATCGACCAGGCCTTCGCGCAGCAGCACGTGCAGCATCGCGTTGTACAGCCAGATGTCGGTGCCGGGCAGCAGCGCCAGGTGCAGGTCGGCCGCCGCGGCGGTATCGGTGCGGCGGGGGTCGACCACGATCAGCTTCATGTCCGGCCGCGCCTTCCTCGCGTCCTCGATACGGCGGAAGGCCACCGGGTGCGCATAGGCCGGATTGCCGCCAGCGATCAGCAGGCAGTCGGTGTGATCGAAGTCCTCGTAGGCGCAGGGCGGCGCATCCGCGCCCAGGGTCTGCTTGTATGCGGCGACTGCGCTCGACATGCACAGGCGCGAGTTGGTGTCGACGTTGTTGCTGCCGATCAGGCCCTTCATCGCCTTGTTGAAGACGTAGTAGTCCTCGGTCAGCAACTGGCCGGAGATGTAGAAGGCCACCGAATCCGGCCCGTGCGTGTGGATGGCGTCGGCGAAGCGCTGCGCCGCGACGCCGATCGCCGCGTCCCAGCCCACGCGCTGGCGCGGCTCGCCGCGCGCCGTGCGCAGCTCGGGGTACAGCAGCCGGGTCTCGGGGCGCGCGCTCAGGTGCAGGGTGGCGCCCTTGGTGCACAGGCGGCCGAAGTTGGCCCGGTGCGCTGGATCGCCGCGCACGCCGGTGATACGCGCGCCGTCGTGCTCGATCAGCACGCCGCAGCCGACGCCGCAGTAGGGACAGGTGGCCTTGGTTTCCATCAGGGTCTCCGCAATCTCGATCTCGGGGGGTGCATGCGCTCAGTGCCGGCTGAGCAGGAAGAGCAGCACCAGGTTGAGCAGCAGGGACGCGCCGGCGACCAGCTTCAGCGCCAGACGCGGGTTGCGTTCGACCAGCGGCACGTGGCGGCGGCTGGCGAGCGGCCGGCTGGCGCCGCGTTCGAGTGCGAGCAGGAACTCCTCGGCGGTCTCGAAGCGCTCCCTGGGCTCGCGCGCGCAGGCCTTGAGCAGCACGGCCTCCAGCCACGCCGGGGTGTCGGGGCGGTAGCGGGTGGGCGATACCGGCGCGCCGAAATGCGGGCGCTGGAAGGGCTCGATCTCGCCGTAGGGGTACTTGCGGGCGAGCAGCTCGTACAGCGTCACGCCGCAGGCATAGAGGTCGGACGACTCGTTGGCGGCGTTGCCGGCGAAGAGTTCGGGCGCCATGTAGGACGGTGTGCCGGGGTTGTTGATCTCTGCCAGGTCCTCGGCGTCCGCCGCCGCCACGCCGAGGTCGAGCAGGCGCAAGTCGCCCGCGCGGTCGATGTGCACGTTGTCCGGCTTGATGTCGCGATGCACGATGCCGAGCCGGTGCAGCGCGGCGACACGACCGAGCAGCGCGCGGCCGATGCCGACCAGCTCGTGCGGGGCGTAGCGGTGGCCGCGGCCAAGCGCCGCCTTCAGCGTCTCGCCCTCGTGCCAGCTCATCAGGTAGTACAGGTGGTCGCGCTGCGCATGCTCGCACACGCGCGGAAAGCCCTTGCCCGGCACGCGGCGCGCCAGCCACTCCTCGCGCACCAGCGCGCTCGCCGCCTCGTCGTCGGCGTCCGGGAGCAGCGTCTTCAGCACGAGCGCGAGATTGTCGGCGAGCCGGGTCACGCGGTAGAGCAAGGTGACGCGCGATTCGTGCAGCAGCTCCTCGATGCGCAGGCCGTCGAGCACCTGCCCCGGCTTGAGCCGCGGCGGCAGCGGCAGGCGGCGGCTGTCGGCGAGGCGGTCG
>JAREIX010000257.1 GCA_029286945.1 Thauera sp. | reverse complement strand
GTCGGTCGGCGCGGCCTCGAAGCCGGCCTGGGCGGCCACGAACTCGCGCACCTCCTGGCGCTTGCCGACCCCCAGATAGCCGTGGGTGTCGAAGCCGGCACGCTTCTGGGTGAAGGTGTGCACCACGCGGTAGCCGAGGGTCTTCGCCAGCTCGCGCAACTCGGCGAGCGAGGCTTCGAACTCCGCGTCGCTAACGTTGGGGCGTTGCACCGAGGCGACGATGGCCTTGCGGGGTTCGTCGGCGAGGTCGTTTTGCATTCAGGGCGCTTCTATCGAGGGATGGGGGTCGGATGGTAACCCGCCGCGCCACTGCCCGGCATCGCCCCGTCACCCTCCCTGGTGCCGGTCAGCGCCCGCCGCCCGCATCGAGGTCGGTGAGGATGGGGCAGTCCGGGCGCGCGTCGCCGTGGCAGTGCTCGGCAAGCGCGCGCAGCGTATCGGCCATGCCCTGCAGTTGCGCGATCTTGCGTTCGAGCTCGGCGACGTGTGCGAGCGCGACCCGCTTCACGTCCGCGCTCGCCCGCCCCTGGTCGCGCCACAGCGCGAGCAGTTCGGCGATACCCGCCACCGCAAAACCAAGATCGCGTGCGCGGCGGATGAAGCGCAGCACATGCACGTCCTCGTCGGAATAGGCGCGGTAGCCCGCATCGGTGCGCCGCGCCGCTGCCAGCAGGCCGATCGACTCGTAGTAGCGGATCATCTTTGCCGACACGCCCGAAGCGGCGGCCGCCTTGCCGATGTTCATCCTGGGCTCGTCCTCCTCATCAGATTGCATGCGTTCGCCGCGGGAGCCCGCGTCGCCGCGAGACCGCTGCCAAAGCTCGCGGCTGCCGCCGCTCCTACCGGTACCGGTGGCGCGCTCGTGGCGCCCTGGGCGGGGGTGTAGGAGCGGCGGAAGCCGCGAACCCTTGCCGCCTGCGCAGATCGGCAGACCCGCGCGCCACCGCTATGCCTGCACCGCCCGCGCGCCAAAGCGGCGCAGGCGCAGCGCGTTGCCGAGCACGAACACGCTCGACATCGACATCGCCGCCGCCGCGAACACCGGCGACAGCAGCGCGCCGAAGGCCGGGTAGAACACCCCCGCGGCGAGCGGGATCAGCGCGCTGTTGTAGGCAAAGGCCCAGAACAGGTTCTGGCGGATGTTGCGCATGGTCGCCCGCGACAGCGCGATCGCACGCGGCACGCCGATCAGGTCGCCCGACATCAGCACCACGTCGGCGCTCTCGATGGCCACGTCGGTGCCGGTGCCGATCGCGATGCCGACGTCGGCCTCGGCCAGCGCCGGCGCATCGTTGATGCCGTCGCCGACGAAGGCGACGCGGCGCCGGACGCCCGCTCCCGCCGAGGTCGACGTACCAACTGCCCCGGCGGAACCGGCCACGCTGGCAGCGTCGGACTTCGACGACCCCGAGCCCTCCGCACCCGACGCCGCGCCCGCCGCGCCGGTCGAAGCTTGGCCGAGGCCGCCCCCCTCCGCCAACCGCTGCAGCGCCGCCACCTTGCCGTCCGGCAACACCTCCGCGATCACCTCGTCGATGCCCGCCTGGCGGGCGATCGCGCGCGCGGTGCGCTCGTTGTCGCCGGTGATCATCGCCACCTTGAGCCCCATCGCGTGCAGCGCCTTCACCGCCGCCACCGACGTGGGCTTGAGCGGATCGGCGACCGCGATGATCGCCGCGAGGCGGCCGTCGATGGCGGCGTAGAGCGGCGACTTGCCCTCGTCGCCCAGGCGCGCGGCGGTGTCGGCGAACACGCCCACCTCCAGGCCGAGTCGGCGCATCAGGCGGTCGGCGCCGACCTCGACGCGCCGGCCGGCGACCGTCGCGCTCACGCCGTGGCCGGCGTCGGCCTCGAAACCTTCCGCCTCGTCCAGCGCCAGCCCTTCGGCGCGCGCCGCAGCGACGATGGCCTCGGCGATCGGATGCTCGGAGCGGCGCTCGACCGCGGCCACCAGCGCCAGCACCTCGGCGCGTTTGATGCCGTCGGCGACCACCAGGTCGGTGAGCTGCGGCTTGCCCACGGTGAGCGTGCCGGTCTTGTCCACCGCCACCACCTCGGCGTCGCGCAGCAGCTGCAGCGCGTCGCCCTTGCGGAACAGCACGCCCATCTGCGCGGCGCGCCCGGTGGCGACCATGATCGAGGTCGGCGTCGCCAGCCCCATCGCGCACGGGCAGGCGACGATCAGCACCGCCACCGCGTTGACCAGCGCGAAGCTCAGCGCCGGGACATCCTCCGCCAGCCAGGCCGCGCCGAACACCAGCCAGGCGAGGAAGGTGAGCGCCGCCACGCCCATCACCACCGGCACGAACACCATCGTCACCTTGTCCACCAGCGCCTGGATCGGCAGCTTGGCGCCCTGCGCGGTCTCGACCATGCGCACGATCTGCGCGAGCACGGTGTCGGCGCCGACGCGGGTGGCGCGGAAGGCGAAGGCGCCGCGGGTGTTGAGCGTGCCACCGAGCACGGTCGCGCCGACGCCTTTTTCCACCGGCACCGGCTCGCCGGTGATCATCGACTCGTCGACAAACGACGAACCTTCGACCACCTCGCCGTCGACCGCCACCTTCTCGCCCGGGCGCACCTCGACCACGTCGCCCACCACGACCTCGCCGATCGGGATCTCCACCCCCTCGGCGCCGCGGCGCACGCGCGCGGTGCGCGGCTGGATGCGCATCAGGCGGCGAATCGCATCGCTGGTCTTGCCGCGCGCACGCGCTTCGAGCAGCCGCCCGATCAGGATCAGGGTGATGATCACCGCCGCGGCCTCGAAATACACATTGACGGTGCCCGCCGGCAGCAGCGCGGGCGCGAACAAGGCCAGCACAGAATAGCTCCAGGCCGCCGCGGTGCCCATCGCCACCAGCGCGTTCATGTCCGGCGCACCGCGCAGCAGCGCGGGCACGCCCTTGCGGAAGAAGCGCAGCCCGGGGCCGAACATCACCGCGCTGGTGAGCACGAACTGCAGCAGCCAGCTCGTGCGGTGGCCGATCGTTGCCATCACCCAGTCGTGCATGCCCGGGATCAGGTGCGAGCCCATCTCGAGCACGAACACCGGCAGCGTCAGCGCCACCGCGATCCACACCGCGCGCCGCAGCGCGGCCTCCTCGGCGGCGGCATCGGCCTCGCGCGCGCCCTCGCTCACCTCGGCGGCCGGCGTCGCGCCGAAGCCGGCCTTCTGCACGGCCGCAACCAGCGCCGCGGTCGGCACGCTGCCGGCGAGTTCCACATGGGCGCGGCGCGCGGCCAGGTTCACGTTCGCGCTCACCACGCCCGGCACGCGCTGCAGCACCTTCTCGACGCGGCCGACACAGGCGGCGCAGCTCATGCCCTCGATGTCGAGCTCGAGCGTGTCGCGCCGCACCTCGTAGCCGGCCTTGGCGACCGCCTCGATCAGCGCCGCCAGCGGCACCGACATGGGCGCGGTGACACTGGCGCTTTCGGTGGCGAGGTTGACACTCGCCGCCTGCACGCCCTCGACCTTCATCAGGGCGCGCTCGACGTGGGCCACGCACGAGGCGCAGGTCATGCCGGCGATGTTGAGCGTGCGAACGGTATCGGTTGCAGCGCTGGATGTGGGGGCGTTCATGGTGCAGCTCCTCGCGGAAGTCCGGGATGGAATGCACTGTAAACCTTGCCAAGATGGGAAGGTCAACGGCGCGCGCGACCAAGCCCCCGAGGTGGCGAGGTGTTTTGAGGGTCGAAGGGCGCCGTGGGTCGGCTGCAAAGGCTCGCGGCTTCCGCCGCTCCTACATCGCTCCACACACGCGGCGGTTTTCTGTAGGAGATGTAATGGACGCCTCCCTCCCGCCTCGGGGACTGACAGATGGCGCCCTTCAATGAGGCGAGCCCTCCAGTTACCGGACGGCATCGATGTGCCAAAGTGGTGGTGTCAAAACGACCACAAACGGTAAGGAGGGCTCGAGATGAAGATTACGACATTCGGTCTGGACCTGGCAAAGAACGTATTTCAGCTGCACTGGGTGGAGCCGCAGACCGGTGAGGTCAAGCGGCGTGCGCTCAAGCGCGATCAGATGATCAAGTTCTTCGCCCAGCGCAGCGCCTCGGTGGTGGCGATGGAAGCGTGCGGCAGCGCGCACTACTGGGCACGCAAGCTGATTGAACTGGGACACGAGGCGCGCTTGATTGCGCCCCAGTTCGTGCGTCCGTTCGTTCGCAGCAACAAGACCGACGCGGCCGACGCGCAGGCGATCTGGGAAGCCGCCCAGCGCCCGGAGCGCCGGTTCGTGGCGGTCAAGAGCGTG
>JAREIX010000256.1 GCA_029286945.1 Thauera sp. | reverse complement strand
CTGCGTCAGCAATCGCACCCGACCCGTTTCGTGGCTGGGGCCGGCAACCTCTGGCGTGCATCCACACACAAAGGGAGCCCGATGTTTCGCCGGCGGGCACCGGCACGGACTACCCTCGGCCCAAGGGGCTTCCTCACGGCTCGCTCGGCGGCAAGCCGTCGGGAAGCCCCTCATGGCCGAAGCAAGGCACACCGATCAAGGGAATGGCGGCGGGCGCGATTCGGGGAGCAATGACCTTCTCGTCCCGTTGTCCGATGGCGGGCAGACGGGGGGCGCGCACCGTTGCAGAAGGAGACGTGCGCTGGGGGTCCCGCGAAACGCGGGACGCTTGCCCCACCACCGGGGACGCGGCTGGCAAGGCAGAGGGATGCGTAGGCGTCAGGACGCCTTGGGTACTGCGCGCCGCTTCCGTGGCGCTTCGCGCTTGCTTGCCGAGGACTCGAGCGGCAGCGTGCCCGTGCAGTCTGGATAACGGCTGCATGACCAGAACGCGCCACTCCTGCCAGCACGCTGGCGCATCTGGGTGCCGCACTGCGGACAAGGCGGCGACGGCGGCAGCGGGATGGAAAGCGTCGCGCCCCGATGCTCCTGCACGAGCTGGGCCACCCAGGCGGATTGCTTGGCGATGAAGCTGTCCAGCGTCATCTGGCCGGCCTCGATCATATCGAGCGCCTGCTCCCAGATGGCGGTCATGCCGGGATCGGCGATGGCGGCCGGCACAGCGTCGATGAGCGTGAAGGCCGCATCCGACGCGCGGATGGTGCGGCCCTTCCTCAGCAGGTAGCCGCGATCCAGCAGGCCCGTGATCGTGCTGGCGCGCGTGGCCTCGGTGCCGATGCCCGTCGTCTCCTTCAGCTTCTGCTTCAGACGCGGGTCGTCCACCAACTTGGCTACACCCTTCATCGCCTTGACCAGTTCGCCCTGGGTGTAGTGCTTGGGCGGCAGCGTTTTCAACGCCTTCAGCTCGACCTGCTCGACCCCGCAGCGCCATCCGCTCGCCAGTGGCGGCAGCACCTGGCTGCGCTGCGCATCCTCTCCATCGGCAGCGTCCGGCTCCGGTGTCGCCAGAACACCGATGTCCAGGCTTCAAACCGCACCCACCCGGCTCATGCTGAGCCTCGCCCTCGCTTTCGCGCCCGCCGCCGCGTCTGCCGACGACACCGCGCTTGCCCCGGTCACCGTCTCGGCCAGCGCGCTGGCGCTCGGCAGCGATCAGATGAGCATCCCGGTCAGCGTGCTGGCCGGCGACGAGCTCGTGCGCCGTCGTGCCGCCACGCTCGGCGAGACGCTGGCCGGCGAACCCGGCATCGCCGCCAGCCACTTCGGCGCCGGCGCCAGCCGGCCCATCATCCGTGGCATGGATGGTCCGCGCGTCAAGCTGCTGTCGGACGGCAGCGAGATCATGGACGCATCCACCATCAGCCCCGACCACGCCGTGGCGCTCGAACCGATGCTGAGCGAGCAGATCGAGGTGCTGCGCGGCCCGTCCGCGCTGGCCTATGGTGGGGGCGCAATCGGCGGCGTGGTGAACGTGCTCGACAAGCGCGTCCCCACCGCGGTCCCCGAACGCGGGGTCGAGGGCAGCGTGGAAGTGCGCGCCGACAGTGTCGCGAATGGCGTCGCCGGCGCGTTCGAAGTCACCGCGGGCAGCGGCAACCTCGCCTTCCACGCCGAGGGGCTCAAGCGCGACGCGCGCGACTATCGCGTCGGCAGCGGCTGGGACCACGACCGGGTCGACGGCAGCTACAACCAGACCGAGACCGGCAGCCTCGGCGTGTCATGGGTGGGCGCGCGCGGCTATCTGGGCCTCGCCTATACCCGTCAGCAGAACGAGTACGGGCTGCCCGGGCACAGCCATGACTACGAAACCTGCCACCCGCACAGCGACCACCTGCACTGCGGCGGCCACGGTGAGGAAGACGAGCACGAGCATGAACACGACGAGCACGCGGCCACCCCGTACGTGAAGCTCGACAGCGAACGCTGGGATCTGCGCGGCGAACTGCTGGAGCCCTTCGCCGGCTTCACCCGCGCCCGTCTGCGCGCGTCCTACACCGACTACGGCCACGACGAGATCGAGCAGGACGAAGGGATCGACAGCGTCGGCACCCGCTTCCGCAGCAAGGCGAGCGACGCCCGCGTCGAACTCGAGCATGCGCCGCTCGGCGGCTGGCGCGGCGTGCTCGGCCTGCAGACGGGCCGGCGCGACTTCCGCGCCGACGGCGACGAAGCCTACGTGTCGCCGACCGTGACGACCCGGCACGCGGCTTTCCTGATCGAGGAATACACCCTCGCCGACTGGCGCTTCGAAGCCGGCCTGCGTCACGAATGGCAGGACATCGACGTTGACAGCAGCACCCAGCGCGACCGCAGCCACCATGGCAACTCGGTTTCGCTCGGCGCGGTGTGGGACTTCGCCCCGCAGTACAGCCTGGGCATGACGCTGTCGCGCACCCAACGCCTGCCGACGGCCGAGGAACTCTACGCGCGCGGCCTGCACATGGCGACCAGCACCTGGGAACGCGGCAACCCCGAGCTGAAGGCGGAGACGGCCAACAACGTCGATCTGACGCTGCGCAAGCTCGCCGGCCCGACCACCCTCTCCGTCGGCGTGTTCCACAACCGCATCGACGACTACATCCACGCCCGCACGCTCGACGCCCACGAGGACTTCCAGCTCATCGAGTACACCCAGCGCGACGCCCGCTTCACTGGCATCGAGGGCGCCATCCGCCAGCAACTCGACGCCACTTTCGGCCTGACCCTGTTCGGCGACTACGTGCGCGCCAAGCTCGAGGCCGGAGACGGCGACCGCGACCTGCCGCGCATCCCGGCGCATCGCATCGGCCTGCGGCTGGACGCCAAATGGAACGCCTGGCGTGCCGAGGCCGAGGTCTATCGCGTCGGTCGTCAGGCCGATGTCGCCGAGTTCGAGCGTGAGACGCCGGGCTACAACATGGTCAATGTCGGCCTGAGCTACAACGGCCGCTACAAGGCCACGCCCTGGCAGGTCTACGTCAAGGGCAACAACCTCGGCAACCAGCTGGCCTACGCGCACACCTCGTTCATCAAGAACGCCGCCCCGCTCGAAGGTCGAAACCTGGTGGTCGGAATGAAGCTCGTGTTCTGGCCCGTGTCGGAGGGCGCATCAATCAGGCGCCCTCCGCCACGCGTGCGCGGCCATGAAAGACTCATGCGCTACCGCGTGGCAGCGCACAGCCCCGTCCCGCAAGAGCGTTGAGCCAAGGCGTCCGCCCTTTCACGCGGCTCTCCCGGGTTTCCGAAGTGGCCCCGAAGGTCGCCGGGCCGTGGCAGACACGACCCTGCCATCTAGCGATCAAGGCATTCATGCACAGCAGACCTAGCGTCTTGGGCCGCGCGTCCTCGGAGCGGCGCTCATGCAGGCGGACTTCATAGGCATCGAACGACGCGCTCGGCGGTGTGTCGCGCGCCACGATCGCTCCCCGCCGTCCGCCGCGCACAGGCCCCTGCTTGCCGCCGGCCCTCGCCGGCCTATAGTTAATGCAGGTCAGCCGTTCGATCCGGGACCCGGGCCCTCCATTCCGGGTGGATGCCCACACCCTCAGGGGGTCGCCAGATGTGCGCAAGCTCGCAGGATGCTCGGGAGCCCCCCTCAGCGCGCCGCGTTCTGGCAATCGGCTTCCTGATGACCGGCTCGGTGTGGGTCCGCCCGACCGAGGTTCTGCAGGTCAGCCTCGAATTCACCTGGTTCCTGCCCGTGCTGGCCGCGTGGCTGGCCTCCAGACACGGGATCGGCGTGCTGCGCGCCTGGTGGCCGCTCGCGCTTCTCCCCTCGCTCGGCGTCACGCTCGATGGGGGCGTCGGGTTCCGCTTCGGCGTCTCGAACGCAACGCTCATGCTGTCTCTGGTCGTCGCCGCCGCTGTCGACGAGCGCTTCGCCCTGCCCTCGCCGAGGCGCTGGCTGCGGGGCGACACAGCCCTTCCGGTGATCGCCGGTTTCTGCCTGCTGGGGGTCGCCGCGCTCGACCTCGCGCCATGGCGGGTGGTCTCGCCACCGGGCGAACTCCGGGTCAATCTCCTCGCGATTCCGGCTGTCCTCATCCTGCTCCTTGCCATCCGCTGGGAGGCCCTGGCGGGCGCAATCTGGACCGGGCGGCCGCAGCGAACCGTCGGTGCGCTCGCGATCCTGGGCGCGGCCCTGATCATGGCGGGGCTGGCGAGTACAGGCTCGGTCGGCTTCGGATTCGCGGGCATCCGTTACGGCAGCTACAGCCTCGCCACCTGGGTGCCCATCATCTGCTTCGGCCTCATTGTGCTGGGGTGCTGTCGTCCGCGCG
>JAREIX010000255.1 GCA_029286945.1 Thauera sp. | reverse complement strand
GGCCTCGGACTCGTAGTTGTTGAACAGCGAGAACAGGAAGTCGACGTTGCTGTGCTCGAAGTTGAAGGTCGACTGCTCGACCTCGTTCTGGTGATAGACATCGCCGTAGGTGACCTTGCGCCCATCGGCGGTGACCGCCCACACCAGGTCATAGACGTTCTCCACGCCCTGCAGGTACATCGCCAGGCGCTCGATGCCGTAGGTCAGCTCGCCCAGCACCGGCTTGCAGTCGAGGCCGCCGACCTGCTGGAAGTAGGTGAACTGGGTGACCTCCATGCCGTCCAGCCAGACCTCCCAGCCCAAGCCCCAGGCGCCGAGGGTGGGGTTCTCCCAGTCGTCCTCGACGAAGCGGATGTCGTGCACCATCGGGTCGATGCCGAGCGCGCGCAGGCTGTCGAGATACAGCTCCTGCAGGTCGGGCGGCGAGGGCTTCATCACCACCTGGAACTGGTAGTAGTGCTGCATGCGGTTGGGGTTCTCGCCGTAGCGGCCGTCCTTGGGCCGCCGCGAGGGCTGCACGTAGGCAGCATTCCACGGCTCGGGGCCGATCGCGCGCAGGAAGGTGTGGGTGTGGCTGGTGCCGGCGCCCACCTCGAGGTCGTAGGGCTGCAGCAGCACGCAGCCGCGCTCAGCCCAGAAGGTCTGCAGCGTGAGGATGACTTGCTGGAAGGTCGGTTTCACGAGTCGGGATTCGGTGGTCATGGTCTCGGGCAGCCTCCGGGCTGCGCAGCGCACGCAAAAGCTGCGATTTTAGCGGGCTTCGGCGCGCAACGGGGCTTCACGCACGCCCGCGGCGGGCGGCGACGGCCGCGCCCACGAGCAGCAGCGCGGCCGCCAGCGCCGGCCAGTCGCCCCAGCGTGCGTAGGGCGTGAGCCCGCTGTAGCCCTGCGCCTCGACGCGCAGCACGCCCCGCTCGAACGCCGCCAGCACGCCGGCCACGCTGCCGTCGGGCTGCACCAGCGCGGTCATGCCGGTGTTGGTCGAGCGCAGCATCGGGCGGCCGGTCTCGAGCGCGCGCACGCGGGCGATCTGCAGGTGCTGGGGCTGGGCGAGCGAGTCGCCGTACCAGGCAAGGTTGGAGATGTTGAGCAGCAGCGTGGCCTCGGGCAGCGCGCGGATGAGCTCGGCGCCGAAGAGATCCTCGTAGCAGATGTTGAGCGCCACGCGCTGGTCACCGAAGCGCATCGGCGCCTGGTCGGGGGCGCCGCGGGTCTGGTCCGACATCGGGATCTGCGCGAGCTGGTAGAACCAGCCGAAGAGCGGCGGCGAGTACTCGCCGAAGGGCACCAGGTGCTGCTTGGCGTAGTGCTGCACCGGCGCCGAGCCGACACTGATCGCGGCGTTGTAGATGTGCCCCGCCTCGTCGCGGCGGAACACCCCCATCACCAGGTCGCCGCCCGCCCCGCCGGCGAGCCGCGCGAGCCAGTCGAGATAGCCGGCGGGCAGGCGGTCGAGCAGGGTCGGCAGCGTGGTCTCGGGGAGCACCACGAGCGCCGGCGGCGCGGGCGCGGCGAAGCCCTCGCGCACGAGGTCGAGATTGGCCTGCAGCACGTCGGCGAAGCGCTCCGGATCCCACTTCAGGCTCTGCTCGAAGTTGGTCTGCACCAGCGCGACCGCCAGCGGCGCGCCCGTCGGCAGCGTCCACGCACGCCCGGCAAGCCCCAGGCCGGCGGCGAGCACGACGCCCACCACCGCCACTGGCGCCCAGCGCCGGCGCGCGGTGCCGCGGGCGGCGGGCAGGAAGGCGACGAGGGCGGCGACGAAGGCGGCGAGCCCGCCCACGCCATACACGCCGATCAGCGGCAGATAGCCCGCGAGCGGGCTGGGCGGGGTCTGCGAATAACCGAGCGCGAGCCACGGGAAGCCGGTGAACACCACGCCGCGCAGCCACTCGGCGAGCAGCCAGAGGGCCGCGAAGAGCGCGGCGGACCGCAGCGGCGTGGCGGCGGGCGCGCCGCCCATCTGCGCCGGGCCGGCGTGGAGACGTCGCTGCAGGCTCGCGAACGCCGCCCCGGCAAGCCCCGGATAAAGCGCGAGATAGGCGCAGAACAGTGCGATCGCCAGCGCGGCAAGCGGTGCCGGCATGCCGCCGTAGCGCTCGAGGGCCACGTACAGCCAGGACACGCCGCCGATGAAGGCGCCGAAGCCCCAGGCGAAGCCGAGCACGAAGGCCTCGCGCACGCCGGCCGCGCGAGCGAGCAAGGCGGCGAGCAGGCCCAGGCTCGCGAGCGCGAGCGGATACCACTCGAAGGGCGCATAGCCGAACACCGAGACGCCGCCGGCGAGCAGCGCCAGGACCACGCGCCGCCGCATCAGGCCTGCTCAGGCTCGGGACGAGGCAGACGCTCCACCAGCAGGGTGTGCACCCGCCGGCTGTCGGCGCGCAGCACCTGGATCTTCAGCCCCTCCAGCTCCAGGGTCGCACCGCGCTCGGGCAGGCGGCCGAAGTGGCGGATGACCAGGCCGCCGAGGGTGTCGCACTCGGCATCGCTGAAGTGGGTGGCGAAGGCCGCGTTGAAATCCTCGATCTCGGTGGTGGCCTTGACCCGGTAGCGGCCGTGGTGGTCGAGGCGGATGCTGTCGCCGACATCGTCGAAGTCGTACTCGTCCTCGATCTCGCCGACGATCTGCTCGAGCACGTCCTCGATCGTCACCAGACCGGCGACACCACCGTACTCGTCGACCACGATCGCCATGTGGTTGCGCGAGACGCGGAACTCGCGCAGCAGCACGTTGAGCCGCTTGGATTCGGGCACGAACACCGCCGGGCGCAGCATCTCGCGCAGGTCGAACGCGCGCCCGGCGAAGGCGCGCAGCAGGTCCTTGGCGAGCAGGATGCCGGCGACGTCGTCCTTGCCGTCACCGATCGCGGGGAAGCGCGAGTGCGCGGTGTCGATGGCGAAGCTGACGATCGAGTCGATCGGATCGTCCAGATGCACGCAGTCCATCTGCGCGCGCGGAACCATCACGTCGCGCACCTGCAGGTCGGACATCTGCAGCGCGCCTTCGATGATGGAGAGGGCATCGGAATCGATCAGGTTACGATCGAAGGCCGAATGCAGCAGCGCGAGGAGTGCTTCGCGATCTTCCGGTTCGCGCGAGAGGAGGGCCGAAAGTCGCTCGAGTAACGAGGGTTTGGGGGAACTGTCCATTTGAGGATCGGAATCTCCGCTTCAGACCAGGAAGGTGGGCGGCGTGCCGGCGTCGCGCCACGCCGCCCACGTTCAGGCGTAGGGATCAGCGTAGCCGAGGCCGCGCAGGATGTCGGTCTCGAGCTGCTCCATCGCGGCCGCCTCGGCCTCGGCCTCGTGATCGTAGCCCTGCAGGTGCAGCATGCCATGCACGACGAGATGGGCGAAGTGTGCCTCCAGGGTCTTGCCCTGGGCGATCGCCTCGCGCGCCACCACCGGCACGCACAGCACCAGGTCGCCCATCAGCGGCCCCGCGTCCGCCGCCGGCAGGCCGGGCAGATCCTCGCCTTCGGCATAGGCGAAGGTGAGCACGTTGGTGGCGTAATCCTTGCCGCGGTAGTCGCGGTTGAGCTCCCGCCCCTCGGCCTCGCCGACGAGGCGGACGGTGACCTGCGCGTCCTGCTGCAGCGCAGCCTGGGCCCAGCGCCGGATGTGGTTCTTCTTCGGCGCGCTGGCCTTGTCCTCGCCGTCGAGCGCCTTCTGCACCGAGAGCTTGAGCACCGGCGGATGCGCGCCTGCCGGCAGGCGCGCCAGCCCGGGCAGGGTGGCCGGCTCGGCCTCATCGACGAAGGCGAGGTCGTGATGCACGTCCACGCGCACGGTCATCAGGTTGCAGGCGCCGGGCTGCAGGGACAGCATCGGCACCGCGGCCTCGTCGTCGGCGTCGGCCTCGATCTCGAGATCGCCCCAGGCGCGCTCGGGGAAGGCGAGCAGCAGCCTGCGCCCGTCACCGAAATCGATCTCCAGGCGCTCGGCCTTCAGGCTCGTTGCCTTGCCATCACCATCGATGGCGACGATCTTCGGCCGCTTCGCGGCCTGCTGCTTATTCCCCATCCTGCGCGTCCTTGTCCTGCTGCTGTTGGGCCCGGGCTGCGGCCCGGCTCTGCTCCACCCGCGCCGCCTCGCGGTCGTAAGCTTCGACGATGCGTGCGACGAGCGGATGACGCACCACGTCTTCCTTGTTGAACTCGGTGAAGGCGATGCCGCGCACGTCCGCCAGCACCGCGCGCGCCTCCTTCAGGCCGCTGCGCTGGCCGCGCGCCAGGTCGACCTGGGTGAGGTCGCCGGTGACCACCGCCTTGGCGCCGAAGCCGATGCGGGTGAGGAACATCTTCATCTGCTCGGGCGTGGTGTTCTGCGCCTCGTCGAG
>JAREIX010000254.1 GCA_029286945.1 Thauera sp. | reverse complement strand
GCCGTACAGCAGCACGCGGCGCTGCAGCTCGAGCGGCACCGCGAAGAAGCTGAAGATCATCATCCACACGAAGACGTTGTCGACCGCCAGCGACTTCTCCACCAGGTAGCCGGTGACGAAGGCGGTCGCCTGCTCGTTGGCCACCGCACGCCCGAGCGTGCCGTCGAGGTACCACCACAGGCCGGCCGCGAACAGCATCGCCACCGTGACCCAGGCGAGCGACCAGCTCCCCGCTTCCTTCAAGGACACCCGGTGCTGCTTGCCGCCGCCGAAGGCGAAGAGGTCTATAAGCAGCATCGTTACCACGATGGCGGCAAAGGCCGCCCACATCCACCACGTACCGATCGATTCCATCGCGCGCTCCACGCCGAAAAACAAAAAGGGCCTGTTCCCGAAGGACACAGACCCTCATGCGCTCGCGCTGAACGGACCTTGCCCACGGGCAAGGTCTCGCCTGCAACGGACTCGGCCGTCACCCCCGGCACCGGGAGACGGTCTGGCGACCGGTCTGCCGTGATGACGATGCCGGGGCGAAAAAGCTACTCCCCTTGATCTGGCGGAGTGTGTCTGCTGCACCGCGGTAATGTCAAGCCTGGCGTGTGGAGGCCTGTCGGGGCGCCAGGTCGACACTCCGTGCGTGCTCGGGCATGATCGTTCGCGTCCGGTTCGCCCGTCATGCGCTGCGGGCCGGCGTCCTCATCATTCCTGCCTGGATTCCATGGAAATCGTCTTCCTGATTGCCCTCGTCATCCTCAACGGCGTCTTCGCCATGTCCGAGATCGCGCTCGTCACCGCCCGCAAGGCACGGCTCGCACGGTTGGCCGAGGAGGGCGACGGTTCGGCCGAGGTGGCGATCAAGCTCGGCGAGGACCCGACCCGCTTCCTGTCTACGATTCAGATCGGCATCACCTCGATCGGCATCCTCAACGGCATCGTCGGCGAGGCCGCGCTCGCCGGGCCGCTGGCGCACTGGCTGCAGGGCCTGGGCATGGAGCAGCGGGCGAGCGAGATCGGCTCGACCGTGCTGGTGGTGGTGGTGATCACCTATGTCTCGATCGTGGTCGGCGAGCTGGTGCCCAAGCGCATCGGCCAGATCAATCCCGAGGGCATCGCCCGCCTGGTGGCGCGGCCGATGAACGTGCTGTCGATCGCCTCGCGCCCCTTCGTCCACATGCTCGCCGGCTCGACCGCGCTGCTGCTGCGCCTGATGGGGCAGCGCGAGAGCACCGGGCCGAGCGTCACCGAGGAAGAGATCCACGCCATGCTGGTCGAAGGCTCGGAGGCCGGCGTGATCGAGAAGAGCGAGCACGACATGGTGCGCAACGTGTTCCGCCTCGACGACCGCCAGATCGCCTCGCTGATGGTGCCGCGCGCGGACATCGTGGCGCTCGACGTGGCGCGGCCGATGGAGGAGAACCTCGAGCTGGTGGCGTCCTCGTCCTTTTCCAGCTTCCCGGTGTGCCGCGGCGGTTTCGACGACATCCTGGGCATCGTCAGCGCCAAGCAGCTCTTCAACCAGTCGCTGCGCGGCGAGCCGATCGACCTCACGAAGGACCTGCAGCCGCCGGTGTACGTGCCGGAGTCGCTGACCGGCATGGAGCTGCTCGACCAGTTCCGCGCCTCGGGCACCTACACGGTGTTCGTGATCGACGAGTATGGCGAGATCCAGGGCATGGTCACGCTGCACGATGTCATCGAGTCGGTGACCGGCGAGTTCCTGCCGCAGGACACCGCGGAGGCGTGGGCGGTGCAGCGCGAGGATGGTTCGTGGCTGCTCGACGGCCTGATCCCGATCGTCGAGCTCAAGGACCGGCTCGGCATCCGGGCCGTGCCGGAGGAGGAGAAGGGGCGCTATCACACCCTGTCGGGCATGGTGATGTGGCTGCTCGGCCGCCTGCCCAACACCGGCGACATCGCCACCTGGGAGAACTGGCGGCTCGAGGTCGTCGACCTCGATGGCAAGCGCATCGACAAGGTGCTGGCCAGCCAGCTGCCGGCGCCCGCCGACGTGGTCGGGGCCGAGCAGGAGATCGCCGCCGCGGACCGGACCGACGACGCATGATCGATCAGGTCGCCGAGAAGGTCGTCCGTCGCGTCATCCTGGGCTTCCTGCTCGGCGGCCTGCTGCTGCTGAGCTACGCGGTGCTGCACATGTTCATCGTGCCGGTGGCGTGGGCGATGATCATTGCCTACGCGACCTGGCCGGCCTACCGCCGCCTGCGGGTCCGCATCGCACGCTATCCCACGCTGAGCGCGGCCTTGATGACCCTGTTGCTGAGCGCGGCCTTCGTGCTGCCGGCACTGTGGATCGGCATGCTGTTGCGCACCGAGGTCGGCGTGGCGATCGCGGCCGTGACCGCGCAGATCCGCGAGGGGGCCTTCGAGCTGCCCGAGTTCATCCGCACGCTGCCGTGGATCGGCGACGATCTGCAGGCGATGGTCATCGAGCTCACCCGCGATCCCGAGGCCTTGCGCGCCCAGCTCACCGAGTGGGTGCGCCAGGGCAGCAACCAGGTGGTGATCCTGATCGGCGACGTTGGCCGCAACGCCGCCAAGCTCGGCTTTGCGCTGATCACGGTATTCTTCCTGTATCGCGACGGCGAGCGCGTGCTCGAGCAGGTGGTGGCGGTGCTGCGCCGCTTCCTCGGCGAGCGGCTGGACCCTTACCTCGCCGCGGTCGGCGGCATGACCAAGGCGGTGGTGTGGGGGCTGATCGCCACCGCGATCGGCCAGGGCATCGTCGCGGGCCTGGGCTACTGGTGGGCCGGCGTGCCGGCGCCGGTGCTGATGGGCGCGATCACCGCGGTGATCGCGATGATTCCCTTCGGCACCCCGTTCGCATGGGGCTCGATCGCGGTGTGGCTGCTGATGAGCGGGCGGACCTTCGAGGGTGTCGGCCTGCTGCTGTGGGGCGTGCTGGTGGTGAGCTGGGTGGACAACCTGGTGCGCCCGCTGGTGATCAGCAACGCCACCCGCATCCCCTTCCTGCTGGTGATGTTCGGCGTGCTCGGCGGCCTGGCGGCCTTCGGCCTGGTCGGGCTGTTCCTCGGGCCGGTGGTGCTGGCGGTGCTGATGGCGGTGTGGCGCGAGTGGCTCGAGGAGTCCGAGCTCGGCCGCCTGCCCCCGCCGGGCTGAGCGCGCGGCGCCGGGACCCGGGGCCGGCTCAGGTGCCGTACTTGCGCGCGAGGCTGTCGTGCAGCGCGACGAACTCCTGCGACAGCTTGTGCCGGGGGTCGAGGTGGATCATCGGCTTGGCCTGCTGGTGCGATTCCTTGATCTTCACCGAGGCGGACAGGTAGGGCTGCAGCACCGGCAGACCCTCGTCGATCAGTTCTTGCACCACCTGCTGCGGCAGGCTGGCGCGCGGCTGGAACTGGTTGACCACGATGCCCTCGACCGCGAGCTTGCGGTTGTGGTCGGACTTGATCTCCTCCACGTTCTCGAGCAGCGAGTAGAGCGCCTTGCGCGAGAACTCGTCGCAGTCGAAGGGGATCAGGCAGGCGTCGGCGGCGATCAGCGCCGAGCGGGTGAAGAAGTTGAGCGCCGGCGGGGTGTCGATGTAGACGCAGTCGAAGTCCTTCGCCAGCTCCTCGAGCGCGTCGCGCAGCTTGTAGATCTTGTAGCGTGACTCGAGCTTGCCCTGCAGCTCCTCGAGCAGCGGGTGCGAGGGCATCACGTGCAGGCCCGCGAAGGGCGTGGCGACGACGAACTCGGTGGTGTCGCGCGGGTTGAGCTTGAAGTTGAGCGTCTGGTCGAAGAAGTCGGCCAGCGTGGCCTCGAGCGCGTCGCCGCCGGCGCCGAGCAGGTACTGGGTGGAGTTGCCCTGCGGGTCGAGGTCGACCACCAGCGTGCGTTTGCCTTGCTGGGCGCTGATTGCGGCCAGGTTGCAGGTGATCGTCGACTTGCCGACGCCGCCCTTCTGATTGAACACCACTCGCCGCATCACGCGCTCCCCCGTTTCGTGTCATTGACCGGCGCGCTGCGATGGCCGCGCCCGGAGCCCGCATTCTGCCAAAAGCACGGCAAGACGGGGCGCCCGCTTCGGGCGCGATGATGTGCGGCATCACGGCGCGCCTGCCAAAACGGGGGGCGGCTGCGCTAAACTCCGGCCACGTCGATCGAGGCCGTTCCCGCGCCGCTACGGTGCGAACAACAACAAAGAAGCCTTTGCGAACATCCCGAAAGATGGACCCGTGTCCGCGCCGCCCTGCCGGCACGTGCCGTGCCGATCCTGGCGATCGGCACGACGTCATCATGCAGCCACAACATAGACCTCAGCGATCAAAGAGGGGAGAACATGGATCAGGATTTCATCACCGCAGCGCTCGACTATCACCGCTCGCCGACGCGCGGCAAGATCTCGG
>JAREIX010000253.1 GCA_029286945.1 Thauera sp. | reverse complement strand
GCGTTGACGATGCCCATCGACAGCCCGGCCTTGATCGCGTGGTACAGGAACACGGTGTGGATCGCCTCGCGCACCGGGTCGTTGCCGCGGAAGCTGAAGGAGACGTTCGACACCCCGCCCGAGGTCTTCGCGTAGGGGAGGTTCTCCTTGATCCACGCCACGGCGTTGATGAAGTCGACCGCGTAGTTGTCGTGCTCCTCGATGCCGGTGGCGATGGCGAAGATGTTGGGGTCGAAGATGATGTCCTCGGGCGGGAAGCCGGCGCCGCCCTCGACGACGGGCTTCACCAGCAGCCGGTAGGCGCGCTCGCAGATCTCGGTCTTGCGGCGGAAGGTGTCGGCCTGGCCCTTCTCGTCGAAGGCCATCACGATCACCGCGGCGCCGTAGCGGCGCGCCAGACGCGCCTGGCGCAGGAACTCGGCCTCGCCCTCCTTCATCGAGATCGAGTTGACCACGCCCTTGCCCTGGATGCACTTGAGGCCGGTCTCGATCACCGACCACTTGGACGAGTCGAGCATGATCGGCACCCGCGAGATGTCGGGCTCGGAGGCGATCAGCTTGCAGAAGCGCTCCATGGCGGCGACCGAGTCCAGCATCGCCTCGTCCATGTTGATGTCGATGACCTGAGCGCCGTTCTCGACCTGCTGGCGCGCGACCGCCAGGGCGTCGTCGAAGCGACCCTCGAGGATCATGCGCGCGAAGGCCTTGGAACCGGTGACGTTGGTGCGTTCGCCAACGTTCACGAAGAGCGCATCGCGGCCGACGTTGAAGGGCTCGAGGCCAGAGAGGCGCAGCTTCTTCTCCAGCACCGGCACGGCGCGCGGGGCGAGGCCCTCGACCGCCTGCGCGATCGCCGCGATGTGCGCCGGCGTGGTGCCGCAGCAGCCGCCGACGATGTTCACCAGCCCGCTCTGCGCCCACTCGCGGATCTCGCCGGCGAGGTGCTCGGGCGTCTCGTCGTAGCCGGTGGGCGACAACGGGTTGGGCAGGCCGGCGTTGGGGTGGGCGGACACATGGGTGTCGCAGACGGTGGACAGCTCGTCGACGTACTGGCGCAGCTGGTCGGCGCCGAGCGCGCAGTTGAGGCCGAAGCTGATCGGCTGCGCGTGGCTGAGCGAGTTCCAGAAGGCTTCCGCGGTCTGGCCCGACAGCGTGCGGCCGGAGGCGTCGGTGATGGTGCCGGAGATCATCACCGGCCAGCGGCGGCCGAGGTCGTCGAACAGCTTCTCGATCGCGAACACCGCGGCCTTGGCGTTGAGGGTGTCGAAGATGGTCTCGATCAGCAGCAGGTCGGCGCCGCCCTCGAGCAGGCCTCGGGCCGAGTCGTAGTAGTCGTCGGCGAGCGCATCGAAGCTGATGTTGCGGTAGCCGGGGTCGTTCACGTCCGGCGAGATCGACAGCGTGCGCGAGGTCGGCCCCAGCACGCCGGCGCAGAAGCGCGGCCTGGCGGGGTTCCTGGCGGTGTATTCGTCGCACAGCGCACGCACCAGGCGCGCGCCCTCGACGTTGAGCTCGTAGGCCACCGACTCGAGGCCGTATTCCGCCTGCGACACCCGGGTGGCGTTGAAGGTGTTGGTCTCGATGATGTCGGCGCCGGCCTCGAGGTAGGCGCGGTGGATGCCGCCGACCACGTCCGGGCGGGTGAGCACCAGCAGGTCGTTGTTGCCCTTGAGGTCCTTCGGGTGCTCGAGGAAGCGCGCGCCGCGGTAGTCCGCCTCGGCCAGCTTTTCCTGCTGGATCATCGTGCCCATCGCGCCGTCCAGGATCAGGAGGCGCTCGGCGAGAAGCTGGCGGAGTTCGGTGCTGCGGTCGGCTTGCATGGCTGGGTCCTCGGTCGTTCGACGGTCGCCGGGCAACGCCACGCAAGAATGCGAACGGCGCCACAAACCGGCTGAAGGTTTGTGAGCGCCGTTGATCGGTTGCCGAGCCTGGCCCGCACAGGATCGGTGGGTCGCAGCGCTCCTCGGCAAGGCCGCGATTCTAGCCCTTGTGGCGCGGCAGTGCCAAGACCGCACCACCCCGGACCGCACCGCCCTCGCGCGGCGCCGTCACCAGAACCAGGGATGGACGAAAGGGTGGGGGTAGAAAGGGCGCGGATACCCCCACCAGCCGCCGCCCCAGCCCCAGGGATAGGCGTAATACCCGCCCCCGCCCCCCATCACCCCGCCGTCGCGCGGGAAGACGTAGGTCTGGCTGGTACGCACCACCTTGTCGTCGATGAAATGCACGTTGAACAGCGTCGCGATGCCGGGGCCGTCGTTGCGGATGTTCCAGTCCCACACCGTCTCGCCGGAATTGGTGAAGCGCTGCTCGGAGCGGTGCGTGCCGAGCAGGCGCGAGACCTGCTCCTTGTCCATGCCGCGCTCGACGCGGGCGAGGTTCTCGGGGGCGAGCGCGTCCCACTGCCGCAGGACGATGCCGCCCTGGTCCACCTGCACCATCAGGCAGCTGCGGCCGTTGGGCTGGGTGGAATACTCCAGCGTGGTGGTGCCGTCGTCGTTGGCCCAGCGCCGCGTCGGTTCGCCACGCGCGGCCAGCGCCTCGGCCTCGGTGGTGTAGGGGCGCGGCGGCTCGAAGCTGGCGCAGCCGGCGAGCAGGCCGGCCAACACCAGCAGCAACAGCCAGCGGGCCACCGGCGGCAGGCTGCGCGGCGCGGAATGCATGCGGGAAAACATCTCGACCTCCCGTCTAGTGCTTGTACTGGGTATAGCGTCCGGTGCCGGTCACCCGGCCATCGGTGTTGAAGGACACGGTGAAGAACAGCGGATCGCCGCTACCGGGCGTCCCCTGCGAGATCCGCCACTCCCACACCGTCTCCTGCTTCAACTGGAAGAACTGGCTCGAGGCCGGCTTGCCGAGCAGGCGGCGCACCTGGTCGCCGTTCATGCCGTTTTCGACCCTGGCGAAGCTCGCCTCGTTCAGTACCTGGTCGATCTGGCGCAGGATCTGGTCGGGACCGATCGTGATCATGAAGCACTCGATGCCCTGCGGCTGGCGGGAGAACTCCCAGGTCACCGAACCGTCCTCGTTGCGCCACTCCATGTGCGGCGGCCCGAAGCGCTCGCGCACCTCGGCGGCGGTGGACACGCCGGGCTGGAGTTCCCTGACGTTGATGTAGTCGCAGGCGGTGATGCCGATCGCCGACAACAGGCCGCACAGCCAGGCAATGAAGCGTTTCATGCAGATCCTCCCGGTCGCGCCGGGCAAGCGCCCGCAGACGCAGACAGACGCATTCAGGATCCGCCATGACTGCCGGATTTGCAACGCCCGCAGCGTGAGCATCTGCAAGCGGCGCCACGCTCCATCAAGCGCGAAGGGCCGGACCGGCGTCCCCGGTCCGGCCCTCGCCTCTGCGGCGGACAGGCCGCGTCGCCGCCTGCCCGTCTGCGCTCACTTCATGTCGGCGATCGCCTCGTAGCCGGTGCCGCTGACCTTGAAGAAGGCATAGGTGCCGGGCACGTCGCCGGCGGCGTCGAACTCGTGGTCGCCGCCGGCGCCCTTGTAGTCGATGTCCTTGCCCTCGGCGATCAACTGCTTGGCCTTGGCCCACTCGCCGGCGAGGATCGGCTCGCCCGGCGCGCTCGCCACCGCGCGCAGCGACTCGGCCAGCTTGGCCTTGTCGCCGCCGGCCTTCTCGATCGCCAGCGCGGCGAGGAAGGCGGCGTCGTAGGAGGTGGTGGCGAACACCGCGTCCACGTTCCCACCGGCGGCCTTGAAGGCCTTGTTGAAGTTCTCGAGCGAGGCCGAGGCCTCGCCTACCGGAGCGGAGACGAAGTATCCACCGAGGTTCTGCGCGCCGATCGCCTTGACCAGGCCTTCGGACTTCATGCCGTCGGCGCCGACGAAGGTCTTGAAGAAGTTGTTCTCCAGCGCCTGGCGCAGCAGAGTGAGGCCGGTGCCATCGCCATAGTCGAACAGCACCAGCGTGTCGGCGCCGCCGCGTGCGAGCGTGGCGAGCTCGGAGCGATACGAGGCCTTGCCTTCCTCATGGCCCGAATAGCCGGCGATGCTACCGCCATTGGCCTCGAACTCGGCCTTGAAGGATTCGGCCAGGCCCTTGCCGTAGTCGTTGTTCAGGTAGGCCACCGCGACCTTGGTGATGCCGCGCGCCTTGAGCGTGCGCGCCAGCGCCCGGCCCTGGTAGTCGTCGGACGGCAGGGTACGGAAGACGAGGTCCTTGTCCTTGAGCTTGGTGATCTCGGGCGAGGTGCCCGAGGGGGTGATCATCAGCACGCCGGCGGGGATGGTCACCGAATTGGCGGCAGCGAGCACCTCGCCCGAGCAGGGAGGACCGACCACCGCCAGCACGCGGTCGATGTTGACCGCCTTGGTGGCGACGTCGGTGGCGTTCTGCGGGTTGCAGGCGCTGTCGCCGAGCACGGCCTCGAGCTTGCCGCCCTTGAGGATGCCGCCCTGCTC
>JAREIX010000252.1 GCA_029286945.1 Thauera sp. | reverse complement strand
CGCGGTCGACCGCAGCCACTTCATGGTGCGCACCGAGGTCCTCTGCCACCAGTGCGGCGCCCACCTCGGCCACGTCTTCGAAGACGGCCCCCAGCCCACGGGCCTGCGCTACTGCATCAACTCGGCGTCGATCAAGCTGGAGAAGGACGAGGGCTGAGGGACGGGGGCTTAGGGCGACGCCGACTAAGCGTTACGCCCCTTCTCGATCTCGCGCGCGAGCGCAACCGCATCGCGCAGGTTGAGCAACAGCATCGACTGCCCGCCCACGTAGCCGCCCAACGCGGCCTTGGCGCGGGCATCGATTGCGTCCGCCGATGTCAGCCCCAAGCGCACCAGCTCCGCCACGTCCTCGCGATCGTTCGGCGCCCAACGCGCAATCTTGCTCACCGCCAGATCGACGGGTGACAGGACGAACAGGTGAAAAGGCTCCACCAGGACAGGTCGCCTCGGCATGGGTCAGCGCCCCTGCAGTTCGATCGTGAGGATCTGGCGTGCTCGCGGCAAGCTGAACAGCCAGCCACGATGAATGACCTCCTCCGCAGCCAGTCGGTCTTCCGGGCGCAAGCGGAAATAGGCCTCGCTCAACTGGCGCAGCCTTGCAGCCTCTTCAGGGAAGGTGGAGCGCAGCAACATCGCGGCCACCCTGAAAACGTTGGCATCGGTCACATCGTCGGCAGACAGTCGCTTCCCGATCGCCGCATCCCTGCATCGTCGCAACAACTCGGCCTCTGTTGATCTGGCGGTCACCTCACACCCCGCACCGGAATTACCGCCTCAACCTTAGCGCAGCCGCAGAGCGACGGCCAGTTGAAAAGACGGAAAAAAACCCGCGCAAGCCTCACGGCCGCGCGGGTTTCTGTCGCGGGGAAGTCTGCGCTTACACGCGTTCCCACACCGTGGTGATGCCCTGGCCGCCGCCGATGCACATGGTGGCAATGCCGTAACGGCCGTTGGTGCGGATCAGCTCGTGCAGCAGCTTGGTGATGATCACCGAGCCGGTCGCGCCGACCGGGTGGCCGAGCGAGATGGCGCCGCCGTTCGGGTTGACCTTGGCGGTATCGAGCTCGAGGCCGCGGTTCACCGCGATCGACTGCGCGGCGAAGGCTTCGTTGGACTCGATCACGTCGATCTGGTCCAGCTTCAGGCCGGCGCGCTGCAGCGCGAGCTTGGTGGCGGGGATCGGGCCTTCGCCCATGATCTCGTTCGGCACGCCGGCGATGGCGTACGACACCAGGCGGGCGATCGGCTTCTGGCCGGCGGCGGCAGCCTTGGCGGCATCGGCCATCACCAGGAAGGCGGCGGCGTCGTTGATGCCCGAGGCGTTGCCGGCGGTGACCGAGCCGTCCTTCTTGAAGGCCGGCTTCATCTTGGCCAGCGCTTCCAGGGTGGTCATGCGCGGATGCTCGTCGGTGTCGAACACGACGGGGCCCTTGCGGGTCTCGAAGGTGATCGGGACGATCTGGCTCTTGAAGCGACCATCGGCGATCGCGGCGGCGGCGCGCTTCTGCGACTCGAGCGCGAAGGCGTCCTGCTCTTCACGCGAGATGCCCCACTTGGTGCAGAGGTTCTCGGCGGTGATGCCCATGTGGCCGACGCCGAAGGGGTCGGTCAGCACGGCGACCATGGCGTCGATCGCCTTGGTGTCGCCCATGCGGGCGCCGCTGCGCAGCGCGGGCATCAGGTAGGCGCCGCGCGACATGACCTCGACACCGCCGCCGATGGCGTAGTCGGCGTCACCCAGCATGATGGCCTGGGCGGCGTTGACGATGGCCTGCTGGGCCGAACCGCACAGGCGGTTGACCGCGAACGCCACCGAGTCGGTAGACATGCCGGCATTGACCGTGGCGACGCGCGCCACGTACGCATAGCGGGAGTCGGTCGGAATGCAGTTGCCCACGGCCGCGAACTGCACCGCCTTGGGATCGACACCGGCGCGCACGAACGCTTCCTTGGCCACCACTGCGCCGAGCTCGCTCGGCTCCATGTCCTTCAGCGAGCCACCGAAACCGCCCACGGCGGAACGCACAGCACTCAGAACAACGACTTCACGATTTGCCATAACCCACTCCCTTCTTATGAGATCAAAACACGTCACCGCCCCACCCAGCCCGCAGCCGCGAGCAGGGTAAGCAGGAACAGACACACCAGCAAGGCCCGCCAGAGGAGGCCCACCGTGCTTTGCATGTGATCGACGCCAGCCTCGCCGCCCAAGCCCATTTCGGGCCGATCGACGATCCCGCCGGACTCATGAACCGGCATGCCGAGCCGAACGCCCAAGGCGCCGCCGCCACTTGCAATCAGTATAGCCGACGACCTCTCCGGCCACAGCACCGCCTGCGACCGCCAGCAATAAACCGCATCCTCGAAATTGCCCACCACCGAGAACACGGTGGCGGTGATGCGCGCCGGCAACCAGTCGATCGCCTCGAAGGCGCGCAGCGCGGGCACGCCGAACGCACCGAAGCCGGTATCCTGGCGCGCGCCCCAGGTGTCGGCCAGCAGACGCGCCACGCGATACATCAGCGCCCCGCTCGGCCCCGGCAGGATCACGAACCAGAACACCACCCCGAACACGTTCCGATGCGCCGCCACCAGCGCACGCTCGATCGAGAGGCGCGCGATCTCGTTCGCGTTCGCCTCGTCGAAGCGCCCGCCGCGCCATTCTCCCAGCAGGGTACGCGCACGCTCGAGCTCGCCCATGCGCAGCGCAAGATGGATCTCGGTGTAGAAATGGCTCTCGTGGCGAAAACCCATGCACAGGTAAAGCACCACGACGTTGAACACGAAGGCGAGCACCGGCTGCATTTCCCACAGCAGCCAGTACGCGAGCGCCGTGCCGAAGGTCGCAACACCGACCAGCAGCGACCAGACGATCCGTCCGCTGCCCGAGCTGCCGTCGTTGAACCGCCGCGCCAGCCCCTCGGCAAACGCCGCCACCGGCGCGAGCACGCTCAAGCGCGCGCCCAGCGGTCGAACCTGCTCGAGAATCAGTGCGAGGACCAGCGCAAAAAGCGTCATGCAAACCGGAAAGGTGGCGATGGAAAACACGCCCGCGGGGGGCGCAAAAGCTGACCGGAAGATAACACAAAGGCTTGAAAACCACCTTGGCGCAGGCGTGTCACGCCGACCATCAAAGGGTCTCCACCTCAAAGCGCACCACGGCGCGCCGCCCCGCATGTGACCAAGCCTTAACCGGCACGGTCATCAGCGAGATTCAACATCGTTTCCACCACGCTCGGAGACGAAACCGTGAATCCACTCGTTCAACAGCACCGCGCAGAGATCGCTGCACTGTGCCGCCGCCCTCGTCGAGCGCTTCATTGCCGGCAAGGGCTTTGATAAGTACGCCAGCGATCTGCTCGTCAAATCCGCGGTCGAGCGGCAACTCGAAATTATCGGCGAAGCCCTGAACGCTCTCCAGGAAAGACCCCACCACGGCAGCCAGCATCGCAGAGTTGCCCCGAATCGCAGCGTTCCGAAACTTGCTTATTCATGGCTACGCAAACGTCGACGATCGACTGGTCTGGGGCGTAGTCAAGACGAAACTACCGACGCTACAAGCGACAATCGAACGCCTTCTACCCCCGACGCCGAATGAACCGTGCCTCACTCGAGCACGCCGCTCACCCCCGCAGCACCCGATACAGCGACATGATGATCCCCGCCGTCGCACCCCAGATGAAGTAGCCGTGGTACGGCATCGCGTGGAAGCGCCGCACGCGCCCCTCGTGCACGATGCTGTGCTCCTCGTGATTCGCGGGATCCAGGAAGTGCGACAGCGGCACCTCGAAGGCCTCGGCCACCTCGAAGGCGTCGAGCGTCAATTCAAAGGGCGGCGTCACCAGGCCGACGACGGGCGTCACGCGAAAGCCGGTGCCGGTCAGGTAATCGGGCAAGGTGCCGATGAGCTCGATGTGGCGGCGATCGAGGCCGATCTCCTCTTCGGTCTCGCGCAGCGCGGTGTCGGTCGGCGAGGTATCGCCCTCTTCCACCCGGCCGCCCGGAAAGCTAATCTGGCCGGGGTGATGGTGGAGGTGGTCGGTCCTGCGTGTGAGGAGCACCGTCCGCTCCGTGCCACGCACAACCAGAGGGACAAGAACAGCGGCCGGATGATGCACCCTGCCGCCGCTCAACTCGGCCCAATCACCGACAGGAGCGGAGTCACACGCCAGAAGGCGCGTTCTTAGTTCACTCGGATTGAAACAATCGGAAGGCTCGGGCAAACCTCATCCCCTTTCGGATCAATAGCGCTTTTGAAGGATCAACTTATCCCCATCTCGCTGCCATTGCGTTCGATTCAAGAAGCTCATCCCGAGCAGGTTCACGCAATGCTCTCAACTTTAGCTTATAGCCCTTGTGAACCCTATGGGAAACGGGTAAAATGGCGTTCGTTAAGTCATTGATAAATAGACAATATGAAC
>JAREIX010000251.1 GCA_029286945.1 Thauera sp. | reverse complement strand
GATCAGCGCGGTGCAGATCGGCATGGGCGAGGCGATCCTGATCCCGGCGCTGGTGGTGATCGTGATCGGCGGCATCGGCTCGGTGCGCGGCGCCTTCGTCGCCGCGCTGCTGGTCGGGCTGGTGGACACCGCCGGGCGCGCCTTCCTGCCGCCGGCGCTGCGCGCGGTGCTGCCGCCCTCGGTGGCGGCCGACCTTGGCCCGGCGCTCGCCGGCATCGCCATGTACCTGCTGATGGCGGCGGTGCTGACGCTGAAACCCGCGGGGCTGTTCCCCGCGCGTGGGTGAGGATGGCGATGCAGGACGGGGCTCAGCACGCGGCTTCTTCTGCGCCGGATGGCGCTCCGGTGGGGGTGCGCGCGCGCTTTCCCGGCCTCGCCCGCCGCCTGCCCTGGCTGGTGCTGGCGCTGCTCGCCGCCTTTCCCTTGATCGCGCCGGCCTTCGGCCTCGAGTACTACGTCGGCTTCGTGCGCCGGGTGCTGATCGTGGCGATCGCCGCCACCAGCCTCAACTTCATTCTCGGCTACGGCGGCATGGCGGCGCTCGGCCATGCGGGTTTCATCGGCGTCGGCGCGTACACGGTGGTGGCGCTGGTCGAGGCCGGCCATTCCTCGGCCTGGCTCGCCTGGGGCGGCGCGGCGGCGGTCGCGGGACTCGCCGCGGCGGCGATCGGTGCGGTGTCGCTGCGCACGCGCGGGGTGTACTTCATCATGATCACGCTCGCCTTCGCGCAGATGCTGTACTACCTGGCGGTGTCGCTGCGCACGTATGGCGGCGACGACGGCTACGGGCTCTACACGCCGCTCGAGATGGGCGCCGGGCTCGACGGCGTGCATCCGCAGGTCTTCTACTGGGTGGTGCTGGCGATCGCGGCGCTGGTCTTCGCGCTCTTCAGCCGGGTCGCGCATTCGCGCTACGGCCATGCGCTGCGCGGCATCCGCGACAACGAGACGCGCATGGTGGCGCTCGGCTACCCGGTGTATGGACTCAAGCTCGCCGGCTTCGTCGTCGCCGGCGCGGTGGCGGGCCTGGCGGGCGGCCTGCTCGCCAGCCACAACGCCTTCGTCAGCCCGTCGCTGATGCACTGGACGCAGTCGGCGCTGCTGCTGGTGATGGTGATGCTCGGCGGCGCCGGCCGGCGCTGGGGCGCGCCGCTCGGGGTGGCGCTGTGGCTGACGCTCGAGGAAGTGCTGAAGCTGCACACCGACTACTGGCACTGGCCGCTCGGGCTCCTGCTGCTGCTCGTCGTGTTCCATGCGCCGCAGGGCGTGGCCGCGCTGTTCGAGCGTCGCGCCGGGCGGGAGGCGGCACGATGAGCCTGTTCAGGGCCGAGGGCCTGGTCAAGCGCTTCGGCGGCCTGCTCGCCACCGACCATGTCGAGCTCGCCGTCGAGGCCGGCGAGATCCACGCGCTGATCGGCCCCAACGGCGCGGGCAAATCCACCCTGGTCAATCTGATCTCCGGCCTGCTGCCGGCCGACGCCGGGCGCATCGTGCTCGATGGCGTCGAGCTGACCCGGCTGGCGCCGCACCAGCGCAGCCGCCATGGCCTCGCGCGCTGCTTCCAGATCACCAGCGTGTTCCGCAACGATTCGGTGCGCGACAACCTGATGCTGGCGGTGCAGGCGCACGCCGGCTCGAGTTTCCGCTGCCTGGCGCGGCGCGACGCCGAGCAGGCGCTGCAGCAGCGCGCCGAGGCGCTGGCGCGGCGCACCGGCCTGGCCGAGGTGCTGGAGCGCAACGCCGGCACCTTGCCGCATGGCGTGCAGAAGCGGCTCGACGTCGCGCTCGCGCTCGCCTCGCGGCCAAAGCTGCTGCTGCTCGACGAGCCGATGGCGGGCATGGGGCCGGAGGATTCGGTGCAGATGGTGGCGCTGATCCGCAGCCTGGCGAGCGAAGCGGGGATCCTGCTGATCGAGCACGACATGGACGCGGTGTTCGAGCTCGCCGACCGCATCTCGGTGCTGGTCTATGGCCGCGTGCTGACCTCGGGCGACGCCGCCCACGTGAAGGGGCATCCCGAGGTGCAGGCGGTCTATCTGGGCACGGAGGCTGGGGCGTGAGCCCGATGCCGCTGCTGCGCTGCCGCGGTCTCGAGGCCGGCTATGGCGCCAGCCAGGTGCTGTTCGGGCTGGATTTCGACATCTTCGCGGGCGAGGTCGTCGCGCTGCTCGGCCGCAATGGCATGGGCAAGAGCACCACGATCAAGGCCTTGGTCGGCGGCCTGTGTCCGCAGGGCGGCGAGATCCTGTTCGACGGCAAGCCCATCCACGGTGCGCGCGCCGAGCTCATCGCCCGCCTCGGCGTGGCGCTGGTGCCGGAGGGCCGGCAGTGCTTCCCCAACCTCAGCGTGCGCGAGCACCTCGTTGCCTTCGCTGCCCGGCGCAACCGGAGCGCCGAGCCGTGGACGCTCGAGCGCCTGTACGGGCTCTTCCCGCGCCTGGCCGAGCGCGCCGGCCACATGGGCAACCAGCTCTCCGGCGGTGAGCAGCAGATGCTGGCGATCGCGCGTGCGCTGTCGACCAACCCGCGCCTGTTGATCCTCGACGAGGCCACCGAGGGTCTGGCGCCGGTGATCCGGGAGGAGATCTGGCGCTGCCTGGCGCTGCTCAAGGCCCAGGGCCAGACCACGCTGGTGGTCGACAAGTACGTCGAGAAGCTGCTGCCGCTGGCCGACCGCAACCTGATCCTCGAGCGCGGGCGCATCGCCTGGCAGGGCAGCTCGGCCGAGCTGGACGCCCGGCGGGAGCTGTGGACGCGCTACCTCGGCGTCTGAGCGCGCGCCGGGCGGGCGGCGCGGGCGAGCGCGGCGGCCGCCGCGCCCCGGCGATCAGGCGAAGGCCAGCACCGCGGCGAGGACGAGGCCGTGCGCGAGCGCGGCGACGATGGTGCGCTTGATCGCGGGGGCGAGCTCGGTCGGCTGCGCGGCGTACTCGAGCAGGTCGCGCCCGGCGGGGAAGGACAACGCCACGGTGAGCGCGGCGGCGGCGGTCTTCTGCGGCAGCCACTCGATGGCCACCATCGCGATCAGCCAGCCATGGGCGGCGATGGCGATCAGCAGGTAGCCCCACTTCGCCGTCTGCGGGCCGAGGCGCACGACCAGGGTGCGCTTGCCGCTGGCGGCGTCGCCGTCGTGGTCGGGGAACTGGTTGATGAACAGCAGGTTCGCCACCAGCAGCGCGTAGGACAGCCCGGCCGCCGCCGGCAGCGCAGCGAAGGCACCGCGCTGCACGTAGTCGGCGCCCATCACCACCAGCAGCCAGCAGGCGGCGATCACCAGCTCGCCGCAGCCGCGGCTCACCAGCTTGAGCGGCGGCGCCGAATACGCCCAGCCCAGCGCCAGCCCTGCCAGCCCGATCGCGAGCAGGCCCGGCCCCGCCTGCCAGGCCAGCCACAGCCCGCCCGGCACCACCGCGGCGAGCAGGCCGTAGCCGAGCAGTGCCGTCTGGCGCGGGGTGTGCACGCCGTTCTGGATGAAGCGGCTGCCGCCGGTGAAGGGGAACAGGCGGCCGGTGTTGACGGCGTCGGCGCCGGCGAGGGCGTCGTGATAGTCGTTGATCACGTTGCCGCCGGCGTGTGCCATCAGCGCCAGCAGCACGGTCAGCACGGCGCGCGTCGCGTCGATCGCCACGCCGCCGGCATGGGCGCTGGCGATGCCGAGCAGGCAGCCGACCAGGGTCACCGCGAGGAAGGCCGGCCGCGTCGCGGCGAAGCAGCGCGCGAAGGCGGTGCCGAAGCGCTCGGGGCGCGGTTCGGCGGGATGCGGCGCGCTCATCGGCGGTGCCCTGCCGACGCGGACGAGTGGGCGGGGAAGGGGGCAGGGAAGGGGGCGGACACGGGGCTCACAGCAGCACGATGTCGTATTGTTCCTGCGTGTAGCTGCCCTCCGCGTGCAGCGACACCTTCTTGTCGATGAAGTCCGACAGCATCGCCAGCGACTGGCTCTCCTCGTCGAGGAAGAGGTCGATCACGTTGGGCGCGGCGAGCACGCGGAATTCCTTGGCGTTGAACTGGCGCGCCTCGCGCAGCAGCTCGCGCAGGATCTCGTAGGCCACCGTGCGCGCGGTCTTGACCTCGCCGCGGCCGCTGCAGGTCGGGCAGGGCTCGCACAGCAGGTGGGCGAGCGACTCGCGCGTGCGTTTGCGCGTCATCTCCACCAGGCCGAGCGCGGTGAAGCCGTTGATCGTCATCTTGGTGTGGTCGCGCGCCAGCGCCTTGCGGAACTCCTCGAGCACCATCTCGCGGTGCTCGATGTTCTCCATATCGATGAAGTCGATGATGATGATGCCGCCGAGGTTGCGCAGCCGCAGCTGGCGGGCGATCGCCTGACTGGCCTCGAGATTGGTCTTGAAGATGGTGTCGTCGAAGTTGCGCGCGCCGACGAAGCCGCCGGTGTTGACGTCGACCGTGGTCATCGCCTCGGTCTGGTCGATGATCAGG
>JAREIX010000029.1 GCA_029286945.1 Thauera sp. | reverse complement strand
GTCCAGCCGTGGAACGGGCAGGTGTAGGTGGCCTTGTTGCCGTGCTTGAAGCGCGCCAGCGTGGCGCCGCGGTGCGCACAGGCGTTGATGAAGCAGTTGAGCTCGCCATCCTTGTTGCGCGTGATGAACACCGGCTGACGACCGAGATGTGCTTCATCTCCAGGTCGAACAGCTCCCGGTTCGTGAACATCTCACGCTTGCAGCGGAACAGGCCCTGTTCCTTGTCCTTCTGGATCAGGGTGTCGAGATACTCCTTCGTGACCATCGCCGAAGTCTCCGTTTGTGTTGAGTGTGGAGCCCGCATCGTAAGAACGGCGCGCCCGGCGAAATATCCAATTCCTGCATGATCGCTATCCGCTTTGTGCAGCGGGCAGGGCTGCGAACCAGCAGCGGCGCGGAACGGGACGGTTTGCACAAACCGGATAGTGCTCGTGCAGAAACTGGATATTGCCGTCGGCGGGTACGCCCTAATCTGCGCATAAGAATGCTTTCTGAGGGCGCCAGCCCGACGGGGCGACAACGAACTCAAACGGAGGCTGGCCGACGCGCTTGCAGGCTTGGCGGTGCGTCTGCGGACTCGGCGAGGAGGAGTGCACCGAGCATGAGCGCGTATTTCAACATCACCATCGAAGACACCGGCGAGGTCTACCGCTGCCGGTCGGACGAGACCCTGCTCGCGGGCATGGAGCGCCTCGGCAAGCGCGGCATTCCCGTCGGTTGCCGCGGCGGCGGATGCGGCGTGTGCAAGATCCACGTCCATGCCGGCGAGTACCACAAGCGGGTGATGAGTCGCGAGTACATCAGCGTGGAAGAGGAGGCGGCCTCGATCGTGCTCGCCTGCCGTGTCCGGCCGCTGAGCGACATCTCGCTCTCCGTGATCGGAAAGATGAAGAAGAACGTCTGCGCCACGACGGATCGCGTCGGGCAAGGCATGGCCTGAGGCGGTCGCGGTCACGCCGAGGTGCGGGTCGCCGACGCGAGGCCTTGAAGATTGTGGACTCACCTTGCGCCGGCATGAAGGCGTGGGTGGTTCGACAAAACGTGGCGGTATGGCATGGCTGGCGGGCGACCGCCGGCCGGGTCGGCACGCCACTCCCTGATAGATGAGGAGATGAAATGGCAACTACCGGTGTAATGCGTCCCGGGCACATCCAGCTGCGCGTGCTCGACCTGGATGAAAGCGTCGAGTTCTACAAGAACGTGCTCGGCCTGGTTGAGACTGGCCGTGACGCGGCCGGCCGCGTGTACTTCAAGGCCTGGGACGAGCGTGACCACAACAGCGTGATCCTGCGCCAGGCCGATCGTGCCGGCATGGATCTGATCGGCTTCAAGGTCAAGGACAAGGCTACCCTCGAGAAGCTGGACACGGATCTGCAGGCCTATGGCGTGAAGACCGAGCGCGTCCCCGCCGGCGAACTGCTCGAAACCGGCGAGCGCGTGCGCTTCACGATCCCGACCGGCCACGTGCTCGAGCTCTATGCCGACAAGGCCGACGTCGGCAACGGCCAGCCCTACACCAATCCGGATCCCTGGATTCCGGCGGCGGAGCACGGCATCGGCCCGCACCGCTTCGACCATTGCCTGCTCTACGGCCCGAACCTGGAGGAGACCCTCAAGCTGTTCACCGAGGTGCTCGGCTTCCACCTCGTCGAGCGCGTGCTGATGGAGGACGGCAAGTCGCTGCTGGCGATGTTCATCTCGTGCTCGCACAAGGCGCACGACCTGGCCTTCGTCTGCCACCCCGAGCCGGGCAAGCTGCACCACCTGTCCTTCCTGCTCGGCACCTGGGAACAAGTGCTGCGCGCGGCCGACATCATGTCGATGAACCGCGTCTCGATCGACATTGGCCCGACCCGCCACGGCATCACCCGCGGCACCACGATCTATGCCTTCGACCCGTCGGGCAACCGCTTCGAGACCTTCGCCGGCGGTTACGAGACCTACCCGGACCACGCGCCGATCACCTGGACCTTTGACCAGGTCGGTCCGGCGATCTTCTATCACGACCGCAAGCTCAACGAGCGCTTCCTGAGTGTCGTGACCTGACGATCAGCCGAGCGCACCTCCCCGCATGGGCGGGGAGGTGCGCGTGTGGAACCAGCGGGAGAGCGAAGATGAGCAAGGCGCTTGCGACCCAGGGGGCCGCAGGGAACCCCGAGATCGCGCTGACGATCCGGGCGGGCGGCATCGAGACCAACTATCACGACGTGGGCAGCGGATTTCCCGCGCTGTTCATCCATGGCTCGGGGCCCGGCGTGTCGGCGTGGGCCAACTGGCGCCTCGTCATGCCGCCGCTGGCCGAGCGTCTGCGTCTCATCGCCCCCGACATGGCGGGCTTCGGTTTCAGCGAGCGTCGTCCGGGTCTGCGCTACGAGCTCGACACCTGGGTTGCACAGGCGATCGGCGTGCTCGATGCGCTCGGGCTGGAGCAGGCTGACGTGGTGGGCAACTCCTTCGGTGGCGCGCTGGCGCTGGCGATGGCAATTCGCCACCCGAGCCGCGTCCGCCGCCTGGTGCTGATGGGGAGCGTCGGCGTGTCCTTCCCGATCACCGAAGGGCTCGATGCCGTGTGGGGCTACACGCCCTCGTTCGAGAACATGCGCCGGATCATGGATTACTTCGCCTGGGACCGCAGCCTGGTGAACGACGAGCTGGCGGAGCTGCGCTACCGCGCCAGCATCCGTCCGGGCTTCCATGAATCCTTCAGTGCGATGTTCCCCGCACCGCGCCAGCGCTGGGTCGACGCCCTCGCGAGCCGGGAGGAGGACATCCGCGCCCTGCCGCACGAGACGCTGGTCGTCCATGGCCGTGACGACAAGGTGATCCCGCTGCTGACTTCGCTGAGGCTGGCGGACTGGATCGATCGTTCGCAGCTTCACGTCTATGGCCGCTGTGGTCACTGGACCCAGATCGAGCACGCCGCGCGATTCGCCAAGCTGGTCGGAGATTTCCTGACCGAACCTGCCCGCAACTGACCGCCCTGGGGGCGCTCGTACGGTCGCCGAGCGGGCGGCCGCGTGCTGTGTCGTGTCGCCGGTGCCAATGAGAAAGATTTCGCTGCAAATCAACCAAGACCAAAGGAAGAGACAAATGGAAAAGAAGATTTTCGCTGCACGCAATTTCGTCCTCGCCACCGCCCTGGTGGTGGCCGGACTGAGCTCCGCACACGCCGAGGACAAGGTCAAGGTCGGCCTGATGCTGCCCTACACCGGCACCTATGCCGCGCTCGGCAACGCGATCACCAATGGCTTCAAGCAGTTCGTCGAGGAGAACGGCGGCAAGCTGGGGGGCCGCGAGGTCGAGTACGCCGTCGTCGATGACGAGTCGAACCCCGCGAAGGCCACCGAGAACGCCAAGAAGCTGGTGTCGCGCGAGAAGGTCGACGTGCTCGTCGGCACGGTGCACTCGGGCGTGGCGCTCGCCATGGCCAAGGTCGCGCGCGACACCAAGACCCTGATGATCATCCCCAACGCCGGCGCCAATGACCTAACCGGCCCGCTCTGTTCGCCCTACGTCTTCCGTTCCTCCTTCTCGGCCTGGCAGCCGTCCTACGCCATGGGCGAGGCGCTGGCGAAGAAGGGCGTGAAGAACGTCGCCACCGTGACCTGGAAGTACTCCTTCGGCGAGGAGTCGGTCGCCGGCTTCAAGGAGGCCTTCGAGAAGGGCGGCGGCAAGGTCGTCAAGGACATGACGCTGCCGTTCCCGAACGTCGAGTTCCAGCCCTTCCTCACCGAGATCGCCTCGCTCAAGCCGGACGCGGTGTTCGTGTTCTTCGCCGGTGCTGGCGCGGCCAAGTTCGTCAGCGACTACGCCGCCGCCGGCCTCAAGAGCAGCATCCCGCTCTACGGCCCGGGCTTTCTCACCGACGGCAATCTCGGCGCGATGGGCGGCGCGGGCGAAGGCCTGATGACCACGCTGCATTACGCGGACGGCCTCACCACCGAGAAGGACAAGGCCTTCCGCACGAAGTACGCCCAGCTGTACAAGATCCAGCCCGACGTCTATGCGGTACAGGGCTACGACGCGGCGCAGATGTACGAAGCCGGTCTCAAGGCCGCCGGTGGCGACCCTGCCAAGCAGGAGGCCGTCATCAAGGGCATGGAGTCCGCCAAGATCGACAGCCCGCGTGGCGCCTTCACGCTGTCCAAGGCGCACAACCCGGTGCAGGACATCTACATGCGCGAGGTCAAGAGTGACCAGAACGTGGTGATCGAGGTCGTCTCCAAGGGCCTCGAGGATCCGGCGCGCGGCTGCAAGCTGTAACCGGCCCGCGGTGCGACCCGTTCGGTCGCACTGGCTCCCGTCTCTTCTTGAACCCATATCAATCCTGGCAGGCGTGCGCCTGCCGGGAGGGGGAGTGTCATGGATTTCGCAAGCTTCCTGATCCAGACGCTGAACTCGCTGCAGTACGGTTTGCTCCTGTTCCTGGTGGCAAGCGGACTGACGCTGGTGTTCGGCATCATGGGGATCATCAACCTGGCGCACGGCAGCTTCTACATGATCGGCGCCTACCTCGCCTTCGTGCTGACCAGCGCCACCGGCAGCCTGGTGGCGGCGATCGCGCTCGGCATTCCGCTCGCGCTCGCCTTCGGCGCCTTTCTCGAGTGGGCGCTGTTCGCGCATCTTTATAAGCGCGACCACCTCGAGCAGGTGCTGCTGACCTACGGCCTCATCCTCATCTTCGAGCAGCTGCGCAGCCTGCTCGTGGGCGACGACGTGCATGGGGTGGCCATCCCGGACTTCCTCGACGCCTCGATCCAGCTCACCGAGGTGATGAGCTACCCGGTCTACCGGCTGGCCATCTCGGTGGTGTGCATCGTGCTCGCGGTCGCGCTCTACTACGTCATCCAGCGCACCCGCCTGGGCATGATGATCCGCGCCGGCAACGACGACGAACATGGGCAGCCACGTGCTGATCATCTCCTTCGTGATCGTGGTCATCGGCGGCATCGGCTCGGTGTGGGGCGCGCTCGTCGCCGCGCTGATCGTCGGCTTCGCCGACACCTTCGGCAAGGTGCTCATCCCCGAACTGTCCGGCATCGTCGTGTATGTGGTGATGGCGGTGGTCCTGCTGTGGCGCCCCGAAGGCATCCTCAAGAAAGGCTGAGACCATGAACGCACAAGCTTCCCTCATCCTCAAGCTCGTCGCGCTCGCGCTCGTGGCCTGCGTGCCGCTGTCGGGCGAGTCCTTCTACATCGAGATCGTCGGCAAGATCCTGGTGATGGCGATCTTCGCCATGAGCCTCGACCTTCTGGTGGGCTTCACCGGCCTGGTCAGCTTCGGTCACGCGGCCTACTTCGGGATCGCAGCGTACGCGGTCGCGCTGCTGAGCCCCGAATACGAAGCGGCCAACCTGTGGCTGGTGCTGCCTGCGTCGGTCAGCCTTTCGGCGCTCGCCGCCTTCGTGATCGGCCTGTTCGTGCTTCGCACCAAGGGCATCTACTTCATCATGGTGACGCTGGCCTTCGCGCAGATGGCCTACTTCATCTTCCACGACACCCCGCTCGGCGGCGGCTCCGACGGCAAGTACCTCAACAACAAGCCCTCGGCGTCGATCTTCGGCTGGGAGCCGTTCGACCTGAGCAACGAAGTGCACATGTTCTACTTCATCCTGGTGATGATGGTGCTGGTGTACCTGTTCCTCGCGCGCATCCTGCAATCGCCCTTTGGCCGCGCGCTGGTCGGCATCAAGAGCAACGAGCACCGCATGCAGTCGCTCGGCTACTTCACCTTCCGCTACAAGCTCGGCGCCTTCACGCTGGCCGGTGCGCTCGGCGGGCTGGCCGGTTTCCTGTACGCGGTGCTGTTCGGCTTCGTGACGCCGGAGCTGCTGTCCTGGCACGAGTCGGGCAACGTGCTGCTGATGGTCATCCTCGGCGGCATGGGCAACCTCGCCGGGGCGATCGCCGGTGCCTTCGCCTTCGAGGCGATGCGCGAGGTCTTCGCCGACATCACCAAGTACTGGCAGCTGCTGATGGGTGGCGTCATCGTCGCCGTCGTGCTGTTCCTGCCCGGCGGCCTGGCCGGCGTTCCGGGACGCATCAAGCGCGCCCTGCAGGGAGGTGAGGTCAAATGAGCGCAACGACGAAGAACGAGGTCCTGCTGCAGGCTGACAAGCTCACCCGCCGCTTCGGCGGCCTGGTGGCGAACCAGGACATCAGCGTGAGCCTCGAGCGGCAGATGATCCACGTGCTGCTCGGCCCCAACGGCGCGGGAAAATCCACCTGCATCAACATGCTGTCGGGTGACCTGCCGCCCTCCGAGGGCAGGATCCACTTCATGGGCAAGGACATCACCGGTCTCAGCGCGGCGCAGCGCTCGCAGGTGGGAATCGGGCGCAGTTACCAGCGTACAAATATCTTCCCGCAGTTCACCGTGCTCGAGAGCGTGCGCCTGGCCGCGCAATCGCGTCGCCAGCAGCCGTGGCGCATCTTCAGCAAGGCCATGGAGCAGAGGTGGGCGCTGGAGAAGGCGCGCGCCTGCATCGAGGAGGCCGGCCTGGGCAAGCGCGTCGACTGGGTGTCGGGCGTGCTCAGCCACGGCGAACAGCGCCAGCTCGAGATCGCCATGGTGCTCGCCACCGACGCGCAGGTGCTGCTGCTCGACGAGCCGCTCGCCGGCATGGGCTCGGAGGAGTCCGCGAGCATGGTCGAGGTGCTCAAGCGCCTGCGCCAGACGCGCGGCATCCTGCTCGTCGAGCACGACATGGACGCCGTGTTCGCGGTCGCCGACATGATCACGGTGATGGTCAACGGCCAGTTGCTGGAGTGCGGCCCGCCCGCGCAGATCAAGGCCAGCGTGGCCGTCCAGCAGGCCTACCTGGGTACGGAGGACAGCTTCCATGTCTAACATGCTGCTCGAAGCCAAGGAAGTTCATACCTACTACGGCGCCAGCCACATCCTGCACGGCATCGACTTCAACATCCGCGAAGGCGAGGGCATTGCGCTGATGGGCCGCAACGGCATGGGCAAGTCGACGCTGATCAAGAGCATGCTCGGCATCGTGCGTCCCCGGCATGGGCGTGTGCTGGTGCGTGGTGACGACTACACCCGCGCGCGCACCTACCAGACCGCGCAGCAGGGCATCGCCTACGTGCCCGAAGGTCGCGGCATCTTCAAGAGCCTCACCGTGCGCGAGAACCTGCTGATGTCGGCGCGCGCCGGAATCGATGGGCGCCGCGAATGGACCTTCGACCGCGTGATGGCGACCTTCCCGCGCCTGGGTGAGCGCATCAACAACGGCGGCTGGCAGCTGTCGGGCGGTGAGCAGCAGATGCTGACCATCGGCCGCGCGCTGATGACCAACCCCGATCTGCTGATCCTCGACGAGGCCACCGAAGGCCTGGCGCCGCTGATCGCGATGGAGATCTGGCGCATCGTCAAGGAGATCCGCAAGACCGGCATCGCCACGGTGATCGTGGACAAGAACCACGGCGCGGTCACCAGCATCTGCGACCGGGCGATGATCCTGGTCAAGGGCCAGGTCGTCTTCGACGGAACGAGCGAAGAGATCCGCGTCCGCCCCGAACTGATCCAGCAGCACCTGGGCGTCTGAAACCGGGCGCCCGTCTAGGAGGAACGAAGACCATGAGCATGAAGTCTCTGGATGTGATCCGTGATGAGCACCGTGCGCTGGCCGCCATGTTGAGCGGCATGCGCACGCTCGTGCAGGGCATCGAGGCCGGTCGCCTGAAGCCGGACTACGACCTGTTCGCGTCGATGATCGAGTACATCGACAAGGTGCCCGAGAAGGTGCACCACCCGAAGGAGAACGAGTACCTGTTCGCCAAGCTGCGACTGCGCAGCAGCGAGGCGCTGCCGGTGATCGAGGCCCTCGAGGCCGAACACCGCGAGGGCGATGCCCGCATCGCCACGCTGCGGGTGGCGCTGGCGAACTACCGCGAGCAGGGCGACGCCGCTTTCGAGGGCTTCCGTGATGCGCTCAAGACCTACGTCGAGCAAGAGTGGCACCACATGAACACCGAGGAAGGCCAGATCTTCCCGCTCGCCAAGGCGCACCTGACCGCCGAGGACTGGGCGGAGATCGACGCCGCCTTCCTCGCGAACGATAATCCGTGGCAGGGCGCGGCGGGGGAGTACGCCGCGCTGTTCTCCCGCATCGTCAACATCGCTCCGTCCCCGGTGGGGCTGGGCGGCTGAAGCCCCGGGCCGATGCGCCCGGCTTCGATCAACCGAGGTATAGGCATGGACACGCAGACCGCATTCGAATGGGACGATCGTTACCGGCTCGGGTACGGAGCCATGGACGACACCCATCGCGAGTTCGTCACCCTGGTCAACGACCTCCTGACCGTCGAGGATGCAGCGCTGCCGGCTGCGTTGGACGCCTTTGCCGCGCACGCCGAGGCGCACTTCGCGCAGGAGAACGCCTGGATGGACGTGGACGGCTTCCCGGCGCGCGACTGTCACGTCGACGAGCACGACAAGGTACTGGCATCGGTGCGCGAGGTGCAGCAGCTGCTCGCCGGCGGCGACACCGCGGTCGTGCGCGAGCTGGCGGTGGCGCTGCAGGAGTGGTTCCCCGGCCACGCCGACTACATGGATTCCGCGCTCGCGCTGTGGATGGTGAAGCGTGCGCACGGCGGCGCGCCGCTCGTCTTCCGGCGGGGGGCTGCGAAGACCTGAGGACCGCCGGGCGCCCGGGATCGTCTCCCTCCCCGAGATCGTGCCGTCGTCACGCTTGTCCGGGCGTCCGGAGCCTGTGCCGGACCCTTGGGCGCTCCGGGTTCCGGCCCGCTTCCGCGAGGCCCGGGAGGGCGCACGGGCCGTGCAGGCCCGCGGCCGATCAGTGGCCGACCGAAGCGGCTGGCAGCATGCTCACCGTATCCAGCGTGGAGCGGATGTGCTGGGCGAGGATGGCGGATGCCTTCTCGGCGTCACGCTCCAGCGCGGCGTCGAACAGGGCGCGGTGTTCGGCGTGCACGTCGCGCGGGATGGTCGACTCGCGCAGCGACAGGTGCCGGTAGCGTTCGGCCTGGTTGTAGAGGATGGTGACGAAGTGCTTGATCCAGCGCGAGGGGCAGGCCGCAATCAGGACCTCGTGGAAGACCCGGTTACGTTCTTCCCACTCCTCGCGATTGTCCCCGGCGGCGAGCTTTTCCTCGGCGCGGGTGAGGCGATGGAACGCGGCCATCAGGTTTGCTTCCCAGGCCTCGTCGCCGCGCCGGATCGACTGGCGGAGGGCCTCGCCCTCGAGCATGACCCGGGTCTCGGTGATGTCGGCGAGGTCATCCAGCGACACCGGCGCGACCCGGAAGCCGCGCTGACCCTGCGACACGACGAGGGCATCGGAGATCAGCAACGACAGGGCCTCGCGCAGGGTGGCGCCGCCCACGCCGTAGTCTTCCTTCATGTGCTCGATGCGAAGCTTCTCGCCCGGCGTCAGGCGGCCTTCGATGATGTTCTTGCGCAGGTTGCGGTAGGCCGACTCGACCAGGGTCTTGGGGGGCGGCGGCAGCGCTTCGGCGGCGTTGGAGCGTGGGGAGGTACTCGGATACATGGGGGTGCCGTGGACAGGGTTGGCGTGTGCACGAAGGCGGAAGCCCGTGCTTCGAAGTGGACGAAAGTCGGCATCAATCTCGATATTGCGAAGGTATCACGACAATAGAGCGCTGTCGCGAACTTCGAGCGGGGGCATCGCCTCCAGAAACGCTGGTGCGATCGCATTGGATCCGCTAGAGTCGTTAACCATACGCGTGAGTATGGTCGGTGGACAAACGGTCCGCAGATTTTTCTTCAGGTCGTCAGCAAGGAGCGGAATACGATGGGTATCAGCAAGATCGGCGTGGTGGGCGCGGGCACGATGGGCAATGGCATTGCCCAGGCCCTGGCGGTTGCGGGTCGGGACGTGGTCATGATGGACATCGGCGAGGCGCAGTTGAAGCGCGGGCTCGACACGATCAGTGGCAGCCTGGACCGTCTGATCAAGAAGGAAAAGATGACGCCCGCCGAGAAGGCCGCGGCCATGGGACGCATCGCGACCGTGACCTCGGTTCCCGGCCTGGCCGACTGCGACCTCGTGATCGAGGCGGCCAGCGAGAACGTCGACCTCAAGCTGCGCATCTTCGCCGAGCTCGACAGCGTGCTGAAGCCCGAGGCGATCCTGGCCTCGAACACGTCCTCGATCTCGATCACGCGCCTGGCGGCGGGGACCAAGCGTCCGTCCCAGGTCATCGGCATGCACTTCTTCAACCCGGTGCCGGTGATGGCGCTGATCGAGCTCATCAACGGCCTGCAGACCTCGGCTGCGACCTATGCGGCGGTGGAGGAGCTCGCCCGCTCGATCGGCAAGGCGCCGATCAAGGTCAAGAACAGCCCGGGTTTCGTGGTGAACCGCATGCTGTGCCCGATGATCAACGAGGCCGTGTTCGTGCTGGGCGAGGGCCTGGCGACTGCGGCCGAGATCGACGAGGCGATGAAGCTGGGCTGCAACCATCCGATCGGTCCTCTGGCGCTCTGCGACCTGATCGGGCTCGACGTCGAGCTGGCGGTGATGCAGGTGCTGTACGAAGGGACCAAGGACCCGAAGTACCGGCCGGCGCCGCTGCTGGTCGAAATGCTCGAGGCCGGCTACCTCGGCCGCAAGAGCGGCAAGGGATTCTTCGACTATCCCGCCAAGTGATCCCGCCACCCCCGCCGCTCCGGTGACGGACGGCGGCGGGCGCACAAATGCAAACGCCACCCTGGGGTGGCGTTTGTGCTCGCGGGGCAGGCGGAGATCAGCCGCGGCCCGAGCGCATCGCGTCGAAGAACTCGGCGTTGCTCTTGGTGGCCTTGATCTTGTCGAGCAGGAATTCCATCGCGTCGATGTCGTCCATGCCGTACAGCAGCTTGCGCAGGATCCACACCTTCTGCAGCACGTCGGACTTGAGCAGCAGCTCCTCGCGGCGGGTGCCCGAGCGGTTGACGTTGATCGCCGGATAGACGCGCTTCTCGGCCATGCGGCGGTCGAGGTGGAGCTCCATGTTGCCGGTGCCCTTGAACTCCTCGTAGATCACGTCATCCATGCGGCTGCCGGTGTCGATCAGCGCGGTGGCGATGATGGTCAGCGAGCCGCCTTCCTCGATGTTGCGCGCGGCGCCGAAGAAGCGCTTCGGCTTCTGCAGCGCGTTGGCGTCCACGCCGCCGGTCAGCACCTTGCCGGAGGCCGGCACCACGGTGTTGTAGGCGCGCGCCAGGCGGGTCAGCGAGTCGAGCAGGATCACCACGTCGTACTTGTGCTCGGTCAGGCGCTTGGCCTTCTCGATCACCATCTCGGCGACCTGCACGTGGCGGGTGGCGGGCTCGTCGAAGGTGGAGGCCACGACCTCGCCCTTCACCGAGCGCAGCATCTCGGTCACTTCTTCCGGGCGCTCGTCGATCAGCAGCACGATCAGCTTGACATCGGGGTGGTTGGCCGTGATCGCGTGCGCGATGTGCTGCAGCATGACCGTCTTGCCGCTCTTGGGCGGGGCGACGAGCAGGCCGCGCTGGCCCTTGCCGATCGGAGCGATCATGTCGATCACGCGGCTGGTGATGTTCTCCTCGCCGCGGACGTCGCGTTCGAGCTTCAGGCACTCCTGCGGATGCAGGGGCGTGAGGTTCTCGAACAGGATCTTGCTCTTGCACTCTTCCGGCGGCCGACCGTTGATCTTGTCGAGCTTGGTGAGCGCGAAGTAGCGCTCGCCGTCCTTCGGGATGCGGATCTCGCCCTCGATCGTGTCGCCGGTGCGCAGGTTGAAGCGCCGGATCTGCGAGGGCGACACGTAAATGTCGTCCGTCCCCGCGAGATACGAGGTGTCGGGAGAGCGCAGGAAGCCGAAGCCGTCAGGCAGCACTTCGAGTGCGCCATCGCCACAGATCGGTTCGCCCCTGCGGGCGCGGTTGCGCAGCAGCGCGAAGACGAGTTCCTGCTTGCGCAGCCTGTTCGCACCCTCGACCCCGGCATCGGTGGCCATCTGCAACAGTTCGCTGACGTGCAGGGCCTTGAGTTCGGACAGGTGAAGCGCGGGGACGTCGGATTCGCGCGGCGTGGAAGAGCCTTCCTCGCCGCCGTTCTCGACGTCGAACAGATCGTTTTCGTTCTGCGGATTCTGGGGGGAATTACCGTCCCGGTTGCGCGCGCCGCGGCGACGGGCGCGCGAGGAACCGCGGGAGCGGGCCGGAGCCTGGTCCGGCTTAGATGTTGCTGTCAATGAAGGCGGTCAGTTGAGATTTGGAAAGGGCGCCCACTTTGGTCGCCTCGACGTTGCCACCCTTGAACAGCATCAGCGTCGGGATGCCACGGATGCCGTACTTGGCCGGGGTTTCCTGGTTGTCGTCGATGTTGAGCTTGGCGACCTTGAGCTTGCCGGCGTAGTCCTTGGCGACGTCGTCAAGGATCGGGGCGATCATCTTGCACGGGCCGCACCATTCGGCCCAGTAATCGACCAGCACCGGGGTCTGGGACTGCAGCACTTCGGCTTCGAAGTTGCTGTCGGTCACATAGTGAATATGCTCGCTCATGATTCCTCACATAAGGGCTAGCGGGTGTAGACGGAAGTCGGTGACTTCGTTGCCTGGTATTGCGAGAGGAGAGGGGATGTGCCCGGAAACGCGCCGCGGAGGAGGATGCATTCGGCAGAACCGGGTTTTCCGGCGGAAGGGGGGCCTTCCGTGAAGAAATTTTGACGAAACTTATGCGAAGCATCGGCTTGCGTCAAGGGAATCCGCTGCGGATTTTCCCGCACAAGGCCCCGACGTGGCAAAAACGCCAAGGACTGGACTATATTCTGGCTTCGCCGACGCCGGCCGTCAGAGCCGGCTCGTACCCCCACAGGACCATGGAGAGCCGCAATGACCTATGTCGTGACCGAGAGCTGCATTCGCTGCAAGTACACCGATTGCGTGGATGTCTGTCCGGTCGACTGTTTTCGCGAGGGGCCGAACTTCCTCGTGATCGACCCGGAAGAGTGCATCGACTGCACGCTGTGCGTGGCCGAGTGTCCGGTGGAGGCGATTTTCGCCGAGGATGACGTGCCGCAGGATCAGCAGCATTTCATCGCGCTCAACGCCGAACTGGCCAAGGGCTGGAAACCCATCGTCGAGCGCAAGGATCCGCTGCCGGATGCGGAGGAATGGGCCAAGGTCAAGAACAAGCTCGATCAGCTGCAGCGCTGAGCCTGCAGGCCCTGTCCGCGACCCGCTTTGCGCCCTCCGGGCGATGCACTAAGATGGCGCCTGACCTCAATATTCGCAACGACTGGGCACGGAGATCGACATGCTGGTGAGCGAGATTCTCGCGATCAAGGGCAAGGTGCTGTTCACCATTGCGCCCAACAGGAGCATCGCGGAGGCCGTCGAGATCATGAACGAGCAGGACGTCGGCTCGCTGGTCGTTTTTTCCCGCGGCGCGATGGTCGGCATGCTGACCTTCCGCCAGGTCTTGCAGGCGGTGCAGAAGGGCGGTGCGGACTGGCAGGCGCTCACCGTCGAGGAGACGATGCTGCGCGAACCGCTCAGCGCATCGCCGACGATGGAAATGGATGAGCTGCGTCGCCTGATGGTCGAGCATCACCAGCGCTACCTCCCGGTCATGGAGGATCACACCCTGCTCGGCGTGGTGAGCTTCCATGACGTTGCCAAGGCGGTGCTCGAGGAGCAGAGCTTCGAGAACCGCATGCTGAAGAACTACATCCGCAACTGGCCGGCGAGCGAGGACGAGGCGCAGTAGCCGGATACGGAACGCGGTACGCGGCGGGGCACGTCCGTCGCGCCTCCGTGGACGGGGGAGCCCGTCCGCTCGACACCCTCGAACAAGAAACGGGTGCGATCACGTTGGAATGAGCGCCAGGCCCTTGGGTCTGGTCGACGCCTTGGGAGGGCGGAGCCGGTCGGCCCTTGAGGGTGCCGGCGTTATTTCCAGCAACAGGAGGAGAGGACGTGGAAAGAGTCTGGCTGAAAAGCTATCCCCAGGGCATCCCCGCGGAAATCGACGTCGATGAGTTCCGCTCCCTGGGGGATGTGTTCGAGCGCAGTGCGCGACGGTTCGCGGCGCAAAGCGCCTACATCTGCATGGGAAAGGCGATCTCCTACGCGGAGCTCGATGCCCTGAGCGCGCGCTTCGCCGCGTTTCTCCAGAGCGACCTGAAGCTGCCGCGCGGCACGCGCATCGCGCTCATGATGCCCAACGTGCTGCAGTACCCGATCGCCCTGTTCGGCGCGCTGCGCGCGGGCTACACGGTCGTCAACGTCAATCCGCTCTACACCGCGCGCGAGCTCGAGCATCAGCTTCGCGATGCCGGAGCCGAGGCGATCGTCATCCTCGAGAACTTCGCGCACACGCTCGAGCATGTGCGCGGCCAGGTGCCGGTGCGCCACGTCATCGTCACCAGTCTGGGCGAGATGCTCGGCTTCCCGAAAGGGGCGGTCGTCAATTTCGTCGTGCGCCGGATACGCAAGCTGGTGCCTGCGTGGCGGCTCGACGGCCATCTCTCCTTCGCCGATGCGCTCAAGCGCGGCGCGGCTCACGTGCTGCAGCCGATCGAGGTGGGGCACGACGACATCGCCTTCCTCCAGTACACGGGAGGCACCACCGGTGTGGCCAAGGGCGCGATCCTGACTCATGGCAACATCATCGCCAACCTGCAGCAAGCCCACGCCTGGATCGCGCCTCACGTCCGCGATGGGCGCGAGGTCATCATCACCGCGCTGCCGCTCTATCACATCTTCTCGCTCACTGCGAACTGCCTGACCTTCCTCAAGATCGGCGCGACGAACGTACTGATTGCCAATCCGCGCGACATTCCCGGCTTCGTGAAGGAGATGGCGAGGCACCGATTCACCGCGATCACCGGGGTCAACACCCTGTTCAATGCACTGCTGAACAACGAGGCGTTCGCGAAGCTGGATTTTTCCTCGCTGCGGGTGGCGCTGGGTGGCGGGATGGCGGTGCAGCAGGCGGTGGCGGAAAAGTGGAAGCGGATCACCGGCGTGCAGCTGGTCGAAGCCTACGGTCTCACCGAGACCTCGCCGGCGGTCACCATCAACCCGCTGGACCTCAAGCACTTCAATCATGCGATCGGGCTTCCGGTGCCATCCACCGATATCAGCATCCGCGACGACGAGGGCAACGAGCAGCCGATCGGCCAGCGCGGCGAGCTGTGCGTGCGCGGGCCGCAGGTGACGCCCGGCTACTGGCAGCGCGCGGAGGAGACCGCACGCGCGTTCACGCCGGACGGCTTCCTGCGCACCGGCGATATCGCGGTCATCGATGAGATGGGCTTCGTCCGGCTGGTCGATCGCAAGAAGGACATGATCCTGGTGTCGGGCTTCAACGTCTATCCGAACGAGGTCGAGGACGTGGTCGCCAGTCATCCCGGGGTGCTCGAAGTGGCGGCGATCGGGGTGCCGGACGAGCGCAGCGGCGAGGCGGTGAAGATCTTCGTGGTGCGCAAGGATCCCGCGCTCACCACCGAGGCGCTGAGCGCCTACTGCCGCGAGAACCTGACTGGATACAAGGTTCCTCACCACATCGAGTTCCGCGACGAACTGCCCAAGAGCAACGTCGGCAAGATCCTGCGGCGGGAGTTGCGCGCGGGCTGAGCCTTGCCGATCGAGGAAGGTTCTGCATCGGATCGCTCCAATTTCAGGGGCGGCATTTCCTCGAAAAGATTCTTGTGCATTGCACCGCTTCGTGATTAAACTGCCGGTCACGTCTCGACTCTTTTCGACACAAACGCATTTCATGTCCCGTCCCGCACGCTTCGCCTTCGTGTCCGCAGTAACCGTAGTACGCGTAGTAGGCGTAGGCACGCGCGCGTCTTAACGGGACAAGAAACACTCGAGCACTGGATCTCAAACCCCCGTCGGCGCGCAAGCCCGACGGGGGTTTTGCTTTTTTTTGCGCCCGCCGGTCTTGCCGCCGAACCCTCAAGCAAGGAGAGCAACATGGTTCAACTCACCGGCGCGCAACTGATGGCGCGCCTCCTCGAGCGTCAGGGCGTGCGCACGATCGCGGGCCTTCCAGGCGGCGCCATCCTTCCGTTCTACGATGCGCTTTCGGCCAGTGAGCGGATTCGCCACGTGCTGGCCCGCCACGAGCAGGGCGCAGGCTTCATGGCGCAGGGCATGGCGCGGGTGAGCGGCGTGCCGCAGGTGTGCATCGCCTCGAGCGGTCCCGGGGCGACCAATCTGGTGACCGCGATCGCCGATGCCTGCCTCGACTCGATTCCGATGGTCGTCATCACCGGCCAGGTGCCGCAGGCGATGATCGGTACCGATGCCTTCCAGGAAGTCGACATCTACGGCATCACGGTGCCGATCACCAAGCACAACTTCCTCGTGCGCTCGGCGCAGGAACTGCTCGAGGTGGTGCCCGAGGCCTTCCGCATCGCGATGTCCGGCCGCCCCGGTCCGGTCCTGATCGACGTGCCCAAGGACGTGCAGACCCAGCTGATCACGGTCGACGAATTTCCGCCGGTCGCGGTGGCGGATCCGGCGCCTCAGCTCGACATCGCTGCGATCGAGGCCGCGGCGCGAATGATCAACGAGGCCGAGCGGCCGGTGCTCTACCTCGGCGGGGGGGTGGTCCATGCGGGTGCGGCGTCGCTCGCCGTGCAACTGGCCGAGCAGGGCAGCCTGCCGACCACGATGACCCTGATGGCGCTTGGCGCGATGCCGATGGATCACCCGCTGTCGATCGGCATGCTCGGCATGCATGGCGCGCGCTACACCAACCTGGTGCTCGAGGAGGCCGACCTGCTGATTTGCGTCGGCGCCCGCTTCGACGACCGTGCAATCGGCCGGGCGGCGCAGTTCTGCCCGAACGCGAGGATCGTCCACATCGACATCGACCGTTCGGAGCTGCACAAGATCAAGAACGCGCACGTGGCCATCCACGCCGACGTGAAATGCGCGCTGGAGGCCTTGCTGCCGCGCGTCAAGGCTGCGCTGCGCGCGCCCTGGCTGTCGCAGGTGGCGAGCCTGAAGACGCGCTTCCCGATGCAGTTCCCGGGCGAGGACGACCCCCGCTCCCATTACGGTCTGATCCGGGCCGTGGCCAGCGCCCTCGACGACGACGCGATCGTCGCCACCGACGTCGGCCAGCACCAGATGTGGGTGGCGCAGGCCTACCCCTTCCGCCGTCCGCGCCAGTGGCTCACCTCGGGTGGTCTCGGCACGATGGGCTTTGGCCTGCCGACCGCGATCGGCGCCGCGCTCGCCGCGCCGGACCGCACGGTGGTGTGCTTCACGGGTGACGGCAGCTTCAAGATGAACATTCAGGAGCTCGACACGCTTGTCGAGGAGGGCCTCAACCTCAAGATCGTGCTGATGAACAACAACGCGCTCGGCCTCGTGTATCAGCAGCAGGCGCTGTTCTATGGCAAGCGCCAGTTCGCTTCGGAGTACCGGCGCGAACCCGATTTCGTGAAGATCGCCGACGGCTTCGGCGTGCCGGCGATCGATCTCGACCTCGCCGACGATCCGGTCGCCGCACTCGCCGAGGCCCTGCAGCGACCGGGCCCCTGCCTGATCCATGCGACGATCGACCGCGAGGAATTCGTTTACCCCATGGTGCCGCCCGGTGCGGCCAACACCGAGATGATCGGAGGCTGATGATGATCGAACAGGTTGCCGACCCGCTGCCGCAAGCCGGCTGTGCCAAGGTCGTTCTGGAACTGGATGTGAACAACCACCCCGGGGTGATGAGTCACATCTGCAATCTCTTTGCGCGCCGCGCCTTCAACGTGGAGGGAATCCTGTGCATGCCGGTATCCGATGGCAGGCGCTCGCGGATCTGGCTGCTGGTGTACGAAGACCAGCGCCTCGAGCAGATGGTGCGCCAGGTGGAAAAGCTCGAGGACGTGCTCAACGTGCGTCGCCATGGGGCCGAGCACGAGGTCTTCGAGCGTCTCGAGGGCTTCTTCCACTGAGCGCCCCGGTCAGCCCGCGCCCGTTCGAGCCGGGCGCGGGCTGAAGGGCACGGGGTGTGCGTGCTAGACTCGCGCCCCGTCCCACGTTCATTCCCGATGCCCTGCCCAGCCTGCGTGCGCCATCCGGCCGCGGTGGCGCGGGCGGGCAAGCAGAGAGACCTCCATGTCCGGCAACACCCTCGGTACGCTCTTCACCGTCACCTCCTTCGGCGAATCCCATGGCCCGGCGATCGGCTGCATCGTGGACGGCTGCCCGCCGGGACTGGCGATCAATGAGGCGGACATTCAGGCCGAGCTCGACCGCCGCAAGCCGGGCACCTCGCGCCACGTCACCCAGCGCCGCGAACCGGACACGGTCGAGATCCTGTCCGGCGTGTTCGAGGGCGTCACCACCGGCACCCCGATCGCGCTGCTGATCCGCAATCAGGACCAGCGCAGCAAGGACTACGGCAACATCGCCGACAGCTTCCGCCCCGGCCATGCAGACTACGCCTACCTGCAGAAGTACGGCCTGCGCGACTACCGTGGCGGCGGGCGCTCGTCGGCGCGCGAGACCGCGGTGCGGGTGGCGGCCGGGGCGATCGCGAAGAAGTGGCTGAAGGAGCGCTACGGCATCGTGATCCGCGCCTGCATGGGCGCGCTCGGGCCGATCGAGATTCCCTTCATGTCCTGGGACGAGGTTGACGGCAATCCCTTCTTCGCACCCAATGCCGAGATCGTGCCGCAGCTCGAGGCCTACATGGACGAGCTGCGCAAGTCGGGCGACTCGATCGGCGCGCGCATCGACGTCGTCGCCAGTGGCGTCCCGGTCGGCTGGGGCGAACCGGTGTATGGGCGCCTGGACGCCGACATCGCCTACGCGATGATGGGGATCAATGCGGTCAAGGGCGTGGAGATCGGCGCCGGCTTCGCCTCGGTGGCGCAGCGCGGCACCGAGCACGGCGACGAGATGACGCCCGAGGGCTTTCTCTCCAACCATGCCGGGGGTGTGCTCGGCGGCATCTCCACCGGGCAGGACATCATCGCCAGCATCGCGATCAAGCCGACCTCGAGCATCCGGCTGGACCGGCGCTCGATCGATCGCGCCGGCAATCCGGTCATCGTCAACACCCATGGCCGCCACGACCCCTGCGTCGGCATTCGCGCCACGCCGATCGCCGAATCCATGCTGGCGCTGGTGCTGATCGACCATGCGCTGCGCCATCGCGCGCAGTGCGGTGACGTGCGCACCGACACGCCGCGCATCGCCGCGCTTGCGCCCGCGGGCAGCCAGCGCCTGCCGTCGCCGCGCTGAGCGCCGGCGACGGTCGTGAGTCGTGGCCTGATCCGGCGGTCCCGCGCGCATCGCCGCGCCTGAGGCGCGACCGATGATCCCGTACTGGCGCCTGTCGGCCTATTACTTCTTCTACTTCGCCTTCGTCGGCGCGTTTGCGCCGTACTTCACGCTCTACCTGCAGTCGATCGCGCTGACGGCGACCGACATCGCGCTGCTGATGTCGCTGATGCAGCTGATGCGGGTGCTCGCTCCCAACCTGTGGGGCTGGCTGGCGGAGCGGCTCGGCCTGCGCATCGCCATCGTCCGCCTGTCGGCGCTCGCCAGCCTGGCCGGCTTCTCCGTGTTCTTCTTCACCACCGATTTCGGCGGCCTGTTCGCGGCGATGGCGCTGATGGCCTTCTTCTGGAGCGCGGCGCTGCCGCTGATCGAAGGGCTGGCCTTCGCCCACCTCGGCGAGGCGGCGCACCGCTACGGCAGCATCCGCGTGTGGGGCTCGGTGGGCTTCATCGCCGCGGTCCTCGTGCTCGGTCATTCGCTGGATCGGCTGCCGATCGATGTCGTGCTCTGGGTGACCGCCGCCATCCTCGGCGGGATCGTGCTGTGCAGCTTCATCGTCCCCGAGGCGCCGCGTCCGCCGGCGCAGCGCGAGGCGGCGAGCTTCGGCGACACGCTGCGCCGGCCCGAGGTGCAGGCGTTGCTGGGCGCCTGCTTCCTGATGTCCGCGGCGCACGGGGCGCTCTACGTGTTCTACTCGATCCACCTGGTCGAGATCGGTCACGACAAGGCGCTGGTGGGCTGGATGTGGACCCTGGGCGTGGTCGCGGAGATCGTGGTCTTCATGGCGATGCCGCGCATCAGCCAGCGCGTCTCGCTGCGGGCGATCTTGCTCTTCTCCTTCGCCTGCGCGGTGGCGCGCTTCCTGATGATCGGCTGGGGCGCGGACAGCCTTGCGCTGCTGGTGCTCGCCCAGCTGCTGCACGGCGCCACCTTCGGCGCCTATCACGCCGCCGCGATCGCGGTGGTCAACGCGTGGTTCCCCGGCCGCCTGCAGTCGCGCGGCCAGGCGCTCTACGGCAGCCTGTCCTTTGGCGCGGGGGGCATGCTCGGCGGCTTGCTGAGCGGTTACACCTGGGAAAGCCTCGGCGCCGCCTGGACGTATACCATCGGCTCGGGGTTCGCGCTCGCCGGGCTGCTGTGGATGCTGATCGGCTGGCGCCGGCAATCCGGTGCCGCGTGACCCCGTCTGTATTCGAGGAGATCGATGACGATGAAGAACGTGCTCAAGCTCGCCCTGCCGGCGCTGGTCGCCGGCACCCTCACCACCGCCTGCCAGACCGTGCAGACGACCCAGGCGGGCGCGGTCGGTGTGCAGCGCTCGCAACTGATGATGGTTTCGGCGCAGGAGATCGAGCAGGCCTCCAGCCAGCAATACCAGCAGATGCTCGCCGAGGCGCGGCGCAAGAACGCGCTCGACCGCGACCCGGCGACGGTGCAGCGCGTGGGTCGCATCGTGTCGCGGCTCACCGCGCAGACCGGTGCCTTCCGCCCCGACGCGCCATCGTGGGACTGGGAGGTGCATGTGTTCAGCTCCAGCGAGCTCAACGCCTGGTGCATGGCGGGCGGCAAGATGGCGATCTACACCGGTCTGATCGAGCGCCTGAACCTGAGCGACGACGAGATCGCCGCGGTGATGGGGCACGAGATCGCCCACGCGCTGCGCGAGCATGCGCGCGAGCAGGTGTCGAAGTCGATGGCGACCGGCATCGGGCTGTCGGTGGCAGGGGCCTTGCTCGGCGTCGGCCAGGCGGGGCAGAGCCTGATGAGTCAGGTCGCCAAGGTCACCTTCGAGTTGCCCAACTCGCGCGAGCACGAGACCGAGGCCGACCGCATGGGCGTCGAGCTGGCGGCGCGTGCCGGATACGACCCGCGCGCCGCGGTCACCCTGTGGGACAAGATGGCCACTCAGTCCGCGGGGGCGCCGCCGCAGTGGCTGTCGACCCACCCTTCGCACGCCAATCGCAAGCGCGACCTGACCGAGTACGCGGCGCGCGTGATGCCGCTCTACCAGGGCATGCGGCGCTGAGGCGCGGCGCGCTGTTCAGTCTTGCAGCCTTTGTGAAATAATCGATTTCTTTTTTCTGACGTGGAATCACCGGGATGCAAGCTCAAACGCTGTACGAAAAGCTCTGGTCCAGTCATGTCGTCCACCAGGAAGCCGACGGCACGGCGCTGATCTACATCGACCGTCACCTGGTGCACGAGGTGACCAGTCCCCAGGCCTTCGAGGGCCTCAAGCTGGCCGGGCGCAAGCCGTGGCGCATCAGCTCGATCGTCGCCACCGCCGACCACAACACGCCGACCGACCACTGGGATCTGGGCATCCAGGATCCGGTGTCGCGCCAGCAGGTCGAGACGCTCGACGCCAACATCCGCGAAGTCGGCTCGCTCGCGTACTTCCCGTTCAAGGGCGAACGCCAAGGCATCGTGCACGTCATCGGCCCCGAGAACGGCGCCACGCTGCCGGGCATGACCGTGGTCTGCGGTGATTCGCACACCTCCACCCACGGCGCCTTCGCTTGCCTGGCGCACGGCATCGGCACCTCCGAGGTCGAGCACGTGCTCGCCACCCAGTGTCTGCTGCAGAAGAAGTCGAAGACCATGCTGGTGAAGGTCGACGGCCAGCTCGGCCGCGGCGTCACCGCCAAGGACGTCGTGCTCGCCATCATCGGCCGGATCGGCACCGCCGGCGGCACCGGCTACGCGATGGAGTTCGGCGGCAGCGCGATCCGCGCGCTGTCGATGGAAGGCCGCATGACGATCTGCAACATGGCGATCGAGGCCGGTGCGCGCGCCGGCATGGTCGGCGTGGACGAGACCACCATCGCCTACCTCAAGGATCGCCCCTTCTCGCCCAAGGGCGCGCAATGGGAGCAGGCGGTCGACTACTGGCGCACGCTCAGGAGCGACGAGGGTGCGCAGTTCGACAAGGTCGTCGAGCTCAAGGCCGAGGACATCCTGCCGCAGGTCACCTGGGGGACCTCGCCCGAGATGGTCACCACGGTCGACGGCCGCGTGCCGGATCCGGCTGCGGTCGCCGACCCGGTGCGCCGCGAGGGCGTCGAGCGCGCATTGAAGTACATGGGGCTCACGGCCAACACGCCGATCACCGACATCAAGGTCGATCAGGTCTTCATCGGTTCGTGCACCAACTCGCGCATCGAGGACCTGCGCGAAGCGGCCGCGGTGGCCAAGGGCCGCAGCAAGGCCGCCAACGTCAGGCGCGTGCTGGTGGTGCCGGGTTCGGGCCTGGTCAAGCGCCAGGCCGAGGCCGAAGGCCTGCACGAGATCTTCCTCGCCGCGGGTTTCGAGTGGCGCGAGCCGGGCTGTTCGATGTGCCTGGCGATGAACGCCGACCGCCTCGAGCCGGGCGAACGCTGCGCCTCGACCTCGAACCGCAACTTCGAGGGCCGCCAGGGGGCGGGCGGGCGCACGCATCTGGTGAGCCCGGCGATGGCCGCCGCGGCGGCCGTCACCGGCCACTTCACCGACGTGCGTACGCTGGCCTGAGGGCCGGCATCCGATCGAGGACCATGCAATGAAGAAACTTGCGCTCATCGCCGCCGCGCTCGCTGCCGGCTTCGTCTCCATCGCCTGCAACACCGTGCAAGGGGTCGGTCGTGACATTGAAGCGGGTGGCGAGGCCATCCAGAGGGCAGTGAAATAATGAATCCGTTTACCAAGCTGGACGGCCTGGTCGCGCCGCTCGACCGTGCCAACGTCGACACCGACGCGATCATCCCCAAGCAGTTCCTGAAGTCGATCAAGCGCAGCGGCTTCGGCCCCAACGCCTTCGACGAGTGGCGCTACCTCGACGTCGGCCAGCCCGGCCAGGACAACAGCACGCGCCCGCTCAATCCCGACTTCGTGCTCAACAAGCCGCGCTACCAGGGCGCGCAGGTCCTGCTCACGCGCGACAACTTCGGCTGCGGCAGCTCGCGCGAGCACGCGCCGTGGGCGCTCGAGGACTACGGCTTCCGCGTGCTGATCGGACCGAGCTTTGCCGACATCTTCTTCAACAACAGCTTCAAGAACGGCCTGCTGCCGATCAAGCTGGACGCCGCCGAGGTCGACGAGCTCTTCCGCCAGTGCGAGGCGACCGAGGGCTACCGGCTGACCGTCGATCTGGCCGCGCAGACCATCACCCGCCCGGACGGCAAGTCGATCGCCTTCGACATCGACCCCTTCCGCAAGGAATGCCTGTTGAACGGCTGGGACGACATCGGCCTGACCCTGCGCCACGCCGACAAGATCCGCGCCTTCGAAGCGCAGCGCCGCGCCCAACACCCGTACTACTTTGCCTGAGCCCGGACGGCTCACCGAACCGAGGAAGATGATTCGATGAAGATTTGCGTGCTGCCGGGTGACGGCATCGGTCCCGAGATCATGGCGCAGGCCGTGCGCGTGCTCGACGCGCTCGATCTCAAGTTCGAGATGGAAGAAGCCCTGGTGGGCGGCTGCGCGGTGGACGCCACCGGCAACCCGCTGCCCGAGGCCACGCTCAAGCTCGCGCGCGAAGCCGACGCCATCCTGCTCGGCGCGGTCGGCGGCCCGAAGTGGGACAACCACCCCCGCAACCAGCGCCCGGAACTCGGCCTGCTCGGCATCCGCAAGGAGCTCGCGCTGTTCGCCAACCTGCGCCCGGCCATCCTGTATCCGGAGCTGGCCAACGCGTCCACGCTCAAGCCCGAGATCGTCGCCGGCCTCGACATCCTGATCGTGCGCGAACTCACCGGTGACATCTACTTCGGCCAGCCGCGCGGCATCGAGCTGCGCGAGGTCAATGGCGAGACCCAGCGCGTGGGCTGGAACACCATGATCTACGCCGAGTACGAGATCCGTCGCATCCTGCGCGTGGCCTTCGAGGCGGCGATGAAGCGCGGCAAGCGCCTGTGCTCGGTCGACAAGATGAACGTGCTCGAGACCACCCAGCTCTGGCGCGACATCGCGATCGAGGTCAGCAAGGACTTCCCCGAGGTCGAGCTGACCCACATGCTGGTCGACAACGCCGCGATGCAGCTGGTGCGCAACCCCAAGCAGTTCGACGTGATGGTCACCGGCAACATGTTCGGCGACATCCTGTCGGACGAAGCCTCGATGCTCACCGGCTCGATCGGCATGCTGCCCTCGGCCTCGCTCAACGCCGACAACAAGGGCATGTACGAGCCCTCGCACGGCTCCGCCCCCGACATCGCCGGCAAGGACCTCGCCAACCCGCTCGCCACCATCCTGTCGGCGGCGATGATGCTGCGCTATACCTTCAATCAGGAAGCGGCTGCGCAGCGCATCGAGCGCGCGGTCAAGAAGGTGCTGGCCCAGGGCTATCGCACCGGCGACATCTACGAGCCGGGCACGAAGCGGGTCGGCACGCGCGAGATGGGCGACGCGGTGCTCGCAGCGCTGTAAGCTGTTGTGCCAGAATAGCTTTTTCAAGAAACGAAACGTCTTAGTTGAGAGTGATGAACATGAATCGAGTCGGTCTGGTTGGCTGGCGTGGCATGGTGGGTTCCGTGCTGATGCAGCGCATGGTCGAAGAGGGCGACTTCGCCTTCATCGAGCCGGTGTATTTCTCCACCTCGAACGCAGGCGGCAAGGCGCCGTCCTTCGGCGGCAAGGAAGCCGCCGCGCCGCTGCAGGACGCGATGAACATCGATGCGCTGAAGGCCTGCGACATCGTGATCACCTGCCAGGGCGGTGACTACACCAAGGAAGTCTTCCCCAAGCTGCGCGCCACCGGCTGGAACGGCCACTGGATCGACGCCGCCTCGGCGCTGCGTATGAACGACGACGCGGTGATCATACTCGACCCGGTCAACCGCAACGTCATCGACGCCGCGCTCGCCAAGGGCGGGCGCAACTGGATCGGCGGCAACTGCACCGTGTCGCTGATGCTGATGGGC
>JAREIX010000250.1 GCA_029286945.1 Thauera sp. | reverse complement strand
TCCTTGAATGCTTGTCCGTATCTGGCCACTTCGTTCTTCCGTTATCGCCCTCGAGGTTCAGATTCTATCGAGGCGACAACTATCTTGACCCAGAGGGGGCGACAGCCGGCCGTCGGCCTTGGCCTGGCCGAGCACCGCGAAGGCCATCGTCGGCGGGGCGCGGTACATGCGGATCGGGGCCTGGCGCCAGCGTTCGAACTGCGCGGCGAGTTGCGCCGGCTGGCGCGGGGCGGTGTCCATCGCCTCGCGCAGCGAGCGGCCGCGCAAGCGGGGTGGGCGATGGGCGAGCAGCAGGGCGACCAGAGGCGGGATCGCCGCCTCGAGCCGCTGGACGATGTCGCGGCGCGGGACGTCCAGGCGCTCGAGCGGGTAGTACGAGGCCCAGGCGCGCGCGCTGCGCTGCCATTGCGGGTGCGGGTACAGCGCCTCGCCGAGTGCGCAGCTCAGCTTCACCCGGATCCACGGCGTGGGGTGCGGGTCGTCGAGGTTGGCGCGGAACACGAAGGGCCGCGGCAGGCTGACCACGCCCATCAGGCCCAGCGTGGACACGATGCCGACCCGCGCCACCGACCAGAAGTCGGCGAGGATCTCGGAGGCCCAACGCTCGTACAGTGCCCACACCTGGGCGTCACCGCCCTGCGCCTGCGCGCGGATCGCTGCCTGCACCGAGGGCACCAGGTCGAGCAGGGACGAGGCCTGGTGGCCGACCTCGTGGACCAGCGACGAGGCGATGCCGCTGCCGATCATGCGTTCGCGCGGCACGCGGATGATGGCGACCGGGTTGTCGCCGCCGCCAGGCAGCCGGGTGCGCGCACGCCGGATCGCCGCGCCGATGCCGCGGTCGAGGTAGCAGATGACCGGCGGCGGGTCGATGTAGCCGGGCAGCGCCAGCGCGTCGGCCGCCACGGCGTCCAGCCCCGACAGCCACACGCCGTTGTCGCTCTCGCTGCGCTGGGTGATGACGTCGCTGAACAGGTCGAGCTGGGTCAGGACCGCGTTGAAGCGCAGGCGGAGCGCGACGAAGCGGCGCTGCGCCTCTTCGGGCCCGGCCTTGCGGCCTTCGCCGTGCAGCCACCGGCGGAAGGTATCGATGCCGTGCCTGAGTTCGTGCCGGCCACGGGCGAGGAAGCGCTCGATCGCCATCTGCGCCCGCGGCAGCACGCTCGCGGCAAGCAGCATCGGCTCGGTGAGCACGAAGGGCTTGATGCGGGCTAACCGAACCAGAAGCGCAGCGGCTTCCTGGTCGAGCAGGCCGAGGGCGTCCGCGTGGCTCATGATGGCTTACAGCCCGATCACCATGATCTTGTTGCCGCGGCGCACCCAGCGGCCGCTTTGCGGGCGCATGGCAGGGGCGGAGGCAGCCTGGGACGCCATCGAGGCGGACGAGGCGCCGAGCAGGCCGGGGGCGTGGCGTCGTGCAGCGGTGACGAAGGCCGCGCGTGCGGCGGCGGTCGGGTTGCGTGTGCGCTGTGTCTGGGCGGCGAGGTTGCGTGCAGCCGCGTTGGAGAAGCGCACGAAACGGCGCGCCACTTCGTATTCCTGATCCTCGCCGCTGAGGCCTTCAAGCTCCAGCCCGAAAAGGCGGCCCGCGGAACTCGCCAACTGGCGACCCGCCCGGGCACCTCTCGCGCCCCCGACCTGCCCGCCCAGCACGGCGCCGATGCCCGGCAAAGCTTGCTTTGCCGCTCTCTTCAGCAGGCCGCCGATCGCGCGCCCGGCGGGGGAGCGGATCGCTTGCCCCGCGCGGCGGATCAGGTTGCCGATGAACTGGTCCAGCTCCTCTTCCGATTGCACGTCCAGCAACTCGGTGGCGGGGTCGGTCTCGTCCATCTCTCCGATACCGGCGTCAGCCTCGCCGAACAGTGCGGATTCGGTGTCCTCGAACTCGAACTCCTCGAACTCGAGGGGCATTTCGTCGGTCTCGGAAGCAATGCCCGGGCTCCAGGCCTCGAACTCGTTGTCGGCCTCGAAGCGGACGTTGTCGATGTCATGCATGGTGGGCTCCTTGTGCAGTGGTGCTGGAAGGCGGTGCGGATGGCAGCCGTGGATCGCGATCGGCTATGGATGCTTCCTGGGTCAGAGATTGAGAAGAAGCACGTTGCGGCCCTTGCGCACCCAGCGCCCCGAGTTGCCGCTGCCGCGCGGACCGGCAGATGAGGGGAGGCTGCCGAGCAGGCCTGGGGCGTGCCGGCTGGCTGCAGCGGTAACGGCGCGCTGCGCCGTGCGCATGGGATCGATGCCGGAGGGCGCGGTCAGCGCCGCCTTGGCCGAGGCGCCGCACATGCGGCAGAACTGCTTGGCGCCTTCGAACTCCTGGTCTTCGGCGCTGAGTGCTTCGGCTTCGAGTCCGATCACGCCGCCTGCGGCCGAGGCGAGTCCCTTGCCGATCTTGGCGCCCAGCGGGCCGCCGAAGAATCCGCCCACTGCGGCGCCGGCCAGGGGCAGCGCCTTCTTCGCCGCGCCCTTCAGGAAGCCGCCGATGGCGCGGCCGACGGGTGACTTGACGACCTTGCCGATGCCCCGGCCGACCTTCTTGATCAAGTTGCCGAGGAATTGATCGAGTTCGGCTTCCGACTCCACCTGCAGCAGCTCATCGGCGAGCTCCATCAGCTCGGATTCGGTGAAGACTTCGGCGTCACCCGCCCACTCGACGTCCTCGAACTCCATGTCCTCGAACTCGGGCGTGTATTCCATGAAGGCGTTGTCGAAACTGCCCATGATCCTGTCCTCCTGCGGCTGCCAGCGGCGTTGATGAAGGGAAGTGCGTGCTCGTGCATCCCTTCAGCAAAGCCCGTGCCATATTCCAAACTATTGATTTATTGAAATATGTGCGAGCGCGATGGCGAAGCGGGCTTCGGCGGAGGCGAAATTCGCGTCCGCGCGGCGAAGCCGGCTTCGGGAGGTGGGGGTAGTGGTGCGGGTGGGGGGGGCGATCAGGCGCCGGCGGGGATCACGGGCAGCCCTTGCACCCATCCGTCTGCGCATTCAGGAAGATCGCCTGATCCAGGTTCGCCCCGGTGAGGTCGGCGTTGGTGAGCTGCGCGCGGGTGAAGTTGGCGCCCTGCAGGTTGGCGCCGACGAAGGATGCGCCAGAGAGCTTGGCGGCGCGCAGGCTGGCGCGCTGCAGGTCGGCGCCGTCGAAGCGGGTACGCTCGGCGCGCGCGTTGGTGAGGTCGGCGCCGCCGAGCTGGGCGGCGGAGAAATCGGCGTCGTGCAGGTCGGCGTTCTGCAGGATCGCGTTGCGCAGGTTGGCGCCCTTGAGGCTGGCGCCGGTGAGGCGCGTGCCGCGCAGGTTGGTGCGCAGCATCGAGGCTTCGTCGAGCGTGGTGCCGACCATCTCGGCCTGCGAAAAGTTGGCCTCGTTCAGGATGGCGCTGCGCAGCCTGGCGCCCGAGAGGTCCGAGCGGGTGAACTGCGAGTTGGCCAGATTCACCCCTTCCAGGTTGGCGCCGTTGAGGTTCATGTTGGTGCACAGCGTGCCGCGACGGATGTCGCAGCCGCCGATGTTGCCGGCGCGCTGGGCCTGGGCGAACAGCGGCAGCGCCAGCAGGGCGGTGGCGGACAGGGTGAGGAGCAGCGCGGCGCGGGTCTTGGGCATGGGTCGGGCGTGGGGTGTCGGCAGTGGAGTCGATGATCCGACAGGCGGGATTCAGCTCGGTTCGGCGAGCAGGGTGTCGATCAGCCGATGCAAGGCGTCGAAGTCGGGCTGGCCGAGGATCTTGTGCACGATCTCGCCGCGCCTGTTGAGGACGAAGCTGGTCGGCGTCAGGCGCACGTCACCGAAGCCGCGGGCGATGCGGCCGTCGCGGTCGAGCACGAAGGTGAAGGGCAGGGGGTTGAGGCCGAAGAAGGCGCCGACGCGGGCGGGCGGGTCGTAGTCCATCGACACGGCGAGCGTGCGGAAGCCGCGCGCCTGGAACTTCTCGTGGGTCGCCTTCAGCGCCGGCATCTCCGCGATGCACACGCCGCAGCTCGTCGCCCAGAAATTCACCAGCACCACCTGGCCGCGCAGGTCGGCGGTACGAAACTGCTGCCCCTGCAGCGTGGAAAAGCTCAGCTCGGGGGCGGGCGCCGGCTTGTGCGCGAACAGGACGCTGGCGGTGATCACCAGCACGAGCGCCGCGGTCGCGGCCAGGATCCACGGTTTCATGTCCACATTCCGGAGGTTTGGCTGACGGCGCGAACGCCCGCGAAGGCGCGGCGATTGTGCGCGCCCCCCTGCAGCTTGTCACCCCGCGCGAGGGCGCCCTGCCAGGCGCTCGATCTGTAACGGTGGCGGACCGGCTGCGGTCGATCGGCTAGAATCGCAGCCCGCCACCCGCCCGGGTGGCTTCGCTTTTCAGTGCCGCCACGATGTCCGCCCTCCTCAACGCGCCCCAGCGCGAAGCGATCCGCTATCTCGACGGCCCCTGCCTGGTGCTGGCCGGCGCCGGCAGCGGCAAGACGC
>JAREIX010000249.1 GCA_029286945.1 Thauera sp. | reverse complement strand
GATCACGCGCGCGGCCAGAGTTTCGGGCAGCTGGGTGGATTCGAGCGCCATGATCGCGCCCTGCGAGAAGCCGATCAGCGTGGTGCCGGCGGCATCCACCCCTGCCCTCGCCTGCCAGTCACGCACGCAGCGCACGAACGATGGCATCGCCGCGGCGATGCGCGCCGGGCGGCTGTCCTCGGTCACGCCGCGCACCGAGAACCACTGCCAGCCGCTGCCGAGGTCGCTGGGCTCGGGCGAGCACACGCTGACCACCCAGGCGCCGGGGTCGGCCTCGGCGAGCAGGCGGCCGAGCGGCACCAGATCCTCGGGGCGCGAGCCCACGCCATGGAACAGCAGGATCAGCCGCGCGCCGGGGGCGGAGGCTTGGTGGACGATGAGATCTTTCGCGGACATGGTCGGGCCTCAGTTGGGCAAGGCGGTGGGGGCGGCAGCGTCCTGCCCGAGGGCGAGGTCGGCACCGAACAGGAAGGAATCCATCGACAGCACGCCATGCACGATGCCGCCCTCGATGAGGCTCGCGGGCAGCGCCTGCCCCGCCGCGCCGGCCGCCACCAGCAGCGGCAGGTAGTGCTCGGCGGTGGGATGCGCGCGGCGGGCGTGGGGCGCGATCGCCAGCGCCTGACGCAGGCGCGCATGGTCGCCGGCGAGCACCGCGTCGCGCACCCAGTGCGCGAACTCGGCTGCGTAGGCTTCGGCGTGCGGGTCGCCGAGGCGGAACTCGTAGAGGTTGTGGGTGAGGCTGCCCGAGCCCACGATCAGCACGCCCTCGTCCGCCAGCGGCGCCAGCGCGCGGCCGTACTGGTAGGCGCCGTCGGCGTCGAGCCACACCGGCAGCGACACCTGTAGCACCGGCACGTCGGCCGCGGGGTACAGGTGCATCAGCGGCACCCAGGCGCCATGGTCGAGCCCGCGGTCGGCATTGGGCGTGGCGGGCAATCCTGCCGCCTCGAGCAGCTCGAGCGCGCGGCGGGCGACGAGGTGGGCGCCCTCGGCCGGGTATTGCAGCGTGTAGAGGGCCGGATCGAAGCCGCCGAAGTCATGGATGGTCTCGGGCCGCAGCGACAGCGTGGCCTGAGGCTGGCGCGTCATCCAGTGCGGCGACACCACCAGCACCGCCTGCGGGCGCGGCAGCCGGCGGCCGAGCGCGGCAAGGTTCGCACCGGCGAGGCCGGGCTCGAGCGCGAAGGTGGGCGCGCCGTGGGAAACGAACAGGGTGGGCAGGGTTTGCATCAGCGTTCTCCGGTTGGGCGGCCATGGCGGTGGCCAGCCGGTGTCGATCCGGGCCCGCGTGGGGCCCGGTGCTGCGGACTGGAGCTCAGGCCTCTTGGGGGCTCAGGCCTTGGGGGCGCTGCCGCTCAGCGCCGCATCGATCGACGCGCGGCCCGCGCCGCTCAGCATCAGCGACACCGACGCCGCCAGCAGGGCGAGGCCGAACTCGTAGCCGTTGTTGCTCATGAACAGGCCATTGGCGAAATGCACGCTGAAGATCGCCACCAGCATCGCGATCGCCAGAACCGCCGCGGCCGGACGCACCAGCAGGCCGATGATCAGGGCGAGGCCGCCGAAGAACTCGCCGCTACCGGCGAGCAGGGCCATCAGGTAGCCGGGCTCGAGGCCGATCGAGGCCATCCACTTGCCGGTGCCTTCCAGGCCGTAACCGCCGAACCAGCCGAAGAGCTTCTGTGCGCCGTGCGCGGCGAAGATGATGCCGATCGGGAGGCGCAGGGCGAGCGCGGCCCAGCCGGCGTTGGTGGACAACAGGCGGGTGATCAGGGGATGGGTCATGATGTTTCTCCGTGGGGACGTTGTGTGTTTTGCGGTCCGGCGTTTCGTGGGCTGCGCCGACCTTGGACGGCACTTTACGAGGCCCCCCAACTGAGATAAACCTCCGCCCTGATGAAAGACTGTTCCGCTTAGAGAGACAATGGACCGTTTTGTCGAGATGCAGACCTTTTGCGCGGTGGTCGATGCCGGCAGCTTCGTGGGCGCAGCCGAGGCGCTCGGCCTGTCGAAGGCGGCCGCGTCGCGCTATGTGGGCGAGCTGGAGACGCGGCTCGGCGTGCGCCTGCTGCACCGCACGACCCGGCGCCTGTCGCTGACCGAGGACGGCGAGCGCTTCTACGCCCGCAGCCGCGAACTGCTCGCCGGCCTCGAGGAGGCCGAAGCCGAGCTGCATTCGCGCAGCGGCGCGGCGCGCGGGCTGCTGCGCATCAACGCGCCGGTCACCTTCGGCATCCGCCACCTGGCGCCGCTGTGGGGCGCGTTTCGCGCGCTGCACCCGCAGGTGCGGCTCGAGGTGACGCTGGCCGACCGCATCGTCGACCTCGTCGAGGAAGGCTTCGACGTGGCGATCCGCATCGCCGCGCTGCCGAGTTCCACGCTGGTGTCCCGCCCGCTCGCGCGTACGCGGGTGATGCTGTGCGCCGCGCCCGCCTACCTGGCCGCACGCGGCACCCCGCAGCAGCCGGCCGAGCTCGCCCAGCACACGGTGATCGCCTACAGCTACTGGTCGGGCGGCGACGAGTGGCAGTTCGACGGCCCGGACGGCCGCGTGAGCGTGCGCACACGGCCGGAGGTGCATACCAACAGCGGCGACACCTGCCGCGCGATGGCGCTCGCCGGCCAGGGCGTGATCCTGCAGCCGGGCTTTCTGGTCGCCGAGGACCTGGCCGCCGGCACGCTGGTGGAGCTGATGCCGGCGTACCGTTCGGTCACGCTCGGCATCTACGCCCTCTACCCCACACGCAAGTTCGTCCCGCCGAAGGTGCGCGCGCTGGTCGACTTTCTCGCCGAGCGCTTCGCCGCCGCGCCCGCCGGCTGGTGAGCCGGGCCGAGGCACCGTTTTTCGTTGCATCCCGCGGAACAATCCATCCCTCGCGAGAGCCTTTATCCCGGAAGCCGGCACGGCTACCGTGTCGGCCTGACAGAACACACCACGAGGAGCGACGCATGCTGGTCAATGGACAATGGGTGGAGAAATGGCAGCCGGTGCAGGCGAGCGACGACAAGGGCCGGTTCATCCGCCAGACCTCGGGCTTTCGCCATCGCATCGGCGCGGAAAGCGCCGTGGGCTTCGCCACCGAGGCCGGACGCTACGTGCTGTACGTGGCCTACATCTGCCCGTGGGCGTGCCGCACCCTGATCGCGCTCCGGCTCAAGGGCCTGGAGCACGCGATCGAGGTCCGCGTCGTCGACCCCCGCCTCACCGACCAGGGCTGGGCCTTCACCGGCGAGCTCGGCACCGACCTCGACGACATCAACGGCGCGCGCTACATGCACGAGCTCTACACCCGCGCCGACCCCGCCTACACCGGGCGCGCGACGGTGCCGGTGCTGTGGGACCGCGCGCGCGGCACGATCGTCAATAACGAGTCGGCCGACATCGTGCAGATCCTGAACAGCGATTTCGGCGCCCTGGTGCGCAACACGATCGACCTGCGCCCGGCCGCCCTGCTCGACGCCATCGAGGCCGCCAACGCGCGCCTGTACGCCGACTTCAACAACGGCGTGTATCAGGCCGGATTCGCCACCACCCAAGCGGCCTACGACGAGGCGGTGCAGCGGGTGTTCGACGCCCTGGCCTGGATGGACGGCCAGCTCGCGAACGCCCAATGGCTGGTCGGCGATCAGCTCACCGAGACCGACATCCGCGCCTTCGTGACGCTGATCCGCTTCGAGCTGGCGTATTACGGGCTCTTCAAGTGCAACCTGCGCCCGCTTTCCGCCTACCCGAACGTGATGGCCTATCTCCGCCGCCTGCTCGCAATGCCGGCCTTCGCCGACAGCGTGCGCGCCGAGCACATCAAGGCCGGTTATTACTCGATCCGCGCGCTGAACCCGTCCGGCATCGTGCCGGCGGGCCCCGCGCTCGACTACCTCTGAGCAGCCGAAGCGCGCCGCCCGGCGCTCAGGCCGCGGCGCGAATCCACTCCGCGATGGTCGACGCGGTGGGAATCCGCCCCGACGACACCAGCTTGTCGTTGATCACCAGGCCCGGCGTCTTCAGCACGTCGTAGGCGAGGATCTGGTCCATGTCCGTGACCTTGACCACGTCGGCCTGCACGCCGGTGGCGGCGACCGCCTCGCGCGCGATCTCCTCGAGCTTGCGGCAGTTGGCGCAACCGGGGCCGAGAACCTTGATGCTGAGCATGATCAGACTCCTTTGAGTGAGGACGCGGTCGCACGCCGGCTGGCGAGCGACAGCAGCACGGCCAGAACCGCGATGAAGCCCGCCAGGTAGAGCGCGAGCGAGAACAGCGAGGCGCCGTCGATCCAGGCGCCGTAGGTGAGGCCGGCGGCTGCGCTGAACAGCGCCACCAGACCGACGTAGGTGAAGGTCTTCCGGCGCCCGATGATCGCCGCGATGATCAGGATGCTCTGCAGCGACAGCTCGGGGTCGGACATCAGGTAGGCGAGCAGCGGGCCGCGGTGCATGCCGAGCTCGAGGAACATCTTGGCGAT
>JAREIX010000248.1 GCA_029286945.1 Thauera sp. | reverse complement strand
GGCCACGTTCTGCAGGTAGAACTGGTTGCGGGTGTGGTTCTCGGGGATCAGCAGCAGCTTGCTGGCGTCCGGGCAGATGCGCTCGATCGCCGCCTGCGCCGCCTGCACGCACAGCGGCATGAAGGCGTCGTTGAGGTTGTTGAAGCCGCCGGGAAAGAGGTTCAGGTCGACCGGCGCGAGCTTGAAGCCGGAGTTGCGTAGGTCGGTCGAGCCGTAGAACGGCGGCATGTGGTCCTGCCACTGGGTGCGGAACCACTTTTCAATGTCGCAGGCGTTGTCGAGGAACTGGCGCTCGAGCTCGAGCAGGGGACCGGTCAGTGCAGTCGTCAGGTGGGGAACCATGGGGTCTCTCGGGAAGGCCCGCTGCCGGACTGGCAGGGGCGAAAGCTTTGGCGGGAATGTTACACCAAAGGCCGGCTGCGCCCTTTTGCGCGGGGCCGCGCCGCCGGCTGCTCAGATCACCATCTGCGTTCCCAGTTCGACGACGCGGTTGCTCGGGATGCGGAAGAAGTCGGTGGCGCTGGTGGCGTTCTTCGACATCAGCGCGAACAGGCGCGCACGCCAGCTGGCGATCAGACGGCGGTTGAGCCTGGGGATCACGGTCTCGCGCGACAGGAAGAAGGTGGTATCCATCATGTCGAAGGATTCTCCGAAACGGTTGCAGTGCTTGAGGGCGTTCGGAATGTCGGGGTCTTCCATGAAGCCATAGCGCACGATCACGCGCATGAATCCGTTCTTGAGCCGATGGAGGTAGATGCGGTCGAGCTCGCTCACGTAAGGGGTGTCGGTGGTCTCCACGGTAACCAGCGCGACGCGCTCGTGCAGCACCTGGTTGTGCTTCAGGTTGTGCAGCAGCGCCGCCGGCACGCCATCCTTGGCGCTGGTCATGAACACCGCCGTACCCTGCACCCGATGCACCCCGCCCACCATGTCGATGAACTCCTTCAGCGGCAGCCCCTGCCTGGCGACCTCCTCCATCACCAGGCGACGTCCGTGCCGCCAGGTGGTCAGCACGGTGAAGGACACCAGCGCCATCGCGATCGGGAACCAGCCGCCCTGCGGAATCTTGATCACGTTGGCACCGAAGAAGGCGAGGTCGACCAGCAGCAGCCCGCCGGCGAACAGCGCCACCGCGAGCCGGTTCCAGCGCCAGATCAGCACCATCACGAAGGCGAGCAGCACGGTGTCGATCAGCATCGTGCCGGTGACCGCGATCCCGTACGCCGCCGCGAGGTTGGACGAGTTCTGGAAGCCGAGCACGAGCGCCACCACCGCGACATAGAGCGTCCAGTTGGTGAACGGCACGTAGATCTGCCCGCGCTCCTGTCCGGAGGTATGAATGATCAGCATGCGCGGCAGCAGGCCCATCTGCACTGCCTGGCGGGCGACCGAGAACGCCCCCGAGATCACCGCCTGCGATGCGATCACCGTCGCCAGCGTGGCGAGCACCAGCAGCGGGATCATGGCCCAGCTTGGGCCGAGGTGGAAAAAGGGGCTCTCGACCGCTGCCGGGTCGTGCAGCAGCAAGGCGCCCTGGCCGAAGTAGTTCAGTACCAGCGCCGGCATCACGTAGCCGAACCACGCCAGCCGGATCGGCAGCCGGCCGAAGTGGCCCATGTCGGTGTATAGCGCCTCGCCGCCGGTCACCGCGAGCACCACCGAACCCAGCGCAAGAAAGGCGAGCCCGGGATGGTCCGCGATGAAGGCCGTGGCATGGAGCGGATGCACCGCCGCGAGCACCTGCGGGTAGCGCGCGATCTCGACCAGCCCGAGCACGCCAAGGACCGCGAACCAGACCATCATCACCGGCCCGAAGAAGAGCCCGACCGCTCCGGTGCCGCGCCGCTGGATCGCGAACAGGGCGGTCAGGATCAACACCGTCACCGGCACGACGTAGGACTGCAGCCCCGGCGCGACTATCCCCACCCCCTCGACCGCCGACAGCACCGAGATCGCCGGCGTGATCATGCTGTCGCCGAAGAACAGGGCGCCGGCGAAGATGCCGAGCATCGACACCACCCAGGTCAGCCGGCGACCGCGCGCATGCGCCACGACCAGCGACAGCAGCGCAAGCGAGCCGCCCTCGCCGCGGTTGTCGGCGCGCATCAGGATCAGCACGTACTTCAGGGAGACCAGGATCATGATCGCCCACAGCACGAGGGACAGGATGCCGAGGATGTTCCCGGGCGTCACCGGTATCGGGTGATGGCCGTTGAAGATCTCCTTCAGCGCATAGAGCGGGCTGGTGCCGATGTCGCCGAACACCACGCCGATGGCCGCGACGGTGAGGGACGGTAGCGCGCGCTTCGAATCCATTCTTCCTCCTTGGCCTCATCGGCCCGGTCGTGGAGCGCGCCGGAAGCGATTCGGGCGCACGCAAGGACCGCCATACCCCACGAGGCAACGCCGTGCCGCCATTCTGCGCCGCAGCGCGCACGCCGGAATGACCGCCCTCAAGACCAGATCGACTTCACGGACCGACACGCAGGTGCAGGCGCCGCTCGTCCTTGACCACCTCCATCACCACGTAGGTGTGGGTCTGCTTCACGCACGGCAGCCCCGAGATCTGCTCGCCCATCACCCGCCGATATTCATTGATGTCGCGCGTGCGCACCTTGAGCAGGTAGTCGAAGTCGCCGGCGATCATGTGGCAGGACTCGATCTCCGGGATGCGCCGCACCGCGTCGTTGAAGCGGCGCAGGTCCTGCTCGGTGGTGCTGGTGAGCAGCACCTGGACGATGACGACATGGGCGGTGCCGACCGCATCCGGGTTCAGGTCGGCGTGGTAGCCGCGGATGACGCCGGCCTTTTCCAGGCGGCGGATGCGCTCGGCGCAGGGCGTCTTGGTCAGGCCGACGCGACGCGACAGCTCGACGATCGACAGGCGGGCGTCGCCCTGCAGTTCAGTCAGAATCTTGAGATCGATGCGATCCATTGCGGTGCAGCAGGCCATTTGACCTGCCTCGTGATCATAATTCGGCCATTATGTCTATATAAATTGCAAATTTGGAGCCATTAACTACGGCTTTTCGCAAAGAATTCAGCCGTTCCGGCGGAGCTCACCCGCCATTGCCCAACCGCTTGCAAACCGCCTCGGCGAAGAGGCGCTCGCCCGCCCAGGAGTCCACGGCCGTGACTGTCACCCTCCCCATCAGCGCCCTCGCCCCCGCCGCTTTCGACGCCGCCAGCGCCGCCTTGCCGGCCCGCCCGCGCACCGATCTCCGCCCGCCGATCGACGCCGCCTGGCGCACGCCCGAGCCGGTCTGTGTCCCGCCCCTGGTCGAGGCCGCGCGCCTGCCCGACGCCCTGCGCGAACCGGTGCGCACGCTCGCCCACGACCTCGTCACCGGCCTGCGCGCCACCCGCACGCGCTCCTCGGGTGTCGATGCGCTGATGAAGGAGTTCTCGCTCTCCAGCCAGGAGGGAGTGGCGCTGATGTGCCTGGCCGAGGCCCTGCTGCGCGTGCCCGACAAGGCCACCGCCGACCGCCTGATCCGCGACAAGCTCGCCGACGGGGACTGGCGCGCCCACATCGGCAACAGCCCCTCGCTGTTCGTCAACGCGGCGACCTGGGGCCTCTTGATCACCGGCCGGCTGGTGTCGACCAGCAGCGAGGAAGGCCTGTCCTCGGCGCTCACCCGCCTGGTGGCGCGCGGCGGCGAGCCACTGATCCGCAAGGGCATGGACCTGGCGATGCGCATGCTGGGCGAGCAGTTCGTCACCGGCCGCGACATCGACGAGGCCCTCAAGCGCGGCCGCGAGCACGAGAAGAAGGGCTACCGCTACTCCTTCGACATGCTCGGCGAGGCGGCGATGACGGCGACGGACGCCGAGCGCTACTTCCGCGACTACGAGCGCGCCATCCAGTCGATCGGCGTGGCCTCGCGCGGTCGCGGCGTGGTCGACGGCAACGGCATCTCGGTGAAGCTCTCGGCCCTGCACCCGCGCTACACCTGGTCGCAGCGCGAGCGCGTGCTGGCCGAACTGCAGCCCAAGCTCAAGACCCTGTGCCTGCAGGCCAAGCGCCACGACATCGGCCTCAACATCGACGCCGAGGAGGCCGACCGCCTCGACATCTCACTCGACCTGCTCGAGGCGCTCGCGCTCGACGACGCGCTCGCCGGCTGGACCGGGCTGGGCTTCGTGGTGCAGGCCTACCAGAAGCGCGCGCCGCAGGTGCTCGACTTCGTCATCGACCTGGCACGGCGCAGCGGCCAGCGCATGATGGTGCGCCTGGTCAAGGGCGCCTACTGGGACGCGGAGATCAAGCGCGCGCAGATCGACGGGCTGGCCGGCTACCCGGTCTACACGCGCAAGGTGTACACCGACGTCTCCTACCTCGCCTGCGCGAAGAAGCTGCTCGCCGCACGCGACGTGATCTACCCGCAGTTCGCCACCCACAACGCGCACTCGCTGGCGGCGATCTTCCACCTCGCCGCCGCCGACGGCCGCGCCTGGCAGCCGGGCGACTACGAG
>JAREIX010000028.1 GCA_029286945.1 Thauera sp. | reverse complement strand
CACGTTGTCGGCCGAGCGGAAGCACTCCTCGAAGCCGGCGTCGTCGCCGAAGACCTCGAGCAGCTTGTCGTTGAGCACGACGATCAGCGAGTCGACGTGACGGGTGAGTTCCTCGACGCCGCTCTCGGCGACGCGGATGCGGTTCTCGAAGTCGAAGGGCTTGGTGACCACGGCCACGGTCAGGACGCCCATCTCCTTGGCGATCTCGGCCACCACCGGCGCCGCGCCGGTGCCGGTGCCGCCGCCCATGCCGCCGGTGATGAACACCATGTGCGCGCCCTCGAGCGCGGCGGCGATGTCCTCACGCGACTCCTGCGCCGCGGCGCGGCCGGCCTCGGGCTTCGAACCGGCGCCGAGGCCGGTGTTGCCCAGCTGCACCTTGGTCGGTGCGAGGCAGCGCTTGAGCGCCTGGGCGTCGGTATTGGCGGAGATGAAATGCACCCCCTTCACGCCCTCGCGGATCATGTGGTCGACCGCGTTACCCCCTGCACCACCGACGCCGACCACCTTGATCACGGTGCCCGACGGTTCCTTCTCGACAATTTCAAACATCAGCCTCGCCTCCTGAATTGACGGCCCTGCCCAACATCAAAATCGAACGCCGTTCAGCCTGCATTTAGTATGAAGACAGCAGTCTACTACTAAATAAGCCAGGACAAACCGGCGATCATTCAAATCGATAGCGCCTTGATGGCGCACTCAGAAATTGCGTTCGAACCACGCCTTCATACGCCCGAAAACCTGCTTCACGCTGCGCGTCTCGCGCGCCTGAAGCCCCCTGCGCCGCTGCACCGCGCCCTCCATCACCAGCCCCATCGCGGTGGCGTAGCGCGGCTGGCAGACCACGTCGGCGAGCGCGCCGTCGTACTGCGGCGCACCGACCCGCGCCGGCATGTGGAACACGTCCTCGGCCAGCTCGGCCATGCCGCGCATCACCGCCGAGCCGCCGGTGAGCACGATGCCGGAGGACAGCAGCTCCTCGTAGCCGCTGCGCCGCAGCTCGGCCTGCACCAGCTCGAAGAGCTCGGACACGCGCGGCTCGATCACGTCGGCCAGCGCCTGGCGCGACAGCTTGCGCGGCGGACGGTCGCCCACGCCGGGCACCTCGATCATCTCTTCCGGATCGGCCATCTGGTGCATCGCCACACCGTGGCGGATCTTGATCTCCTCGGCCTCTGAGGTCGGCGTGCGCAGGGCCATCGCGATGTCGTTGGTGATCTGGTCGCCGGCGACCGGGATCACCGCGGTGTGGCGGATGGCGCCCTGGGTGAACACCGCGATGTCGGTGGTGCCGCCGCCGATGTCGACCATGCACACGCCGAGCTCCTTCTCGTCCTCGGTCAGCACCGCGTGGCTGGAGGCGAGCGGCTGCAGGCTCAGGTCCATGACCTCGAGGCCGCAGCGGCGCACGCACTTGATCACGTTCTGCGCCGCCGACACCGCGCCGGTCACGATATGCACCTTCACCTCGAGGCGCACCCCGCTCATGCCGATCGGCTCGCGCACCCCGCCCTGGCCGTCGATGATGAATTCCTGGGTGAGGATGTGCAGGATCTGCTGCTCGGCCGGGATGGGCATCGCGCGCGCCACCTCGATCACACGCTCGACGTCCATCGGCGAGACTTCCTTCTCCTTGATCGCGACCGTGCCGCTGGAGTTGAAGCTCTTGATGTGACTGCCGGCGATGCCGGTGTAGACCTCGTGAATCTTGCAGTCGGCCATGACCTCGACCTCCTGCACCACGCGCGAGATCGCATCCACCGTGGCCTCGATGTTGACCACCACGCCGCGCTTGAGCCCGCTGGTGGGCTGCGTGCCGAGGCCGACGACGTTGAGCCGCCCGTCGGGCTTGACCTCGGCCACCATGCAGGTGACCTTGGCGGTGCCGATGTCGAGGCCGACGATCAGTTCGTTGTATTGCTTGCTCATTGCTTGCCTTTCCTGCCTGCGGGGGCCACGGCCTGCTGCAGCACCGAGGCATCGGCCGGGGTCAGCGCGATCCCGCCCGGATAGCGCAGATCCGCGACCCTGATTTCGATATCGATTTCCTGCTGCACGCGCGGCCACACCGCGATGAAACGCTGCAGCCGCTGCACCAGCGTGGATTTGTCCTGTTCGCGACCGAGCACGATGGTCATGCCGTTGTCGAGCTGCAGCTGCCAGGCCTCGCGCGCCGACAGCGCCAGCCCGACCAGGCGCACGCCGAGCGGCTGCAGCATCGCCGAAAACTCGCCGTGGCGCGCGAGCAGCCAGCTCGAGGAGCCCTGCGGGCCGTCGAACTGAGGCAGGTCGGCGTTCGAGGCGGCGACGAAGACCTCGCCCTGGCGATTGACCAGGCGGGCATCGCCACTCTCCGAGACGGTCCAGTAAGCCACCGCATCGTGCTCCTCGATGCGCAGCTCGAGCGCGTCCGGCCAGCGCCGGCGCACCTCGGCCTTGCGCACCCAGGGCAGCTTCTCGAAGGTGGCCTTGACCTGATCCAGATCGACGGTGAAGAAGTTGCCCTGCACCGCCAGGCGGGCGGCGTAGTCGAGCTGCTCCTCGGTCACCTGGGTGGGATTGGTGATCACCACCAGCTCCCGCAGCGGGAACAGCGGTCGCGACACGAACCACAGCACCAGCGCCCAGCCCAAGGCCACCGCCGCCGCCAGCGTCAGCAGGTCGGAAATGAGGTTGAGCAGCGCCGGACGATGCCACAGCCCCTTCTCCGTGCCGGCGCGTGCCCGCCCGCCCGCGGCCGCCGGACGGGCGGAACGGATCGAGGCCGGGCGGGCGACGACATCAGCCAAGGCGCGCTCCTTCGAGGATGCGCAGGCAGAGCGCGGTGAAGTCGAGTCCGGCAACGCGCGCGGACATCGGCACCAGCGAGTGGCCGGTCATGCCGGGCGAGGTGTTCATCTCGAGCAGGTAGGGGCGGCCGTCGGCGGTCAGGATCAGGTCGGCGCGGCCCCAGCCGCGGCAGCCCAGCACCTGCGCCGACTTCATCACCAGCGCCTGCAGCGCGGCCTCCTGGTCGGCGGGCAGGCCGCAGGGGCAGTCGTAGCGGGTGTCGTCGGTGAAGTACTTGTGCTGGTAGTCGTAGTTGCCATCGGGGGCGACGATGCGCACCAGCGGCAGCGCGCGGTCGTCGAGGAAAGGCGCGGTCAGCTCCTCGCCGGCGATGAACTCCTCGGCGATCACCAGGCTGTCGTAGCGCGCCGCCAGCTCCCAGGCCCCCTTCAGCTGCGCGGGCTCGGTCACCTTGGTGGCGCCCATGCTCGAGCCCTCGTGCGCCGGCTTGACGAAGATCGGCAGGCCGAGCTCAGCGACCACCGCGTCCCAGTCGGTGCCGGCCTCGAGGATCGCGTAGCGCGGCGTGGGCAGGCCGCTCGCCAGCCACACCATCTTGGTGCGCCACTTGTCCATCGACAGCGCCGAGGCCATGACGCCGCTGCCGGTGTAGGGGATGCCCATCAGCTCGAGCGCGCCCTGCACCGTGCCGTCCTCGCCGCCGCGGCCGTGCAGGGCGATGAACACTCGCTCGAAACTTTCCTCCTTGAGGATGTGCAGGTCGCGCTCGGCCGGATCGAAGGCATGCGCGTCCACCCCGGCCGCCTGCAGCGCGGCGAGCACCGCGTTGCCCGACATCAGGGACACCTCGCGCTCGGCGGACGAGCCGCCGAACAGCACCGCAACCTTTCCGAAACGCGCCTTCACGCTGCTTCCTCGATACGGGCGAGCTTGCCCGGCACCGCGCCGATGCTGCCCGCTCCCATGGTGATCACCACGTCGCCATCGCGCGCGGCAGAAAGAATCATCCTCGGCATGTCGGCGATGTCCTCGACGAACACCGGCTCCACCGTTCCCGCCACGCGGATCGCGCGCGCCAGCGAGCGCCCTTCGGCGGCGACGATCGGCGACTCGCCGGCAGCATAGACCTCGGCCAGCAGCAGGCCATCGACGGTCGACAGCACCTTGACGAAGTCCTCGAAGCAGTCGCGGGTACGGGTGTAGCGGTGCGGCTGGAAGGCCAGCACCAGGCGGCGGCCGGGGAAGGCGCCGCGCGCCGCGGCGATGGTCGCCGCCATCTCCACCGGGTGGTGGCCGTAATCGTCGATCAGCGTGAAGCTGCCGCCCTCGTCACCGTCCCGGTCGAGCAGCGCGACCTCGCCATAGCGCTGGAAGCGCCGGCCGACGCCGTTGAACTCGGCGAGCGCCTTGACGATGGCCGCGTCCGGCACCTGCACCTCGGTCGCCACCGCGATCGCGGCGAGCGCATTGAGCACGTTGTGCACGCCTGGCAGGTTGAGCTCGATCGGCAGCCGGGTGGTCGTCCCATTGACCCGCACGCAGTCGAACAGCATGCGTCCGCCGTCGGCGCGGACGTTCTCGGCGCGGATGTTGGCGGTCGGCGACAGGCCGTAGCGGACGATCTGCTTCGACACCTGCGGCATGATCTCGCGCACGTTGGGGTCGTCCTCGCACAGCACGGCGACGCCGTAGAAGGGCAGGCGCTGCAGGAAATCGACGAAGGCCTGCTTGACGCGGCCGAAGTCGTGGCCGTAGGTGTCCATGTGGTCGGCGTCGATGTTGGTCACCACCGAGATCACCGGATTGAGCAGCAGGAAGGAGGCGTCCGACTCGTCGGCCTCGGCCACCAGGTAGTCGCCGGTGCCCAGGCGCGCGTTGGCGCCGGCGGCGTTGAGGCGACCGCCGATGACGAAGGTGGGGTCGATGCCGCCCTCGGCGAGGATGCTCGCCACCAGCGAGGTGGTGGTGGTCTTGCCGTGGGTGCCGGCGATCGCGATGCCGTGCTTGAAGCGCATCAGCTCGGCGAGCATCTGCGCGCGGGGCACCACCGGGATGTGGCGCTCGCGCGCGGCCACCACCTCCGGGTTGTCGGCCTTCACCGCGGTCGACACCACGACCACGTCGGCGTCGGCGGTGTTCTCGGCGGCGTGCCCGCGCACCACCCGCGCGCCCATCTTCTGCAGGCGCCGGGTGACGGCGCTCTCGCCAAGATCGGAGCCGCTGACGCGATAGCCCTGGTTGACCAGCACCTCGGCGATGCCGCTCATGCCCGCGCCGCCAATGCCGACGAAATGGATGTTCCTGACCTTGTGTTTCATGTCGCGTCTCCACCGGCCAGTTCGGTGCACACCTGCGCCACCGCCACCGCCGCGAGCGGCTTGGCGAGCGTGCGCGCGTGCTCGGCCATGTTCAGCAGGCGGCCGCGATCCAGGCTGGAAAGGATGCCCGCCAGGCGGTCGGGCGAGAGTTCGGTCTGCGGCAGCAGGTAGGCGGCGCCGCGGTCGGCGAGAAAGCGCGCGTTGCCGGTCTGGTGGTCGTCCACCGCATGGGGAAAGGGCACCAGCAGGCTGGCCACGCCCGCGGCCGCGAGCTCGGCCACGGTCAGCGCGCCGGCACGGCAGATCACCAGGTCGGCGTCGGCATAGGCGGCGGCCATGTCGTCGATGAAGGGCCGCAGCTCGCCCTCGACCTGCGCCCGCGCGTAGGCTGCGCGCAGCGCCTCGATCTGGCGCTCGCCGGCCTGGTGCACCACCTCGGGGCGCACCTCGGGCGCGAGTCGGGCGAGCGCCTGCGGCACGGTCTCGTTGAGCACCGCGGCGCCCAGGCTGCCGCCCACCACCAGCACGCGCAGCGGGCCGCGCCGTCCGTTGTAGCGCTCGGGCGGCGGCAGCACCGCCGCGATCTCGGCACGCACCGGATTACCCAGCCACTCGGCATTCTCCAGCACCTCGGGGAAGCCGCTCAGCACGCGGTCGGCGACCCGCGCGAGCACCCGGTTGGCAAGACCCGCGACCGAGTTCTGCTCGTGCAGCACCAGCGGCCGGCCGAGCAGCGCGGCCATCATGCCGCCCGGGAAGGTGATGTAGCCGCCCATGCCGAGCACCACGTCGGGCTTGATGCGGCGCAGCTCGCGCCAGGCCTGCCAGAAACCCGAGAGCAGATTCACCGGCAGCAGCAGCTTGCGCAGCAGGCCCTTGCCGCGCAGCGCGCCGAAGCGCACCCAGGCGGTCTCGTAGCCGCGCGCCGGCACGATGCGCGCCTCCATGCCATCCGGATTACCCATCCACACGATGCGCCAGCCCTGCGCGCGCAGCTCCTCGGCCACGGCGATGCCCGGGAAGATGTGGCCGCCGGTGCCGCCGGCCATGACCATCAGCGATTTCACGTGCGGCCTCCGCGCATGAGCTGACGGCTCTCCCAGTCCACCCGCAGCAGGATGCCGAGCGCGACGCAGTTGGCGACGATGCCCGAGCCGCCGAAGCTCATCAGCGGCAGGGTCAGGCCCTTGGTGGGCAGCAGGCCCATGTTGACGCCCATGTTGATGAAGGACTGCACGCCGAACCACAGCCCGATGCCCTGCGCGACCAGCCCGGAGAAGTAGCGCTCGAGCTTGATCGCCTCGCGGCCGATGATGAAGGCGCGATGAACCACGAGCGCGAACAGCACCACCACGGCGAGCACGCCGACGAAGCCGAGCTCCTCGGCGATCACCGCGAGCAGGAAGTCGGTGTGCGCCTCGGGCAGGTAGAAGAGCTTCTCCACGCTGCCGCCGAGGCCGACGCCGAACCACTCGCCGCGGCCGAAGGCGATCAGCGAGTGCGACAGCTGGTAGCCCTTGCCGAAGGCGTCCTGCCACGGGTCCATGAAGCCGAAGATGCGGTCGCGGCGGTAGGGCGAGGTCCAGATCAGCAGCACGAAGCCGATCAGCGCCACCACCGCGAGCAGGATGAACACGCGCACATTGACGCCACCGAGGAAGAGCACGCCGAAGGCGATCGTGGTGATGACGACGAAGGCGCCGAAGTCGGGCTCGCGCAGCAGCAGGAAGCCGACGAGCAGGATCACCGACATCATCGGCACGAAGCCCTTCACGAAGCTGCCCATGACGTCGAGCTTGCGCACGGTGTAGTCGGCGGCGTAGAGCGCGGCGAAGATCTTCATCAGCTCGGAGGGCTGCAGGTTCACCGGCCCGAGCGAGAGCCAGCGCTGCGCGCCATTGACCTCGCGCCCCACCCCGGGGATCAGCACCACCACCAGCAGCACCACCCCGGCAACGAACAGCACCGGCGCCAGCTGCTGCCAGCGCGCCATCGAGAACTGGAAGCTGACCAGGCCGAGGCCGATGCCCACCGCGAGGAAGACCGCGTGGCGCATCAGGAAGTAGTGCGACTGGTAGCCGGTGAAACGGCTGCCCTCGGCGATCGCGATCGAGGCCGAATAGACCATGACCAAGCCGAGCAGCAGCAGGCCGACCGCCGACCAGATCAGGATGAGGTCGAGCTCGCGCGCCGGCGCGGCGTGGCGGGCGAGGCGTCCGGCGGCGGCGCGCGCCGGGTCGGGCGCGCGCTCGCCACGGCGCAGGAGTCCGGCCAGGGTGCTTGTGAGCTTCATCGCGGCGTCACCTCCGGCAGCCGGCGCGCTGCGGCGATGAAGACCTCGGCGCGATGCGCGTAGTTGCGGAACATGTCGAGACTGGCGCAGGCCGGCGACAGCAGCACCGCGTCGCCCGGCTGCGCCAGCGCATTGGCGCGCAGCACCGCGGCGTCGAGGTCGGCGGCGTGCTCGAGCGCCACGCCGCAGCCGGCGACGGCGGCCTCGATGCGGCCGGCGTCGCGACCGATCAGCACCACCGCGCGCGCCTTGCGTGCGAACACCGCGGCCAGCGGCGAGAAGTCCTGCCCCTTGCCATCGCCGCCTGCGATCAGCACCACCGGGCATTCCATGCCGGCCAGCGCCGCCACCGTGGCGCCGACGTTGGTGCCCTTGGAGTCGTCGTAGAAGCGCACGCCGTCGGCGCGCTGGGCGACCAGCTCGACCCGGTGCGGCAGGCCGCGGAAGGCGAGCAGGCCGGGGATCAGGCGCTGCGGCGCGATGCCCAGCCCGCCCTCGCACAGCGCGAGCGCGGCGAGCGCGTTGGCCGCGTTGTGGCGACCGGCGAGCGGCAGGTCGGCGAGCGCGAGCAGGCGTTCGTCGCCACGCATCAGCCAGGCCTGGCCGGCGGCATCGACGATGCCGTAGTCGTGGGCGGCCGCGGGCGCCGAGGCGCCGAAGCGGATCACCCTGCGCCCGGCGAGCGCCATCGCGGCCACGCGCGCATCGTCGCGATTGAGCACCTGCACGCCCTCGCCCTGGAAGATCGCGGCCTTGGTGGCGGCGTACTCCGCGAGGTCGGCGTAGCGGTCGAGGTGGTCGTCGGTGACGTTGAGCACGGTCGCCGCCTCGGCGTCCAGGCCGCGCATGGTCTCGATCTGGAAGCTGGAGAGCTCGAGCACCCAGCAGGCGGGCAGTTCGGCGCCGATCTCGAGGCGCTCCATCAGCACGTCGAGCGCGGCCGGGCTGATGTTGCCGGCGGCCACCGCATCGATGCCGGCCGACTGCGCGAGCGCGGCGGCAAGCGCGGTGGTGGTGGTCTTGCCGTTGGTGCCGGTGATGGCGAGGATGCGGGTCTGCGCGCGCACCCCGAGTTCGTCCAGTGCCTGCGCGAGCAGGCTCATCTCGCCGCTGATCGGCAGCCCGCGGCGGCGCGCCTCGGCGGCGACCCCCACGCGCGGATCGAGTCCGGGGCTGAGCGCGACCAGCTTGATGCCGTCGAGCACCTCGGCGCCGAAGCTGCCGGTGACAACCTCGGCCAGCGGCGCATCGGCGCGCAGCGCGTCCAGCCCGGGCGGGGTGGCGCGACTGTCGGCCACCCGCACGCGCGCGCCTCGCAACGCGCACCAGCGCGCCATCGCGAGGCCCGATTCGCCGAGCCCGAGGACGAGGACGTGTTTTCCGGTCAGTGCGCTCATCGCAGTTTCAGCGTCGACAGCCCGAACAGCACCAGCATGATGGTGATGATCCAGAAGCGGACCACGACCTGGGTCTCCTTCCAGCCGCCGAGCTCGTAGTGATGGTGCAGCGGCGCCATGCGGAAGATGCGCTTGCCGCCGGTGGCCTTGAAGTACAGCACCTGCACCATCACCGACAGGGTCTCGGCGACGAACAGGCCGCCCATGATGAAGAGCACGATCTCCTGGCGCACGATGACGGCGATGGTACCGAGCGCGGCGCCGAGCGCGAGCGCGCCGACGTCACCCATGAAGACTTCGGCGGGATAGGCGTTGAACCACAGGAAGCCCAGCCCGGCGCCGCAGATCGCGCCGCAGAACACGGCGAGCTCCCCCGCGCCCGCCACATAGGGCACCCCGAGGTACTTCGAGAAGCCGACGTGGCCGGCGACGTAGGCGAAGATCGCCAGCGCCGCCGCCACCATCACCGTGGGCATGATCGCCAGGCCGTCGAGGCCGTCGGTGAGGTTCACCGCGTGGCTGGTGCCGTTGATGACGAAATAGGTCAGCGCGATGAAGCCGAAGATGCCCAGCGGATAGGCCACGGCCTTGAAGAAGGGCACGATCAGCTCGGTCTCGGCCGGCGTGTCGGCGGTGAGGCCGAGGTAGATCGCCGCGGCGAGCGCGATCGCCGAAGTCCACAGGTACTTCCAGCGGCTCGCCAGGCCCTTCGGGTCGCGATGCACGACCTTGCGCCAGTCATCGACCCAGCCCACCGCGCCGAAGCCCAGGGTGACGAGCAGCGTCACCCACACGTAGTCGTTCTTCAGGTCGCCCCACAGCAGGATGGTGACGCCGATCGCGATCAGGATCAGCGCGCCGCCCATGGTCGGCGTGCCGGCCTTGGTCAGGTGCGACTTGGGGCCGTCGTCGCGCACCGCCTGGCCGATCTTCTTGGCGGCGAGCCAGCGGATGACGGCCGGGCCGGCGATCAGCGAGATCGCCAGCGCGGTGAGGGCGGCGAGCACCGTCCGCAGCGTGATGTAGCCGAAGACGTTGAAGCCACGAATGTCCTGGCCGAGCCAGAGAGCAAGTTCCAACAGCATGTCAGGAGCCGGTTCCGTTCGAAGGGGCGGAATTGTGCATTGCCGCAAGCGCGTCCGCCACCCTTTCCATCGCCATGAAACGCGAGCCTTTCACCAGCACCACCGAATCTGCATCCAGCCGCGGCGCGAGCGCCTTGACGAGGGCCTCGTGCGAGGCGAAATGACGCCCGCCCTCGCCGAAGTTGCGCACCGCCACCGCGCTCATGTCGCCCAGCGCGAACAGGCCGTCGATGCCCTTGCTCTTGGCGTAGCCGCCGATCTCGTCGTGCACCTGGGCGCTGGTCTCGCCGACCTCACCCATGTCGCCCAGCACCAGCCAGGTGTGGCCCGGCATCGAGGCCAGCACGTCGATCCCGGCGCGCACCGAGTCGGGATTGGCGTTGTAGGAGTCGTCGAGGATCAGCGCCCCGTTCGGCCCCACGCGCCGTTGCAGCCTGCCGCGGGTGCCGGCGAACTCGCCCAGGCCTTCGGCGACCGCGTCGAGCGTCACCCCCGCCGCCAGGCAGGCGGCCGCGGCCGCGACGGCGTTGCGCGCGTTGTGCAGACCCGGCACCTGCAGGGCGAACTCGACCGTCCCCTGAGGGGTGTCGAGTTCGAGCCGCGAGCCGAGGCCGCGCAGGGTACACCGCCCGCGTACGTCCGCCGCGTCATCGACACCGAATGTCACAATCCGGCGCCCGACGTTGAGTCCGCACCAGTAGTCGGCGTGGGGATCGTCGGCATTGACCACCGCGACACCCGCACTCCCCAGGCCCTGGTAGATCGTGCCCTTCTCGCGTGCGACCTCCTCGACCCCACCCATGCCCTCCAGGTGCGCGCGCTGGGCGTTGTTCACCAGCGCGACCGTGGGCTGCGCGAGCGCGGTGAGATAGGCGATCTCGCCCGGGTGGTTCATGCCCATCTCGACCACCGCGGCGCGATGGAAGTCGCGCAGCTCGAGCAGGGTGAGCGGCAGGCCGATGTCGTTGTTGAGGTTGCCGCGAGTGGCGAGCACGGACTCCTCGCCGAAGCCGTCGCGCCGCGCCTGCGCGCGCAGGATGGCCGCACACATCTCCTTGACGGTGGTCTTGCCGTTGCTGCCGGTGACGCCGATCACCGGAAAGGCGAAGCGTGCGCGCCAGGCTGCCGCCATCGAGCCGAGCGCCAGGCGGGTGTCGTCGACCACCAGCAGCGGCAGCGCGGCGTCCGCATGCGCGTCGGCCCAGGCGGCATCGACCATCGCCGCGGCGGCGCCGGCCTTCGCGGCGGCCGCCACGAAGTCGTGGCCGTCGAAGCGCTCGCCGCGCAGCGCGACGAAGAGTTGGCCGGGCGACAGCGCGCGACTGTCGGTGCCCACGCATTCGAAGCGGGCCAGCGCGGTGAAACGAGCCTCGTGCGCACCGAGCGCACGCGCGGCGTCCTGCAGCGTCATCATCGTCCGACTCCCCGCGCCTGCCAGCCGCGCAGGGCCAGGCGCGCCTGCTCCAGATCAGAAAAGGGCAGGCGCTGGCCGAGGATCTCCTGATACGGCTCATGGCCCTTGCCCGCGATCAGCACCACGTCGTCCGCGCCCGCGTCGGCGATCGCGCGCGCAATGGCCTGCGCACGATCGACCACCTGCTCGGCCGCGGGCCCTGCGCCCGCCGCGATCGCCTCGATGATGCGCAAGGGATCCTCGGAGCGCGGATTGTCACTGGTGATCACCACGCGGTCGGCGAGCGCGCGGGCGATCTCACCCATCATCGGACGCTTGCCCGGGTCGCGATCGCCGCCGCAGCCGAACACGCAGACGAGACGCCCGCCGCGCGTATGCACCGTGGCGCGCAGGGCCTCGAGTACCTTGGCGAGGGCGTCGGGCGAGTGCGCATAGTCGACCACAACCAGCGGCTCGCACACCCCGCCGACGAGCTGCATGCGGCCCTGCGGCGGCACCAGGCGCGCGAGCACCGGCGCCAGGCTGTCGAACTCCACCCCGCGCGCGAGCAGCGCCGCGGCCACCGCGATCAGGTTGGAGACATTGAACGGCGCCACCATGCGCACGCTGACGTCGACTTCCTGTCCGGCCCACCCCAGCGCGAAGCGCAGGCCGGCAGGGGCCGCCTGCAGCCGGTCGGCATGCAGCACGCGCGCACCGGGCACCGCCGCGAGGTTGGCGACGTAGAGGGTGCAGGCGATCAGGTCCCGCCCTTCGGCCACCAGCCGGCGGGCGAGCGTCAGCCCGTAGGCGTCGTCGATGTTGATGACGCTGGTTCGCACCTCGGGGCACGCGAACAGCCGCGCCTTGGCCTCGGCATAGGCGTCCATGGTGCCGTGGTAGTCGAGGTGGTCGCGGCTGAGGTTGGTGAACACGGCCACGTCGAACTGCACGCCGTTGACGCGCCCCTGGTCGAGCCCGATCGACGACACCTCCATCGCCGCGCCGCTGGCGCCGGCGGCGAGGAAGCGCGCGAACCAGCGGTGCAGCTCGAGCGCATCGGGGGTGGTGTTGAGGCCTTCCTCGAGCGCGTCCGGAAAGCCGCAGCCGAGCGTGCCGACGATCCCGCAGGGCTCGCCGAGCTCGCCGAGCGCGCGCGCCAGCATCTGGGTAACCGTGGTCTTGCCGTTGGTGCCGGTCACGCCCGCCACCCACAGCGACGCGGAGGGGCGTCCGTGCACCGCGTGGGCGAGGTGCCCCGCGAGCTCGCGCAGTTGCGCCACCCCGAGGCCGGGAACACCGGCGGGGGCGAACTCGAAGCCGTCGCCGTTCTCCCACAGCAGGGCCGCCGCGCCACGTCCGGCGGCGTCGGCGAGATAGCGGCGGCCATCGGTGCGCTGCCCGGGCCAGGCGGCAAACACCGCCCCCGGGCCGGCCTTGCGCGAATCGGCGGTGATGTCCTGCGGCACCACGCCCTGCGCGCGCAGGTGGTCGAGGATCGACTGGGCCTGGAGCGGACTCACATGTTCTCCCTGCCGACCGCGCTGCCGGCCGCCTCGTCCGCGCTGCGGCGGGCGAGTTGCAGCGGCGTGAGCGGGACGTCCGGCGCCACACCGAGCGAGCGCAGCGTGCCCTCGGTGATGCGCGCGAACACCGGTGCCGCCACCGTGCCGCCGAAGTACTGGCCGGCGCTGGGCTCGTCGATCATGACCGCGACGACGATGCGCGGATTGGTCGCCGGCGCGAAGCCGACGAAGGACGACACGTACTTGCGCGCGTAATGCCCGCCTTCGAGCTTGTGCGCGGTGCCGGTCTTGCCCGCCACCGTATAGCCCGGAACCTGCGCGCGCGGCGCGGTGCCGCCTGGCCCGGCCGCCATCGCCAGGATGCTGCGCATCTGCTGCGCGGTGTGCGCGGAGAAGATGCGGCGGCCCGAGGACGGCGCGCCCTCGACGCGGGTCAGCGACAGCGGCACCAGCTCGCCGTCACGCGCGAACACCATGTACGCACGCGCCATCTGGATCAGGCTGGTCGAGATGCCGTGGCCATAGGACATGGTGGCCTGTTCGATCGGCCGCCAGCTCTTTACCGGACGCAGCCGCCCCGAGGTCTCGCCCGGGAAGCCGAGGTTGAGCGGCGTGCCGAAGCCGAGCTGGTCGAAGAGGTGCCACATCTCGTCGGGGCTGAACTGCTGCGCCATCTTGACGGTGCCGATGTTGGACGACTTCTGCACGATCTGGGCCACGGTCATCATGCCGTGGCGCTTGGTGTCCGAGATCGTCGCCGTGCCGATCGTCATGCGCCCGTTGCCGGTGTCGATCTGGGTATCGAACTTCACCTTGCCGCGGTCCATCGCGAGCGCGGCGATGAAGGGCTTCATCACCGAGCCGGGCTCGAAGGCGTCGGTGAACACGCGGTTGCGCAGCTGCGCGCCGCTGAGGTTGGTGCGGTTGTTGGGGTTGAAGGTCGGCGCGTTGGCCAGCGCCAGGATCTCGCCGCTGCGCGCATCGAGCACGACCACGGCGCCGGCCTGGGCCTTGTGCTGATGCATCGCATCGCGCAGCGCCGACCAGGCGAGGTACTGGATCTTGCCGTCGATCGACAGCGCCACGTCCTCGCCGTCGCGCGGCGGACGGATGGCCTCGACGTCCTCGACGATCTGGCCGCGGCGGTCCTTGATCACGCGCCGCGCCCCCGGGCGGCCGGCCAGGCGCTTGTCGAAGGCGAGCTCGATACCCTCCTGACCCTTGTCCTCGACGTCGGTGAAGCCCAGGATGTGGGCCATCACCTCGCCGCCCGGATAGTAGCGGCGGTATTCCTGCTGCTGGTGGATGCCGGGCAGGCGCAGGTCGGCGACCTGCTGCGCGACCTCGGGCGGCACCTGGCGCTTGAGGTAGGCGAAGTCCCGCCCGGTCGCCAGCCGGGCGTTGAGTTCCTTGACGTCCATCTCGAGCAGGCGGGCAAGTTCGCGCGCCTGCGCCGGCTCGAGCTGCGCATCGGACGGGATCGCCCATACCGAACGCACCGGCGTGCTCACCGCCAGGATGTCGCCCTGACGGTCGGTGATGCGGCCGCGGGTGGCGGGCACCTCGAGCGTGCGCGCGTAGCGCGACTCGCCCTTGGCCTGCAGGAAGTCGTTATTGACGCCCTGCAGGTAGAGCGCGCGCCCGGCCAGCGCCAGCGAGCAGCCCATCAGGCCGAGCATCACCAGGCGCGCGCGCCAGGCGGGCAGCTCGCGCTTGAGCAGCGGATTGTGGTTGAAGGTGACGGCACGCTGTTTCTTCATGATTGCGGCTCCACGACGAGCACCTGCCCGGCCGGCGGCAGGCGCATGCCGAGTCTTTCCCGTGCCAGCTTCTCGACCCGGCCATGGGTGGCCCAGGTGCTCTGTTCGAGCTGCAGCTGGCCCCACTCGACCTCGAGCGCCTGCGCGCGCGCCTGCTCGCGTTCGTATTCGGCATACAGCCGGCGCGCCTGGTGCTGCGCGGCGACGACGCCGAGCGCACTGGCGACGACCAGGGCCACGAGGACGGCATCGGCGCGGATCATGCCGGCGCCTCCGTGCGTTCGGCCACGCGCATCACCGCGCTGCGCGCACGCGGGTTGGCGGCGACCTCGGCCTCGCCCGGGCGCAGCGCCTTGCCGACGAGTTGCAGGCGCGGCGCGGGCAGATCCGCCGCCCTGATCGGCAGCCGGCGCGGCAGCACCGGCGGGCGCGACTCGTCACGCATGAAGCGCTTCACGATGCGATCCTCGAGCGAGTGGAAGCTGATCACCGCGAGCCGCCCGCCCGTGCGCAGGCGGGCCACGCAGTCCGGCAGCACACGCGTCAGCTCCTCGAGTTCCTGATTGATGAAAATCCGAAGAGCCTGGAAGGAGCGTGTCGCCGGGTGCTGCCCCGGCTCGCGTGTGCGGACCGCTTTCTCCACGATCGCGGCAAGTTGTCCAGTGGTTGCGACAAGCCCCCCTGTCCGAGCAGCTGCAATCGCCTTTGCAATCGCATGAGCAAACCGTTCCTCTCCATAATCCCTGAGTACCTCCGTGATCTGGCCGACGGAAGCGTCCGCCAGCCAATCCGCCACGGTCTGCCCGCGGCTGGTGTCCATGCGCATGTCGAGCGGGGCGTCGAAGCGAAAGCTCATGCCCCGCGCCGCATCGTCCAGTTGGGGTGACGACACCCCCAGATCCAGCAAAACCCCATCCACCGCCACCACGCCGAGGCGCTCGAGCTCCGCGTCGAGCGCGCTGAAGGCCGAATGCACCAGCGTCAGCCGCGGATCGTTGAGCGCCCGCCCTGCCGCGATCGCCGCCGGGTCGCGGTCGAATGCGATCAGTCGCCCCGCCGGCCCGAGCCGCTCGAGCACCGCCCGGCTGTGCCCTCCGCGCCCGAAGGTGCCGTCGACATAAATGCCGTCGGCACGGATCGCGAGCGCGTCGACTGCCTCGGCAAGCAGGACGCTGACATGCTGCTGCGCCGCACTCACAGCGCCAGGCTCTCGAACCCGGGCGGCAACCCGGTATTGACCAGGTCGAGCATCGCCTCCTGCTGCTTCTCCCAGCCCTCGTCGGACCAGAGCTCGAAATGCGTACCCTGCCCGATCAGCCACACCTGCTTGTCGAGCTTGGCGAACTTGCGCAGCGACGGCGCGACCAGCACGCGGCCGGCGGCGTCGAGCGTTTCGTCCTGCGCGAAACCCACCAGCAGGCGCTTGAACATCGCGGACTGCGGGTCCAGGCCGGGCGCCGCGAGCACCTGATCGCGAATCGGAATCCAGGCCGGAACGGGATAGACGAGGCAGCAGCCATGAGGATGGGCGGTCAGCACGATCTGCCCGTTGTCGACGGCCAGGGCGTCACGATGCCGCGCCGGAATCGCAAGGCGACCCTTGGCATCGAGATTGAGCGCGGTGGCTCCCTGGAACATCGTCCCCCCTGACGGCATCGGAAAAGCATCTGAATGACACTTTTCCCCACTTTTTTCCACTTAAACCCACTTTAGTGGAAAGGCAATGCCCGGTCAAGGCAGCTCGAGCGGAATCTCGTTGTGACACAATGACTTATGTCACAACACCGGCAAGGCAATAAATCCTGAAAAATCAAGGACGATGGCAATTCGGGCTCACGCGTTGCGCGAACCCGGGCGCGGCGAAGGCCGAAGTGGGAGAGAGTGGGAAATCGGGCCCAAAACGGCGCTGCGGCCGGACCGCCGGCACGCAGAAACGCAGCGCCGGACCGCGGACGAGGGGCCGCGAGGATGAAACGGTGTGGGGAAGTGGGGAAGTTCGCCGATAAGCCGGGTTCTGTCGAACGCCGCCGGCGAGCCGGCGACATCGGGCAGTCATTCCTCTGGGCGACACGTTACCGTGACGCTCTAGCAGCCTACCCGGGAGCGACGCGAGCCACGCCGATGCTCCCCTATTTGGCCTTGCCCCGGATGGGGTTTACCGTGCCAGTCCTGTTGCCAGTCCTGCGGTGGGCTCTTACCCGCCGGCACTCTCGCACCGGCCCGCGCCGCGCTTGCGCACGCCACGACACCGTTTCACCCTTGCCTGTGCCGGCCGACGCGGCGTTCGCCGCGCCGGCCGCTGGCGCTTGCGCGCCAGCCTCCCGTCCCAGCGGCACTCTCGTACCGCGGAACGCCCTCCTCTTCAGGAGGGAGGCCTTGCCGCCTCGCGGCCATCGGCGGTCTGCTCTCTGTTGCACTTTCCGTCGCCTCACGGCGCCCGGCCGTTAGCCGGCATCCTGCTCTGCGGGGCCCGGACTTTCCTCCACGCGCGACATGGCGCGCAGCGACTGCCTGGCGAACTTCCCGCCGACGATTATACGCAGGTCGGCGCGCCACCGTCCGGCTCAGTTTGCCGCTGGAGCCGGCACGAAGGCTGGGGCACCGTCTTTGAGCACGAAGCTTCCGACCAGCTTGCCCGGCGGCTGGTTGCCGGGGTTGTCCCAGTCCTGCAGGCGACACTCCTCGGTGCCGGCGAGGTACCAGCGGCTGCCCTGATGCAGCGCCCACAGGCCGTCACCCGCGGTGTAGACCTTCATCTCGACCAGGTCCACCGCCCCCGGATGGATGCGGACGCGCTTCTGGCACGCCGGCAGGCGCGACACCACCACCGCCTGACCGAGCTCGTCGTCCCAGAAGAACTTCTGCTCCCGCACCAGGATCAGCGCATGCTGACTACCGTCGATCATGTACGAGGTAGCGCTGTTCTCGCAGCCCGCGAGCACGCCCAGCAGCGCGGCCGCGGCGAGCACGCGCGCCGCCCGCCTCGCGCGCATCACGCGCCCACTCCCGACGCGACCAGCTTCCACGCCACCTGCTCGCCCGCGCGCAGCGGCACCAGGGGGTCGTCGCCGAGATAGGGGTAGCTCGCCGGCACGCCCCAGGCCTCGCGGCGCAGCGTGATGGTGTCGGCGTTCGGCGCCAGGCCATAGAACGCCGGGCCGTTCAGGCTGGCGAAGGCTTCCAGACGGTCGAGCGCGCCCGCCGCATCGAAGACCTCCGCATAGAGCTCGATGCCGGCGTGCGCGGTGTAGCAGCCGGCGCAGCCGCAGGCGCTCTCCTTGGTGCTCTGCGCATGCGGCGCGGAGTCGGTACCGAGGAAGAAGCGCGGATTGCCCGAGGTGACCGCGGACACCAGCGCCTCGTGATGGGTTTCGCGCTTGAGCACCGGCAGACAGTAATGGTGCGGCCGGATGCCGCCGGCGAACATCGCGTTGCGGTTGAGCAGCAGGTGATGCGCGGTCACCGTCGCCGCCACGTTGGCGCCGGCGGCGCGCACGAACTGCGCCGCCTCGGCGGTGGTGATGTGCTCGAACACCACCTTCAGCCCCGGGAAGCGGCGCACCAGCGGCGACAGGGTGCGCTCGATGAAGACGCGCTCGCGGTCGAACACGTCGACATCGGCGCCGGTCGCCTCGCCATGGACGCACAGGACCATGCCGAGCTTCTCCATGCGCTCGAGCACCGGATAGACCTTGTCGATCGCGGTGACGCCAGCGTCGGAGTTGGTCGTCGCCCCCGCCGGATAGAGCTTGCAGGCGATGACGTGACCGCTGTCGCGGGCGCGATCGATCTCGTCCGCCGGCAGGTTGTCGGTGAGGTACAGGCTCATCAGCGGCTGGAAGCCGGTGCCGCGCGCCGCGGCCAGGATCCGCTGCCGGTAGGCCAGCGCCTGCGCGGTCGTGGTGACCGGCGGCTTGAGGTTGGGCATGATCAGCGCGCGCCCGAAACGCGCGGCGGTATGGGGCACCACCGCCTCGAGCGCGGCGTCGTCGCGCACGTGGAGGTGCCAGTCGTCGGGGCGGACAAGGGTAATCGATTGCATGGAGCGGGTCCTCGTTGGAACCCGGGATTATAGGCGCTCCGGCCCGCCTTCGGCCGCCTGCCGCCACAGCCGGCGGGCCTCGGTCACCCCGCGTCCGGCTCCTCGCGGCGGGCGGCGAGGGCCTGCGCATAGAGCGCCTTGCGCGGGGCGCCGGTGATCTCGGCGGCAAGGCTCGCCGCCGTCCTCACCGGCAGCTCGGCGAGCAGCAGGTCGAGCACGCGCAGCACCTCGGCATCCAGCCCCTCCCCGGCCGGCGCCCCCGCAAGCACGAGGACGAACTCGCCACGCATCCGGTTGGCGTCGGCGGCGAACCAGTCCGCGGTGGCGGCGAGCGGCATGCGCACGATCTGCTCGTGCAGCTTGGTCATCTCGCGCGCGATCAGGATCTCGCGCGCGCCCCCGAAGACCGTGGTCATGTCCGCGATGCACTCGAGGATGCGGTGCGGCGCCTCGTAGAACACCATCGCGTCGCGCTCGTCGCGCAGCGCCAGGAGCGCCGCCCGCCGCGCGCCGCCCTTGGCGGGCAGGAAGCCGACGAAACGGAAGCCGCCCTCGGCGAAGCCCGACACCGACAGGGCCGCCACCGCGGCGCAGGGCCCGGGCAGCGGCACCACCGGATGACCGGCCTCGCGCACGCGTGCAACCAGGCGCGCGCCGGGATCCGAGACCGCCGGCGTGCCCGCGTCGGTGATCAGCGCCACATGGCGCCCCGCGACCAGATGTTCGATGAGCAGCCCCGCCGCCGCCTGCTCGTTGTGCTGATGCACCGCCGTCATGCGCACCTTGAGGCCGTAGGCGTCGAGCAGGCGCTGGCTGTGGCGGGTGTCCTCGGCCGCGACCACGTCGACCGCGCCGAGCACGGCGAGCGCGCGCAGCGTCATGTCATGCAGGTTACCGAGCGGCGTCGCCACCACATACAATGACGGCGTACTAGAGAGCGGACGATCGGGAAGGGAGACGGTGGCAGACATGGATGACTTCGACTTTGCGGCTCGGCGCCGAGCCGCGCGCGCTGCAAGCCCCGGACGGGCGGGCGGGGGACGGTCTGCGTCCGCGACTGCCGCGGACGGGGCCGACAGTATCGGCGCACGCCGGACGCCGGCGCAAGCGCGCGGCGCCGCCGCCGAGGCCCTCGCCGCGGCGCACCTGGCCGCGCGCGGGCTGCGCATCGTCGCCCGCAACGTGCGCTGCCGCGGCGGCGAGGTCGACCTGATCTGCCTCGATCGCGCACACGTGGTGTTCGTCGAGGTCCGCCTGCGCAGCAACCTGCGCTACGGCGGGGCGGCCGAGAGCATCACCGCCGCCAAGCGCCGCCGCGTGCTGATCGCCGCCCAGTGGTGGCTCGGCGGCGCCGGGCGGCGCTTCGCGGGCGCCGCCTGCCGTTTCGACGCGGTGCTGCTCGACGCCCTCGATGCGGACCGAATCACTTGGTTACCGGGCGCCTTCGATGCCGGTTGACCCGCCATGCTAGACTCCAGCGCCCTGCAGCCGACCCGACCCGCATGAATCTCATCGACCGCATCTCGCACCAGTTCGAGGACAACATGCGCGCCTCGCTCGAGGCGCTCGAGCTGCTCGCCGCGCCGATCGCCGGCGCGGTCGAGCTCATCACCGCGAGCCTGCTCGACAGCGGCAAGGTGCTGGTGTGCGGCGGCAGCGGGTCGGCCGGCGACGCGCGCCGCTTCGCCGCGCAGCTGGTCAATGGCTTCGAGCTCGAACGCCCGGCGCTCGCCGCGCTGGCGCTCAGCGCCGACACCTCGACGCTGGCACCGGTGGCGGCGGAGCTCGATCCCCAGGCCCTCTTCGCACGCCAGATCGCGGCCTTCGGCCATCCGGGCGACATCCTCGTCACGCTGTCGACCAACCCCGGCTCGGCGCGCGTGCTGGGCGCGATCGCCGCCGCCCATGAACGCGACATGCGGGTGATCGCCCTCACCGGCGCCGACGGTGGTCGCATCGCCGAGGCCCTCGCACCGGGCGACATCCTGCTCGGCGCCCCCGCCGATCGCACCGCGCGCATCCAGGAACTGCACTTGCTGATCCTGCATTGCCTGTGCGACGGTATCGACTGTCTGTTACTCGGAGTGGAAGACTGATGAAGACCCTGCGCCCTATCTCCAGCATCGCAAGCACCCCGGAACGCGCGCGTGCCTCGCGCCGCAGCCTGCTGCTCGGCCTTGGCGCGGCGGCGCTGCTGCCGCTGGTGCAGGGCTGCTTCCCGGTCGTCGCCACCGGCGTCGGCGCGGGGGCGGCCATGGTCTCCGACCGCCGCACCAGCGGCACCTACGTCGAGGACGAGAGCATCGAGTGGAAGGTGTCCAACCGCATCAGCGAGCGCCTCGGCAACAGCGTCCACGTGAACGTCACGTCCTACAACCGCAACGTCCTGCTCACCGGCGAGGTGCCCAGCGACACCGTGCGCGGCCAGCTCGACGGCATCGTCGCCGGGGTCGAGCATGTGCGCGGGGTCATCAACGAGGTCGTGGTCGGTCCGAACTCCGCGCTGACCGCCCGTGGCAACGATGCGTTGATCACCTCCAACGTCAAGGCCCGCTTCGTCGATGCCGGACGCTTCTCGGCGCACAACGTGAAGGTCGTCACCGAGGCCAACGTGGTGTTCCTGATGGGCATCGTCACCCGCACCGAGGCCGACGCCGCCGCCGAAGTCGCGCGCACCAGCAAGGGGGTGCGCAAGGTGGTGCGGGTGTTCGAATACATCAGCGACGAGGACGCGCGCCGCCTCGACAACCCGACCGGCGCACGCCGCCAGTAAGCCGCACCGGCCAGCCCCACGCAGGGCGGTCCGTCAGCCGCCAGCCCGCCCCGCGGCGGCGGGCCGCGTCAGCGCGCGGCGAGTGCGTCGAGCAGCTTCTGATGCACGCCGCCGAAGCCGCCGTTGCTCATCACCAGGATGTGATCGCCCGCGCGCGCAGTGGCGACGACGTCCGTCACCAGCGCATCGAGCGCAGCGTACGCGCGTGCGCGCGCACCGAGCGGCGCCAGCGCCTCGCCGGCATCCCAGCCCAGTCCGGCACCGTAGCAGAACACCGCGTCCGCCTCGCCGAGGCTGGCCGGCAGCTGGGCCTTCATGACGCCGAGCTTCATCGTGTTCGAGCGCGGCTCGAGCACGGCCAGGATGCGCCCGGCCGGCTCGCGCCGGCGCAGGCCGCCGACGGTGAGCGCGATCGCGGTCGGGTGATGGGCGAAGTCGTCATAGACGCTGACCCCGTCAACGACGCCGCGCAGCTCCAGCCGCCGCTTGATGCCCTGGAAGCGTCCCAGGCTGGCGATCGCCTGCGCCGGGGTGACGCCGACATGGCGCGCGGCGGCGATCGCGGCGAGCGCGTTCTCGCGGTTGTGGCTGCCGGCAAGCGGCATCGCCACCCGCCCCTGCTCCACGCCGCCGAGGCTGAACACCGCCTCGGCCTCCGACGCCCCGGTCGTCACCGACCACTGCGCGGCATCGTTGAACCACTCCAGCTCCGACCAGCAGCCGCGCGCGACGACGCGCCTGAGGCTGTCCTCGCGGCCATTGGCGACGATACGTCCGCTCGCCGGGATCGTGCGCACCAGGTGATGGAACTGCGTCTCGATCGCCGCCAGGTCGGCGAAGATGTCGGCGTGGTCGAACTCGAGGTTGTTGAGGATCGCGGTGCGCGGGCGGTAATGCACGAACTTCGAACGCTTGTCGCAGAAGGCGGTGTCGTACTCGTCGGCCTCGATGACGAAGAAGGGCGACTCGGTCAGCCGCGCCGACACGCCGAAGTTCTGCGGCACGCCGCCGACCAGGAAGCCCGGGTTGAGCCCCGCGTCCTCCAGCATCCAGGCCAGCAGCGAGGTCGTGGTCGTCTTGCCATGCGTGCCTGCCACCGCCAGCACCCAGCGCCCGGCCAGCACGTGCTCGGCCAGCCACTGCGGCCCGGACACGTAGGGCAGACCGCGGTCGAGGATGGCCTCGAGCAGCGGATTGCCGCGCGAGACGGCGTTGCCGACCACGAACACGTCCGGCGCCAGATCGACCTGCGCGGCGTCGTAGCCCTCGACCAGGCCGATCCCCTGTTCCTCGAGCTGGGTGCTCATCGGCGGATAGACGTTGGCGTCGCAGCCGGTGACCTTGTGCCCGGCCGCGCGCGCCAGCAGCGCGACGCCCCCCATGAAGGTGCCGCAGATACCCAGGATGTGAATGTGCATGTGGAACTCGAGCTCGGAGGGCCGTCATCCGCATGAAACCGGCCCGTGTAGAATGGCCCGGCATTCTACCCGAGCCTCATCATGCCCTCACATGCTCACGTGTCCCGCAGCGCCAGCCTCCGGCGCGAGATCGCCGCGCTCGCGGCACGCATGATGGCCGAGGACGGCATCAGCGACTTCGGCTTCGCCAAGCGCAAGGCCGCGCGCCAGCTCGGCGCCACCGAGGCCGACGCGCTGCCCAACAACAGCGAGATCGAGGCCGAGCTGCGCGCCTGGCAGGCGCTCTACCAGGACGAGGAGCAGGCCGAGCGGCTGGTCGAGATGCGCTCGGCGGCGGTCGAGGTCATGCGCATGCTCGAGCCCTTCCGGCCCTACCTCACCGGCGGCGCACTCGACGGCACGGCCGGGCGCTACTCGGAACTCGAGATCGAGATCTTCCCCGACAGCGCCAAGGACGTGGAGATCTTCTTCCTCAACCAGGACTTCCCCTACGAGCACCGCGAGCCGCGGCGGCCGGCGCCGCACACGCCCGAGGCGATCCTGAGCTTCGACTGGGACGAGGTACCGGTGAAGGTGTCGATCTACCCCTCGACGGCGGAGCGGACGATCCGCCGTGGCCAGGAGCGTGCGCGCCTGGCGCAGGTCGAGGCCCTGCTCGCCTCGCCCGCCGGCGCCGAAGCCCCGGACGAGCACGCCTGACAGGTCTCCGGCGCGCGCAAGCCGGCACGGAGGCCGCCGGCGGTCGCGACGCAGAAGCGCATTCCGGCACCTTGCCGCCCCTTGCCGCGATCCGGCAGCGGGCGCAGAATCCGCGCATCACCACGGCACGGGTGCTTGGCACAGCGCCTAGTCCACGAAGCCAAAAGTGGACAAAATGCAGCGTAGTGCGGCAAACTTGCCGACATGAAGCAGCCAAAAAGCTCGTTCCGGCTCATCCCTGCGACGCCTTGGCGCGCCGCGCGGGGCGGGCGGAACGGATGCTTGGCGGCGCAGGGCGTGCTCGTGCCGCATGCTGACTCGCGTTCGGCTCCGCGCCTTGCCCTCCTCTCGAATCGACTCATCGAAGCCTCGCGGCGCGAACCGTGCCGCTGCACCGACCTGCGTCCGCCAGCACGCACGGCCGTGTCCGCGCGTCCCTGACGAGGCGACCCAAACACATCGATCACCCCCGACCGCCTGCTTCCCGACGATCACGCGGTCATGTCCGGAGAATGAAATGGATCTGCGCAAGCTCAAGAAACTCATCGACCTCGTCCAGGAATCGGGCATCTCCGAGCTGGAGGTAACCGAAGGCGAGGAGAAGGTCCGCATCGCCAAGCACGTGGCCGCCGCACCGGCCACCTATTACGCTCAGGTGCCCGCCGCAGCGCCCGCGGCACCGGCACCGGCCGCTGCGGCGCCGGCCGCCGAGAGCGCCAGCGCCCTGCCCGAGGGCCACATCGTCAAGTCGCCGATGGTGGGCACCTTCTACCGCGCCAGCGCACCGGGCGCCAAGCCGCTGGTCGAGGTAGGCCAGTCCGTCGCCGAGGGCGACCGCCTGTGCATCATCGAGGCGATGAAGCTGATGAACGAGATCGAAGCCGACGCCAGCGGCGTCATCAAGGCCATCCTGGTCGAGAACGGCGAGCCGGTCGAGTACGGCCAGCCCCTCTTCGTCATCGACTGAGCGCACCCATGTTCGAGAAGATCCTGATCGCAAACCGCGGCGAAATCGCCCTGCGCATCCTGCGGGCCTGCAGGGAGCTCGGCATCAAGACCGTCGCCGTGCACTCGACCGCCGACACCGAGGCCAAGTATGTCCGCCTGGCCGACGAGTCCGTCTGCATCGGTCCGCCGCCGTCGGCGCAGAGCTACCTCAACGTGCCGGCCATCATCTCGGCGGCAGAGGTCACCGACGCCGAGGCCATCCACCCCGGCTACGGCTTCCTGTCCGAGAACGCGGACTTCGGCGAGCGCGTCGAGCAGTCGGGCTTCGTCTTCATCGGCCCGCGCCCGGACACCGTCCGCCTGATGGGCGACAAGGTGTCGGCGAAGGACGCGATGAAGGCCGCCGGCGTGCCCTGCGTGCCCGGCTCCGACGGCGCCCTGCCCGACGAGCCGAAGGAGATCGTCAAGATCGCGCGCTCGATCGGCTACCCGGTGATCATCAAGGCCGCCGGCGGCGGCGGTGGGCGCGGCATGCGCGTGGTGCACACCGAGGCCGCGCTGCTCAACGCGGTGACCACCACCCGCGCCGAAGCCCAGGCGGCCTTCGGCAACCCGGTGGTGTACATGGAGAAGTTCCTCGAGAACCCGCGCCACGTCGAGATCCAGGTGCTCGCCGACCAGCACGGCAACGCCGTCTATCTGGGCGAACGCGACTGCTCGATGCAGCGTCGCCACCAGAAGGTGATCGAGGAAGCGCCCGCCCCCGGCATCGACCGCAAGCTGATCGCCAAGGTCGGCGAGCGCTGCGCCGAGGCCTGCCGCAAGATCGGCTATCGCGGCGCCGGCACCTTCGAGTTCCTGTTCGAGAACGACGAGTTCTACTTCATCGAGATGAACACGCGGCTGCAGGTCGAGCATCCGGTGACCGAGTTCATCACCGGCATCGACCTCGTCCAGGCGCAGATCCGCGTCGCCGCCGGAGAGAAGCTGTGGTTCCGCCAGCGCGACATCGAGTTCCGCGGCCATGCGGTCGAATGCCGCATCAACGCCGAGGACCCGTTCAAGTTCACTCCCTCGCCTGGGCGCATCAGCAACTGGCACACGCCGGGCGGTCCCGGCATCCGCGTCGACTCGCACGTCTACAACGGCTACACGGTGCCGCCGCACTACGACTCGATGATCGGCAAGCTGATCGCCTATGGCGACACCCGCGAGCAGGCCATTCGCCGCATGCGCATCGCGCTGTCCGAGATGATGGTCGAGGGCATCAAGACCAACATCCCGCTGCACCAGACCCTGATGCTGGATCCGCGCTTCAACGAGGGCGGCACCAGCATCCACTATCTGGAGCACAAGCTGGCCGACCGCAACGAAGTGCACGATTGAGCGCGCCATGTGGATCTCGGTGACCCTGCACGCCGACGCCGACAAGGCCGAGGCCCTCTCCGACGCATTGATGGAGGCCGGCGCGCTGTCGGTGTCGATCGAGGATGCCGATGCCGGTACCGACGCCGAAAAGCCGCAGTTCGGCGAACCCGGCCACCTGCCGACCGCGCTGTGGGACCATAGCCGCGTGATCGCGCTGTTCGATGGCGGGACCGGGCCCGCCGAGCTCGAGGCGGCGCTCGCCGAAGCGAGCCACGCCGCGGGGCTCGACGCCGCGCCGCCGTTCTCGACCACCGAAGTGGCCGAGCAGAACTGGGTGCAGCTGACGCAGAGCCAGTTCGACCCGATCCGGATCACCGACCGGCTGTGGATCGTACCGTCCTGGCACGACGCCCCCGACCCCCGCGCGATCAACATCGAGCTCGATCCGGGCATGGCCTTCGGCACCGGCTCGCACCCGACCACGCGCCTCTGCCTCGAATGGCTGTGCGACGCGGTAACGCCGGGCTGCAGCGTGCTCGACTACGGCTGCGGCTCCGGCATCCTCGGCATCGCCGCGGCCAAGCTCGGCGCCGGCGAGGTGCTCGGCATCGACATCGACGACAAGGCGGTCGAGGCCGCGCGCGACAACGCCGCGCGCAACCACGCCGCGATGCGTCTGCAGCACTCGGCCGTACCGCTCGGCGACACCTTCGATCTGGTGGTCGCCAACATCCTCACCAATCCGCTCTGCGTGCTGGCGCCGGCGATCGCCGCGCGCGTCGCCGCCGGCGGACGGGTGGCGCTGTCCGGGGTGCTCGAGACCCAGGCCGCACAGGTCATCGAGGCCTGGGCCCCGTTCATCGCGCTCGAAGTCGGCGCATGCCTCGACGGCTGGATCCGCCTGGAAGGCCGCCGCCCCGGGCCATGATGCTGACCCGCTGCCCCGCCTGCCAGACGGTGTTCCGGCTGCGGCCCGAACAGCTTCATGCGCGGCGGGGAGAGGTGCGCTGCGGCCACTGCTTCCATCCCTTCAACGCCCTCGAGCATGCGCTCGAGACGCAGGCGGAGCCGCGCCCGGCCACCGCGCCGCCACCCGCGCCGGCGCTCCTCATCCTGGAGGAGCGCCCCGCGCCACCCGCCAGTCCGCCGCGGACGTCGATGCTCGAATTCGGCATCCCTGACGAAGCCGAGCCCGAACGCCCTGCCGCACCCGAGCCGGAGCGGCCCCGTGCGCCCGAGCCCGAACGCCCCGCCACACGCGCGCCGGCGCGACCCGTTGTGCCCGAACCCGAGCCGGAGCCCGAGCCTCAATGGTCCGCGGCACGCACGCCGGCGCCGCCCGCCGCGCACGCGATGGCAGACACTCCGCCGCCAAGGATTTTCCCCGGCGTGCTACGCAGCGGCAGGCGCCCCGCGCCGCCGATCGATGCCCTGCCCGAAGCCCCGGCCGTGCCGCCGCCCGTGCCGACGATCACCCTCGACGCGACGACGACCGCTGCGCCCGCCGCCGAGGAGCCCCACTGGCCGTCGGCCGAACCACTCGCCGACGAGCCCGACTGGCCGTCGACCAAACCGCCCGCCGACGAATCCGCAGCGCCGGCGAGCGAACGCGAGGAGCCCGATCTCGCCCGCCTCGACGCCGCCTACGGCCCTGCGCCGCGCCGGACCCACCCGGTCGTGCGCGTGCTGGGCTCGCTGCTGGCCCTCGCGCTGACGGCGTTGCTGGGCGCCCAGACCGTCTATCTCTACCGCACGGAGATCGCCCGCGAGTTGCCCGGACTGCGGCCGCTGCTCACCGAAGCCTGCGCCCGGATCGGCTGCGTGGTGCCGTACCCGCAGGATGCCGAGCGGATCGCGATCGAAGCCTCGGACCTGCAGGCCGAGCCCGGCAGGCCCGGCCACTACCTGCTCCACGCCACCCTGAACAATCGCGCCGAGTATCCCCAGCGCTGGCCCTACCTCGAGCTCACCCTCACCGACGCCGGCGACAAGCCGATCTCGCGGCGCGTGCTCGCGCCGGCGGAGTGGCAGCGCGCCGACGAGGTCGCCGAAGCCTTTCCCGCCCGCACGGCGATCGAGCTGCGGCTCCCCTTCCAGGTGCAGGAGCTGGCGCCGACCGGCTACCGCATCTACGCCTTCTATCCGTAAACGCGGACGGGACCCGCCTGGGGTCCCGTCCGCGTGCCTGGCTGTCTTCCGACGCCACTCAGCGCGACACGCGCGTGGTGCCGCCGTCGCGCAGCACGCGGACGCGCTCGCCGGGGCGGAAACGCTCACCCTCGTCCGCCTGCACCACGGCGAGGAACTGGCCGTTGTCGAGACGCACCGTGACCTCGACCCCCGGTGTGCGGGTCGCCCCCTCCTCGACCGCCGAACCGGCCAGACCACCGGCCACCGCGCCGATCACCGTCGCCACAGCCTGGCCGCGACCACCGCCGATCGTGCTGCCGGCGATGCCGCCCACGGCGGCACCGGCGACCGTGCCGACCGGCGTCTTGGTGCCCTCGAGCTGCACGCCGCGTACCGATTCGATGGTGCCGAACTGCACCGTCATCGCCCGCCGCGCCTCGGTGCGCGAATATGTCCCGCCACCCAGGCCCTGGGCGCAACCGCCTAGCACCAGCACCGCCACCGCAGCGGCGGCCATCGCACGCAGCTTCAGCCCACGGCTGTCGATGTGCTTGTCGTTCACCAGAGTTCCTCCCCGAAAGCCTCGCGGTAGCGGGACGCAATGTCCGTCCGCGACGGTTGATGATTCTGTCCCCCACGATGCGCGATCTTGATCGCCCCCATCACCGCGGCCAGCTGCGCGCTGCGGCGCAGGTCCCAGCCATTGGCGATGCCGTGCAGCAGACCGGCACGGTAGGCGTCGCCACAGCCGGTGGGGTCGACGACCGCCTCCGCCGGCACCGCCGGCACCTGGAACACATCGCCGCGCCAATGCACACGTGCCCCCTCTGCGCCGAGCGTGACCACCAGCGCCTCGACCTCGCGCGCGAGTTCGACCTCGCTGCGGCCGGTCTTGTCGCACATCAGGCGGGCCTCGTAATCATTGACCGTGCAGTAGCGCGCCTGTTGCAGGCAATTGAGTAACGCTTCGCTACCGAGGATGGGCAGCGCCTGGCCCGGATCGAACACGAAGGGCACGCCCGCCTCGGCGAAGCCCGCTGCGTGGCGCAGCATGCCGTCGGCGCCGTCGGGCGAGACGATGCCCAGCTCCGCCCCGAGCGCGGTACGCACGTCGTTGAGGTGGGAATGGAACATCGCCCCCGGGTGGAAGGCGGTGATCTGGTTATCGTCGAGGTCGGTGGTGATGAAGGCCTGCGCGGTGAAGGTCCCCGGCACCTCGCGCACGAAATCCTCGCGCAGGCCGAGCGCGCGCAGGCGCGCGCGGTAGGGGCCGGCGTCCTCGCCCACCGTCGCCACGATCAGCGGATCGCTGCCGAGCAGCCTGAGGCTGTAGGCGATGTTGCCGGCGCAGCCGCCGAACTCCCGGCGCAGGTCGGGGACCAGGAAGGAGACGTTCAGGATGTGGATCTGCTCGGGCAGGATGTGGTGCTTGAAGCGGTCGTGAAAGACCATGATCGAGTCGTAGGCGACCGATCCGCAGACGAGGATGGACATGGGTGGGGGGCGCGTTGGCGGTGGGTGATCGAGGCCGCAATTATACGCAGCGCCCGCAGCGCACCCGCCGCGCCCGCTCAGCCCTCCGCCGCGAGCGCGCCGCGCAGCGTGGCGGCCATCTCCTCCAGCGCCTCGCGCGGCGGGTTCTTCACCGGCCAGGCCAGCGCCATGCCGTCGCCTTCCCAGCGCGGCAGCACGTGGATGTGGAAATGGAACACCGTCTGCGCGCCCGCCGTCTCGTTGGCCTGGAACAGCGTCACCCCCTCGCAGCCGAGCGCCCGCTTGAGTGTCCGCGCCATGCGCGCCGCGGTGCGGAAGACGGCGCCGGCGAGGGCGTCGTCGAGCGCGTAGATGTTGGCGCGGTGCGGCTTGACCAGCACCAGCATGTGGCCCGGGTTCACCGACTGGATGTCCATGATCGCCAGCGTGTGCGCGTCCTCGAAGACGCGCGATGCCGGCAGCTCGCCGCGGGCGATGCGGCAGAAGACGCAGTTGTCGTCGGCGTGGGATTCGGTCATGCGGGTCATCCTCCTCGGGTTGCAGCGCGCGCCGGTCCGCCGGCCAGCCGCGCGTCATCGCATCGTAACCAGCGCGTCACTGCGTCGCAACGCCGGGTTTCGACAATGGCCCGACCCGAACAGCACGGAAGACGACCATGCTCCAGCACATCCAGCCGCGCCAGGACGGCGCCGCGCGCAAGGCCCGCACGCTGCATGTCGGGCTCGCCACCTGCGAGACCGAGATCCTCGAGGCGCAGAAGCTGCGCTACCGCGTGTTCGCCGACGAGATGGGCGCCCGCCTCGCCAGCCGCACGCCGGGCGTCGATCGCGACATCTATGATCCCTTCTGCGAGCACCTGATCGTGCGCGACGAGGCCGCCGGGCGCATCGTCGGCACCTACCGCATCCTCTCCCCGGCCGCAGCGCGCAAGGTCGGCGGCTATTACTCCGAGAACGAATTCGACCTCACCCGGCTGCAGCACCTGCGCAGCCGCCTGGTGGAGATCGGCCGCTCCTGCATCGACGCCGACTACCGCAGCGGCGCGGTGATCGCGCTGCTGTGGTCCGGCCTGGCGCGCTACCTGCAGGAGAACGGCTACGACTACCTGATCGGCTGCGCCTCGGTGAGCATGGCCGACGGCGGGCACCAGGCCGCCAGCCTGTACAATCGCCTGCGCGAAAAGCACCTCGCGCCGCTCGAGTACCACGTGTTTCCGCGCCATCCGCTGCCGCTTGGCAGCCTGCGGGGCGACCTCGAGGCGGAAGCGCCGCCGCTGATCAAGGGCTATCTTCGCGCCGGCGCGTGGATCTGCGGCGAGCCGGCGTGGGATCCCGATTTCAACACCGCGGACCTGCCCATCCTGATGCCGATCACTCGCGTCGATGAGCGCTACGCCCGCCACTTCATGGGACGCCAGGACTGAAGCCCACCGCCCACCCCGCCAACGCGCGCGACGCCACCCTGTCCCCGCAGGACCCGGCCACCGCCTGCGCCGCAACGGCCAGCCTGCCACCGCCGGCGAGCGCCGGCGCAGCGCAGACGCCCGCCCGCAACGGCGCGCTCGTGCGCGCCGGACGCCATCTGCGCCTGGCGCTGCACCTGCTGCAGGGCGTGCTGACCATCGCCCTGGTGTATCCCTTCACCGCGCGCGTCACGCACCAGGCCCTGCGCCGGCGCTGGTCACTGCGCATGCTGCGCGTGCTCGGCATCGAGCTCGACGCCCGCGGCGAGGCGGTCGTGCCCGGCTGCATGCTGGTCGCCAACCATGTCTCGTGGGTGGACATCTTCGTCATCAACGCGCTCGCCCCGGCGGCCTTCGTGTCCAAGGCCGAGGTGCGCGGCTGGCCGGTGATCGGCTGGCTGGCGGCGCGCAACGACACCATCTTCCTGCGCCGCGGCAGCCGCGGTCATGCCCGGATCATCAACGGGGAGACCGCCGCGCTGCTCGACGCCGGCTGCAACGTGGCGATCTTCCCGGAAGGCACGACCACCGACGGCAGCCAGCTGCTGCACTTCCACGCCGCGCTGCTGCAACCGGCCATCGCCTGCGGCCACGCCGTGCAGACGCTGGCGCTGCAGTACCGCACACCCGACGACCACTTCAGCGCCGCACCGGCCTACATCGGCGAGATGAGCCTGGGCGCATGCATCGCCAACATCGTCGCTGCGCCGCGCACGATCGCGCGCGTCACGTTGGCAGCGCCGATCGCCACTGCCGGCGGATGCGATCGGCGCACGCTGGCTGCCCGGGCGCATGCGGAGATCGCCGGCGTGCTCGGCCTTGCGCCTGCCACCGCCAGCACCACCACGCCGCCGGCGTGAAGCCGCCGCAGCCGCCCGCGCCGCACCCTGCGCACGGGCGCGGCGGGCCTCGTCAGCCCGGGACCTGGAACACCGCGTCATCCTCGATGCGGATCGCGGTGAGCTTGCCGCCCCACACGCAGCCCGAATCGAGCGCGATCAGGCCCGGCTCGCGATAGAAGCCGAGCGCCGACCAGTGCCCGCACACCACGGTGTGGGTGCGGCTGAAGCGGTCGGGCACGCGGAACCACGGCATCATGCCCGGCGGCGCCTTGTCCGGCGCCCCCTTGGCGCGCAGGTCCATGCGGCCGTCGGCGCTGCAGAAGCGCAGCCGGGTCAGCGCATTGACGATCACCCGCAGGCGGTCCCAGCCCTTGAGCCCGTCCGACCAGCGCTCGGGCCGGTTGCCGGCGAGGTTGAGGAGGAATTCGCGCGCACGCGCGCCGCCCAGCGCCACCCGCACCTCATCGGCCAGGGCCTGCGCCCGCGTCACCGTCCACCCCGGCAGCAGGCCCGCATGCACCAGCACATGCTCGCCATGCACCTCGAACAGCGGCAGGCAGGCCAGCCAGTCGATCAGCTCGTCGCGATCCGGCGCCTCCAGCACCTGGAACAGCGTGTCGTCGCCGTCGCGGCGCTTGAAGCCGGCCGCCACCATCAGCAGATAGAGGTCGTGGTTGCCGAGCACGATGCGCGCTGCATCGCCGAGGTCGCGCAGGAAGCGCAGCACGCGCAGGGACTCCGGGCCGCGATTGACCAGGTCGCCGACGATCCACAGGCGGTCGGCCGCGGGGTCGAAGGCGACCTTGTCCAGCATGCGCGCGAGCGGCGCCCAGCAGCCCTGGATGTCGCCGATTGCGTAGGTGGCCATCGCCGTCCGCCGGGCGCGCCGGATCAGACCCGGTAGTACTCGCGGTACCAGGCCACGAAGCGCCCCACCCCGTCACGCACGCTGGTCGCCGGTGCGAAGCCGGTCCACGCATTGAGCGCGGCGGTGTCGGCGTAGGTGGCGGGCACGTCGCCGTCCTGCAGCGGCAGGAAGTTCTTCTCGGCCGTCATGCCGAGCGCGTCCTCGATCGCAGCCACGAAGCCCATCAGCTCGACCGGGTCGTGGTTGCCGATGTTGAACACGCGGTAGGGCGCGTCGCTCGTGCCCGGGTTGGGCTGCAGCGCATCGAAGGCGGGATCGGGCGCGGCGACGTGGTCCAGCGTGCGGATCACGCCCTCGACGATGTCGTCGATGTAGGTGAAGTCGCGCTTCATGCGGCCGTGGTTGAAGACGTCGATCGGCCGGCCCTCGAGGATGGCCTTGGTGAACAGGAACAGCGCCATGTCCGGCCGCCCCCACGGGCCATACACGGTGAAGAAGCGCAGGCCGGTGGTCGGCAGGCCGTATAGGTGGCTGTAGGTGTGCGCCATCAGCTCGTTGGCCTTCTTGGTGGCGGCGTAGATGCTCACCGGATGGTCGACGCTGTCGGCCTCGGCAAACGGCATCTTCGTGTTGCCGCCATAGACGCTCGAGCTCGAGGCATACACCAGATGCTGCACCTTCGCATGCCGGCAGCCCTCGAGGACGTTCATGAAGCCGACGACGTTGCTGTCGATGTAGGCATGCGGGTTCTGCAGCGAGTAGCGCACCCCGGCCTGGGCGGCGAGGTGGATCACGCGGTCGAACTTCTCGGCGGCGAACAGCGCCTCCATGCCGGCGCGGTCGGCCACGTCCATCTTCACGAAGCGGAATCCCGCGTGCGGTGTGAGACGCGCCAGCCGCGCCTCCTTCAACGTGGGGTCGTAGTAGTCGTTGAGGTTGTCGAGACCGACGACTTCATCGCCGCGGGCGAGCAGGCGCAGGGACGTGTGCATGCCGATGAAGCCGGCGGCACCGGTGACGAGGATCTTCATGAACGGGGGACCTTGGGGAAACCGGACGGGATTATCGCACGCACGCCGCCAGCGGGCGTGTGACGCGTTTCTTGCAGCGCCCGGCGGGCGTGATCCATGGGCGCCGCCCTGCGTGCGCCCCTCATCCTGCTTATACTTGCGCGGTCGCGATCCATCCCGCCTCGATGCTGACCCGCCTGCCCTACACCTTGTTGTGGATCCTCGCCCTGCCGCTGGTGCTGCTGCGCCTGCTGTGGCGGGCCCGCCGCCAGCCGGCCTATCTGCGGCACGTGGGCGAGCGCTTCGGGCGCTACCGGGTGCGGGCGCCGCTGGCGGTGATCTGGGTGCATGCGGTGTCGGTCGGCGAGACGCGCGCCGCCGAGCCGCTGGTGCGCGCACTGCTCGCGCGCTGGCCCGAGCACAGCGTGCTGCTCACCCACATGACCCCCACCGGGCGCGACACCGCACACGCGCTGTTCAAGGACGAGGCGCGCGTGCTGCGCGCCTACCTGCCCTACGACCTCGGCTGCTTCGCGCATGCCTTCCTGCGCCACTTCCGGCCACTGTTCGGCGTGATCATGGAGACCGAGCTGTGGCCCAATCTGCTCGCCGCCTGCCGCCGCCGCCGCATCCCGGTGATGCTCGCCAACGCGCGCCTGTCCGAGCGCTCGGCGCGCCGCTATGCGCGCGTGCCGGCGCTGACCGCGCTGACCATGAAGGCGCTCAGCGCCATCGGCGCGCAGACCGCAGCCGACGCCGCGCGCCTCACCCAGCTCGGCGCCCGCCGGGTGACGGTGACCGGCAACATCAAGTTCGACATCACGCCCCCTCCTGAGCTGCTCGCCCTCGGCCAGACCCTGCGCGCGCGCATCGGCGCGCGTCCGGTCGTGCTCGCCGCCAGCACGCGCGAGGGCGAGGAGGCGCTGCTGATCGACGCCTTCGCCCGCCACGCCCCGCCCGACGCACTGCTGCTGCTCGTGCCCCGCCACCCGCAGCGCTTTGACGAGGTCGCAGCGCGGGTGCGCGCACGCCAGCTCGCGCTGCAGCGCCGCAGCGAGGACGCGGCGGTGGCGGCCGCGACGCGGGTGCTGCTGGGGGATTCGATGGGCGAGATGTTCGCCTACTACGCCGCCGCCGATGTCGCCCTGATCGGCGGCAGCTGGCTGCCCTTCGGCGGCCAGAACCTGATCGAGGCCTGCGCGGTCGGCACGCCGGTGGTGGTCGGTCCGCACACGTTCAATTTCCAGGCCGTCGCCGAGGATGCGGTGCGCGCCGGCGCCGCGCTGCGCGCGGAGGACGCCGAGGCCGGCATGCGCGCCGCGATCGCGCTGCTCGCCGACGATGAAGGACGCACGCGGCTCGTCCGCGCCGGCCGCGCCTTCGCCACCACCCATCAGGGCGCGACGGCACGCAGCGTCGCCATCCTGGCGCAGCTGCAGCCGGCGGCCGCGGCTGCGGGCTGAGGCCCACGCCCGACCCGGGCCGCGGCGCGCGTACTCAGGGTGTCAGCAGGGCATTGATCGCGGCGACGTCGTCCTCGCCGAGCGTGCCGGCCGCCGCCTTCAGGCGCAGCTGTGCGAGCAGGGTGTCGTAGCGCGCGCGCGACAGCTGCTGCAGCGTGTCGGCGAGCTGGGTCTGGGCGTTCAGGACGTCGATGTTGATGCGTACGCCGACCTCGTAGCCGAGCTTGTTGGCCTCGAGCGCCGACATCGACGATACCCGCGCCGCCTCCAGCGCCCTGATCTGCGCCAGGCCGCTGGTCACGCCCAGCCACGACTGACGAGCCGCCAGCGCAGCGCTGCGGCGGGCATCCTCGAGGTCGGCGTCGGCCTTCATGCGCAGCGCGGCCGCCTCGCGCGACACCGAGGACACCCGCCCGCCGGCATACAGCGGCATGTTCAGCTGCAGCCCGATGGTGGTCGCCTCGACGCGGTCGACGGCGACCTGCGGACGCGTATCCACACCATGGCTGGCGACGATGTCGACGGTCGGCAGGTGACCGGCGCGCGCGCGCTCGACCTCGCGCGCGGCGATCTCGCGCGCCAGCTGCTGGGCCTGCACACCGAAGCTGCCGGATTCCGCCGCCGCCACCCAGTCGGCGATGGCCTCGGGCTGCGGGCGCTGCAACGCGACGCCTTCGCGCAGGCCGGCGAGCGGTTCGGGCTGCTTGCCGATGACCTGCGCCAGGCTCTGGCGCGCCACCTCGAGCTGGTTCTGCGCCGCGATCTCCTGCGCCGAGGCGAGATCGAAGCGCGACTGCGCCTCGTGCACGTCGGTGATGGTCACGGTGCCGACCTCGAAGCTGGTCTTCGCCAGCTCGAGCTGCTCGGCGGCCGCGGTGCGCAGCTGGGTCACCGCAGCGAGCACATCCTGTGCGTTGAGCACGTTGAAGTAGGCCTCGGCGACGCGCAGCACGAGGTCCTGGCGGGCGAGGCCGAACTGGGTTGCGGAGAGCGCCGTCTGCAGCTCGCCCTGCTTGAACTGCACCCAGTTCTGCCAGCGGAACAGCGGCTGGGTGAGCTGCACACCGTAGCCGTTGCTGTTGAACGACTGGCTGCGTCCGCCGAGGTCGGGCTTGTAGTCAGGATCGGTCCACGTCGTGTCCGCCGCCAGCCCGACCTGCGGCAGCAGGCCGGCGCGCCCCTGGACGACCTTCTCGCGGCCGGCCTCGTACTGCGCGCGCGCAGCGGCGAAGCGGGCGTCGTTGGCGAGCGCATCGCGGTAGGTCTGCATCAGATCGGCGGCGAGCGCGCCGCCGGAAAAGACACCTGCGATACAGATTGCCAGGATGCGCTTCATCGTGTTCTCCGCGATCGGGGGCGGCGGGTCTCAGTACTGGGCCATGCGTGGGTCGACCTGCGCCGCCCAGCCGGCGACGCCACCCGCCAGGTTGATGACATTGGAGAAGCCCTGGCGTTCGAGGAACATGCACACCTGCGCGCTGCGCCCGCCGTGGTGGCAGATCACCACGATCTCGCGGCCACGGTCGAGCTCGTCGACGCGCGCCGGCACGCTGCCCATCGGCATCGCCACCGAGCCGTCGATCCGGCAGATCTCCAGCTCCCAGGGCTCACGCACGTCGAGCAGCAGCGGCGCGGGTTGTTGCGTATCGTGCAGGCGCTCGGCGAGCTGGACGGGACTGATCTGGCGCATGGCGGCCTCAGAAGCTGAAGCCGTCGCGCTGCGGCGCGTTGCGCAGCATCGGCACGACGGTCTCGAAAATGTCCTCGGTGCGGAAACGGCCCGCCGCCTCGCAGGTGATCAGGCGCGCCTTCATCACCGGCGCCTCGCCGACGAAGGCGAACAGGCGGCCGCCGACCTTGAGCTGCTCGAGCAGCGCCTGCGGCACGAAGGGCAGGCCGCCGGACACCACGATGGCGTCGTAGGGCGCACGCTCGGCCCAGCCGCCGACGCCGTCGCCCTGCACCACGACCACGTTGTGCACGCCGTTGCGCTCGAGGTTGGCGCTCGCCAGCTTGACCAGCTCGGACTCGAGTTCGATCGTGCGCACCCACTCGGTGCGGGCGGCCAGCAGCGCGGCGAAGTAGCCCGAGCCGGTGCCGATCTCGAGCACCGAGTCCGACTTCGCCAGGCGCAGCGCCTGCAGCACCTTGCCCCGTCATCAGGAGGTCGAGCACGTCCTGATCCAGCACCTCCCAGGGGCGGATCTGCTGCTCGACCATGTTGAAGCGCGCTTTCTCGAAGTTCATCAGGGACTCCCGGCGAAATATTAGCACACGCTAATTGATAGCGTTGTCCATAGGGGCAAAACCGCGTCATTCTAGCGCAGATGCTGCGCTGCAATCCGGGCCCACGGCAGACAATCCCGCGCCGCGGGCGCATGCGTCGGCGCGGGCGCTCAGCGCGTCTTGCGCCTGGCCCCGCGCGTGCCGGCGGCGTCCGCCCCCCGTCCGCCCGCTCTGGGCGCGGCGCCGCGTTGCGCCGGCGCGCGGCCGGGATCGGCGCGCTCCAGCCACCACAGCGCATCGACATGGGCGATGAAGCCTTCCAGGTACTGCGGCGCGATGTCTCGCATGCGGATCAGCGCCTGCAGCACCAGGAAGTGCGAGTTGAGCGGCCCGGCATTGTCCGGCGCCCGGGCGAGCGCGCGCGCCAGCTGGCGCTCGAGGCTGAGCCGCGACCAGGTGCTGCGGAAGTGGCGCAGGGCCTTGAGCTCGGCGGCGGGCGCCGACACCGGGGCCGCCGAACCGGCGGTGCCTTCGGCTTCCCCGCCCGCGCCGTCGGCGGCGGTCGTTCCGGCGCCAGTCAGTGCGCCGGCCTGGTGCGCGATGTGCTCGAGCAGAGCGCCGAGCGCCCCGCCTGCGGCTGCGGGCGCACGGGCGACCGCAGCGGTCGCGCCGGCCTCGTCGCGCGCCCGTGCGAGACGCGCACGCAGGCCTGCCAGCCGACGCTCGATGCGCGCCAGCAGGGCGGTACGCGCCGGACCCTCGAGGCCCGGCAGCCGGCCAAGCATCGCCTCGAGGACGCGCACCCCGACCGGATCGCGGCGCGCTGCGCCCGTCGCCCGCAAGGCCTCGAAATCGGCCGCAAGTCCGGCCTCGCAGCCGGTCGCGAGCGCGTCGCCGGCCAGCGCCCCGGGCCGTGCCGGCGCACTCATCCGCCCGCGGCCTCCGCGCCTGCCTCCGTGTTCGCCGCCTGGGCGCCATTGCGCGGCACCGGCGCCATCTCGACCCGGCGGTTGCGCGCCCGGCCGGCCTCGTCGGCGTTGGAGGCGACCGGCTGCTCGGCACCGAACGCCGCGGCGAACACGGTGGACGACGGGATGCCGCCCTCGATCAGCGCCCGCGTCACGGTCAGCGCGCGCTGCGCGGAGAGCTCCCAGTTGTCGGCGAAGCGGCGGTTGGAGTCGAGCACCGGGCGGTCGTCGGTGAAGCCGCTCACCATCAGCAGCTCGTCGCGGGTGGCGAGATAGGCGACCAGCGGCGGCACCAGGCTCTGCAGCAGCTGCCGGCCCTCGGGCTGCAGCTCGGCCGAGTTGAGCGCGAACAGCACGCTGCCGCTGATGCCGATGCGGCCGCCATCGAGCGTCACCCGGCCGCTCGCCAGCGGCACCGCGAGCGCCTTCTCCAGCGCCTCGCGGCGCTGCTCCTCGACGCGGCGCTTGTGCACCTCGGCCTCGAGCGTGGTCGCCAGCTCGAGCTGCACGCCGAGGACGCCGACCAGGATCAGCACGAAGGCGCCGAGCAGCCCCGACATCAGGTCGCCGAACACCCCCCAGGCCGGCGCCGACTGCTCGAGCGCGCCATCGCCGCCGTGCATGTCGTCCATGCTCAGCCCTCGCTCGCCGCCGCGGCGGCACGGCCGGGCCGCTGCTGAAGGTCGTCGACGATGCGCTGCTGCGACATCAGGCTGAGGTCGATCAGCTCGCGCGCCTGGGCGACGTAGTAGGCGAGTTGCTCGTCGCTGCGCGTCATCGCCTTGTCGAGCGCGCCCTCGATGCGCTCCAGGCTGGCCATCAGGCGCGCATTCGAGTCGCTGAACAGCTGCACCGCGAGGCCGAAGCCTTCGGCCAGGCTGGCGACCTCGACCGCGCCGCCGGCGACCTGGCCGGCGGAGTCGGCGAGGCGGGTGGATTCGGCCTCGATGCGCTGCTCGAAGCCGGCGCTGGCGCGCTCGAGCGCCGACGCCGAGGACGCCACCAGCGCGTCGATCGCCTGGCGCTGCTCGGCCGAGGCGTGGTTGATCGCGTCGAGCAGCTCGCGCAGGGTCGCCATGATGCGGTTGCGCTCGTCGAGCGCGGCGTTGTCGCGCGCGAGGCCGGCGGAGAGCTCATGGCGCAGCGCGCCGATGACCTCGGCCGCCACCCGCGGCGCCTCGGCGGCGGTCTGCAGCAGCGCGCCCACCTGCTCGATGGTGCGGGCGGCCTGCGCCTGGGTGCTTTCGGCGAGCGCGCGCGCGGTGTCGTCGAGGCGATCGACGACGGCCTGCTGGCGGCTGCCGGCCTCCGCGCCCATCTGCTGCCAGTCGCTGCGCAGCGACTCGGCCATCGCCTGCAGGGCCTCGCCCTGGGCAGCCTGGCGTGCATCGTCGCGCACGGCGAGTTCCGCCTGCAGCGCGGCGACGGTGGCGCCGACCTGATCGACGAGGGTCGCCGAGCGCGCGGCGAAGGTGTCGGCGAAGGCCTGCAGGCTGTCCTGCAGGGCGCTGGCAAGCATCTGCCCGCTGCGCTCCTGGCTGGCCAGCGCCTGCGTCCAGCGCTCGGCGACGTTGCCGGCGGTAGTGGCGAAGGAGGCGTCGAGGCGGTCGGCGAGCGCCGTGCTGCGCGCATCGTGCTGCGCGAGCGCGGCCGCCCAGTTGGCGGACACGCTGGCCACCGCCGCATCCAGGCGCTGCGCGGCGCCGTCGAGCTGGGCCTGCACGCCCGCGGCCACGTGCTGCTGCAGCGCCGTGGTCTCGCGCGCGATGGCGGCCATGGTGTCGGCCACCAGCGGCTGCATGGTCTCGCCGGCGAGGCGGGCGCTCGCGGCCAGGCTATCCTTGAGCGAGGCGTCGACCGAGGCCGCGAGCGCCGCGTAGCTGCCGCGCGCCTCGTCGTGGAAGCGCTGCTGCGCGCTCGTGATGTGCGCGTGCAAGGCGCCGTTCTGGCGCTCCATCTGCGCCATCATCGCCTGCAGGGCATCGACCAGCGCCGGCAGCGTGCGCGCCTGCTCCTGCACCGCCTGGAACGCATCCAGGCGCTGCTGCGCGAGCGAGAAGTCGCGCAGCTCGCGGGCGATGCGGCCGTCGAGCACCTGCGAGGTCTGCAGCCGCGCGCGCCGGCACAGCGCCGAGATCAGGCCGAGCATGGCGGACGCGGCCACGCCGGCGACCGAGGTGCCGAAGGCCACGCCCAGGCCCTTGACCGGCGCCGCCAGCGCCGAGCGGATGGTCTGCAGGTCGGTGGTGGTCTCGAGCGCGATCACCGCGCCGTTGAGCGTCATCACCATGCCGAGGAAGGTGCCTAGCATGCCGAGCAGCACCAGCAGGCCGACCAGGTAGGGCGCCAGCGCCGGCCCGGGCAGGCCGACGCGCTCGCCCTCGAGGCGCAGGCGCACCGCGTTCTGCAGCGAGGGCGGCAGCGCGCGCAGCCAGGAGGCGGCATCGGCCAGCTCGGCCGGGATGGTGTCGAGCGCGCGCTGCAGCGCCGCGGTGGCGCGATCGAAACGCCACAGCTCGACGGCGCCGCCCAGATAGACCGCGCCGATCAGCGCGGTCATGCCCAGTGCCAGCGGGCTGAGGCCGACATAGCCCGCCCCCACCCATCCCACCACGGCCGCGCCAACGAGGAAGGCGGCCACGCTCATGCTTCTGTTCATTCGGTTTCCGTCGAGTTCGTGTCCATTGCGGCCAGCAGGCCGGCCACCGGCATCAGCCGCAGGTCCAGCTCGGCCCGCAGCACGCGCTGCAGCTCGGCGCAGAAACGGGCGAGCCAGCCGCCCGGCTGCATCCAGCGCGCCGGGTCGTCCGCCTGCACGTCCGCGCACGCCGCCCGGTGCGCGGCGAGCAGATGCGCGAAGCGCCGGCCGAGCAGCACCGGCACCGTCGCCAGCAGGCTGGCCTCGCGCGCCGCCAGCGCCTGTTCCATCGCGGCGTCGAGCGCGGCGAGCTGGCGCAGCGCCGGCGACTGGCGGGCGAGCGCGGTGCGCGCCGCCGCGCGCAGCGGCGCGATGCGCGCGGCCATCGCGCGCTGCTGCGCCAGGTAATGCCGGTGGAAGGGCGCAAAATCCGCCGCGGCCTCGACCGTGGCGTGCGGCAGCGGCGTCGGCAGGCCCTGCCCGGCGTCGGCCGCCAGCGCCGCGCGCACGCGCTGCAGTTCAGCGCGCAGCGCCGCGGCCGGCAGCGCGCGCGTGGCGGGCTCGGCGGGCTCGGCGGCGGACGCATTCAGCGCCGCATACACGGCCAGCGCGTCCTTGAGGTCCAGCCATTCGCTCAGGCGCGCGGCGAGGTCCTGCTTCGGATCGGCGACCTCCGCCACCGCCAGCTCGGCCAGCACCCGGACCAGTCCGGCACTATCGAAGCGCGTTCGCGGCGCAGCCTGCGTCATCCCCGGTTCCGGCGCCCTGCGGGCGAAAAAGGGCGAAGGCTACACCAAAGCCGGCGCGCGCGTCCGCCCCCAGGCGAACGCGGCGACCACGCCGCCGCCGGCATCACGCCGCGTCCGGCCGCACCCGGTACCACGCCGCATACAGCGCCGGCAGGAACAGGATGGTGAGCACGGTCGCCACCGTCAGCCCGCCCATGATCGCCACCGCCATCGGCCCGAAGAAGGTGCTGCGCGACAAGGGCACCATGGCCAGGATGGCCGCCGCGGCGGTGAGCATGATC
>JAREIX010000247.1 GCA_029286945.1 Thauera sp. | reverse complement strand
CTGGAAGATGTCGGCGATGATCTTCATCGACGGCGTCGGCGGGTAGATGTAGGTGTTGCGGACCATGAACTCCTTGAGGATGTCGTTCTGGATGGTCCCCGAGAGCTTGTCCTGGCTCACGCCCTGCTCTTCGGCGGCGACGATGTAGCCGGCGAGGATGGGCAGCACGGCGCCGTTCATGGTCATCGACACCGACACCTTGTCGAGCGGGATGCTGTCGAACAGGATCTTCATGTCCTCGACCGAGTCGATCGCCACGCCGGCCTTGCCGACGTCGCCGAGCACGCGCGGGTTGTCGGAGTCGTAGCCGCGGTGGGTGGCGAGGTCGAAGGCCACCGACACGCCCTGGCCGCCGGCGGCGAGCGCCTTGCGGTAGAAGGCGTTGGAGGCCTCGGCGGTGGAGAAGCCGGCGTACTGGCGGATGGTCCACGGCTTGACCGCGTACATGGTGGGCTGCGGGCCCCGCACGAAGGGCTCGAAGCCGGGCAGCGTGTCGGTGTGCTGCAGGCCTTCGGTGTCCGCCCGGGTGTACAGCGGCTTGACGCTCAGCCCCTCGGGCGTGATCCAGTTGAGCTTGTCGAGATCACCGCCGGGGGCCTGCTTGGCGGCGGCTTTCTTCCAGGCCTCGAGGTCGGGCTGGGGATAGACGGGCTCGTTGGCGTTCGACATGAAAAACCTCTTTAATCTGCGGTCTTGTGGACGGCGGGCACGGTATCGGATGCATCGGACCACGAGGCCGCTGCGCCCGTGGCGGACAATCAAGCTGTGGCGGCGACTGCGCCGTCCGTGACCGCAGCCACGGACGGCCGTCGACGCTCCAGAGCACGACGCGCCCCCTCTCTCATCCGCCGGCGCGGGGCCGGCGCCTCCCATGACGCGTCGCACGTGGAAGTTGACTTGCGTAACAGTAAAATAATACTTTATCCATAATTATGAACGCAACGGCTGCATGCACGATCTCAGCCGGCCAAGTCTGCGCCACCCCCACCACTGCCATCCTCCCCGGCCTGCACCCCCGAACCGATCCATGAACGCGACCCGCATCGCCCCCATCGCGCTTTACCAGGAAGTGGCCGAGCGCCTGCGCCAGCGCATCTTCTCGCACGAGCTCCCCCCGGGCACCTGGGTGGACGAGCAGGCGCTGGCCGAGCACTACGGCATCTCGCGCACGCCGCTGCGCGAGGCGCTCAAGGTGCTCGCCGCCGAGGGGCTGGTGACGCTCAAGCCACGCCGGGGCTGCTACGTGACGGAGATCTCCGAGCGCGACCTCGACGAGGTGTTCGGGGTGATGTCGCTGCTGGAAGGCGAGTGCGCGCGGCTGTCGGCGCACAAGGCCGGCGAGGCCGACCTCGCCCGCCTGCGCAGCATCCACGCCGAGCTCGAGCAGGCGGCGGCCGCGGCCGACATCGACGGCTTCTTCGAGGCCAACCAGGCCTTCCACCTCGCCCTGCAGGAGATCGGCGACAACCGCTGGCTGCTGCACGTGATCGAGGACCTGCGCAAGGTGATCAAGCTCTCCCGCCACCACTCGCTGTTCTCCGAGGGCCGGCTGGAGCAGTCCCTGGCCGAGCACCGCGACATCCTGCAGGCGCTGCTCGCGCGCGACGGTGCGCGCGCCGAGGCGCTGATGCGCACGCACATCCTCAGCGGACGCGCGGCCCTCGCCCGCATCGCCGCCACCCGCAGCTCGACTGCGGCCTGAACCTCGCCGCCTGAACCTCGCCGCCTGAACCTCGCCGCCTGAACCGCAGCGCTCAGGCCGCGCCCGCGGCCGCACCCGGCGCCGCCGCGTCCTCGCGCGTCACCAGCACCTGGTCGATGCGGTAGTTGTCGATGTCGACCACCTCGAACTTGTAGCCCGCATAGAGCACGAAGTCGGTGCGCTTGGGCACCTTGCGCAGGCGGTACATCAGGAAGCCGGCCACCGTCTCGTAGTTCTGGAAACCCTCGAAGACGTCGATCTCGAGCGCCTGCATGACGTCCTCGATCGGCGTCACGCCGTCGATCAGCCACGAGCGCTCGTCGCGGCGCACGATCAGCTCTTCCTGGAAGGGGCTCACCAGGTCGCCCATCACGGTGCTCATGACGTCCTGCAGCGACAGCAGCCCCACCACCAGCGCGTACTCGTTGAGCACGAGCGCGAAGTCCTCCTTCGCATCGCGGAAGCGCTCGAGCGCCTCGAACAGGCTCAGGCTGTCGGGCAGCATCAGCACCTTGCGCACGATCGGCTGGGTGCGCAGCGACAGGTCCTGACCCTGCACGATGCGCGGCAGGATGTCCTTGGCGTCGACGTAGCCGATCACGCTGTCGATGCTGTCCTCGCACACCGGGAACTTGCCGTGCGGGTGCGCGGCGATCTTGCGCCGGATGCTCTCCTCGGACTCGGACAGGGTGAGGTAGACGATGCTCTCGCGCGCGGTCATCGCCGAGGGCACGATGCGCGAATCGAGCTCGAACACGTTGCTGATCAGATGCTGCTCCTGGCGCAAGAGCGCCCCCGCCTGCGCGCCGGCGTCGGCCATCGCCATGATGTCGTCGGCGGTGATGTCCTCGGTGCGCGCCCGCGGCAGCCTGAACCAGCGGAAGATCACGTCCGCGGCGCCGTTGAACACCCACACCAGCGGGGCGAACACCCACACGCACAGCTGCATCGGCTGCACCACGGCGACGGCGATGCGCTCGGGCTGCACCATCGCCAGGCGCTTGGGCATCAGGTCGGCGAACAGCACGAACAGCGAGGTGACGAAGATGAACGAGACGATGAAGGCCGCGGTCTCGAGCATCGGGCCGTCGTGGAGCGGGCGCAGCAGCTCGGTGACGTAGGGCGACAGCGCCTGCTCGCCGACCACCCCGCCGAGGATGGCCACGGCATTGAGGCCGATCTGTACCACGGTGAAGAAGTTGCCCGGGTTGTCCTGCAGCGCGAGCACGCGCTGGGCGTTGACGTGCCCGCCCTCGGCCATCAGGCGCAGCTTGATCTTGCGCGAGGCGGCGAGGGAGATCTCGGACATGGAAAAGAAGGCGCTGGCTGCGATCAGCAGCAGGATGACGAGCAGTTCGTTGACAGGCACGACGACTCCTTTGGGATGAAGGTCCCGCCGGAAGGCAAAACCAGAATCGGGCCTGCGAGTCTATCACCGCGGCCTGAGGGACCATGCCCCGCAGGCCCATCGGGAGCGGGCACGCACTGAAGGCGCCGTCATCACGAAGCGCCCGGTGCGGCCGGTTGACGAAAAGCCCGCCCGGCGCGGCTGCGCGGGGCGGGCTGGGGATGCGGCGCGGCTCAGGGAACCGCGCGGATCGATCAGTGCGACGCGGCGGTCGCGGCACCGACGCCGGTCTGCGCGCGCACGTACTGGTCCTCGAAGGCTTCCTTTTCGGCCGCCGCCACCTTGCTGCTGTCGAGGGTCGAGAACAGCCAGGTCATGAAGAACGCGATCGGCATCGAGAACAGCGCCGGCTGGGTGTAGGGGAAGATCGCCGAGGCGTTGCCGAGCACATCCACCCACACCGACTTCGACAGCAGCACGAACAGCACCGCGCTGACGAGGCCGGAATAGCCGCCCACCAGGGCACCCTTGGTGGTGAGGCCCTTCCAGTACATCGACAGGATCAGCACCGGGAAGTTGGCCGAAGCCGCCACGCCGAAGGCGAGCGCGACCATGAACGCGATGTTCATCTTCTCGAAGGCCATGCCGAGCAGCACCGCGACCACGCCGAGGCCGATGGTGGCGAACTTCGACACCTTCAGTTCGGTGGCTTCGTTGGCCTTGCCCTTCATGATGACGCGCGAGTAGATGTCATGCGAGATCGCCGACGCGCCGGCCAGCGCCAGGCCTGCCACCACCGCGAGGATGGTCGCGAAGGCCACCGCCGACAGGAAGCCGAGCAGCAGGTTGCCGCCGACCGCGTTGGCCAGGTGCATGGCGATCATGTTGCCGCCGCCGATGACCTTGCCGCCGATCTGGCCGCCCTCGAAGAACTGCGGGTTCTGACCGACGATGATGATCGCGCACAGGCCCATGATGGCGATGACGTTGAAGAAGTAGGCGACGATGCCCGAGGCGTAGAGCACCGACTTGCGCGCTTCCTTGGCGTCGGTCACGGTGAAGAAGCGCATCAGGATGTGCGGCAGGCCGGCGGTACCGAACATCAGGCCGAGGCCGAGCGAGATCGCGGTGACCGGGTCGGCGAGCAGGCTGCCGGGGTTGAGCAGCTTCTCACCCAGCTTGTGCACTTCCATCGCACGCGTGGTCAGCTCGTCGAACGAGAAGCCGAACTGGCTGAACGCGAGCAGGCCGACCGCGGTGCCGCCGACCAGGAGCATACAGGCCTTGATGATCTGCACCCAGGTGGTGGCGACCATGCCGCCGAAGGTCACATACACCATCATCAGCGCGCCGACGACGACGAGCGCGATGTTGTAGTCGAGGCCGAACAGCAGCTTGATGAGCTGGCCGGCGCCGACCATCTGCGCGACGAGGTAGAAGCACACCACGGT
>JAREIX010000246.1 GCA_029286945.1 Thauera sp. | reverse complement strand
GATCGCGCGCACCGCCACCAACATCCGCACCGGCGGCCGTACCCCGGTCGCCGGCATGATCCACGCCGGCGTGCTGCTGGCGATCGTGCTCGCGCTCGCCCCCGCGGCCAGCCACATCCCGCTCGCCACGCTGTCGGCGATCGTGGTCATGGTGTCGATCAACATGGGCGAATGGCACGCCTTCGCGCCGCGCGAGCTGGCACGCTATTCGCTGCAGTACCGCACCATCCTGCTCGGCACCTTCCTGGTCACCGTGGTGTTCGACCTCACGCTCGCGGTGGAGATCGGCATGGTGCTGGCGAGCCTGTTCTTCATGTACCGCATGTCGGACCTCACCCGCATCGAGCGTATCGCGCTGCCCGAGCTGGAGGGCGCCGAGACCCAACTGCGCGCCGACGGCACGCCGCGCATCCTCGCCTACAAGCTCACCGGCAGCCTGTTCTTCGGCGCCGCCAACAAGCTCGAGAACCTGCTGCTGATGCAGGACGGCCACCCCGACGTGGTGATCCTCGACATGGACCGCGTGATCAGCCTCGACACCACCGGCCTCGACATCCTGCAGACCCTGCATCGGAGCCTGCACAAGCGCGGCGCCCACCTGATCCTGTGCCGGCTGGCCTCGCAGCCGGGCTCGATCGTGTTCCGTTCCGGCTTCCTCGACCGCCTCGGCGACGACAACATCGCCGCCACGCTCGAGGAGGCCCTTGCCCGCGCGCGGCAACTGAGCGCCAGCGAACCGGAGATCGCCTATGCCTGAAGGACCCGACGCCGGCGCAACACCCACGATCGCCCGCCTGCTCAGGATCCACGGCCGCGTGCAGGGCGTCCGGTATCGCGCCAGCGCACAGGCCGAGGCGTCGCGGCTGGGCCTCGCGGGCTGGGTGCGCAACCGCAGCGACGGCAGCGTGGAGGCGCTCGCCGTCGGCCGCCGCATCCAGGTCGAGGCCTTCATCGCATGGGCGCACCAGGGGCCGCCCAAGGCGCAGGTGTCGCGCGTCGAGGTGATCGAAACCGAGGTGGAGGCGGTCAGCGGCTTCGAGCAGCGGCCGACGGCCTGAGCGTCCCGACCACTGCGGGCCACCGGGCGGCGGTCCTGCTATAATGGCAAGTGTCTGAAATAAATAAATATTCAGCCATCCACCCGGCAACCCACGGCCCCGGCCGAATCCCCAGCCTCCGCATCGAGATGAGCCATACCTACTCAGTGAGATCCGTCATGCGCCTTGTGCAGGCGCATGTCCCGCCCCGGCACCGATAGCCCGACAAGGGCGTTGATCGGCAGGCCGGGGCGTTCGGGTGCTTTCCTCTCCCATCTCACAGGGTCATGCCATGAATCTCGCCTTGCTTGAAGGCGCCCGCCTCCGATTCGCCGGAGCGATGCGCCGCCCCCCCACCCGCCTCCCGGGTCCCCGCTTTCCTCACCGACCTCGTGCGCAGCGCGGCCGTCCAAGGGCCGGCCGGCCGAGCCACCCCGGTGCCCGCGGAGCGGAAGCCGCACTGGAGGCGAGATGAAAGCGCCCGAACCCACCCCCGTGCTCGCGCCCTGGCTGCGCACCGCGATCGGACTCGCCCTGCTGGTGCTGACGGCGGTCTTCGCCGAGCCGCTGCTCGGCCTGCTGCCGCCAGACCCGGGTCTGCAGGCCTGGCTCGAACCGCTGCGCAACGCCGCCATCGCCCTGGCGATGTTCGCGGGCGCCCACCTCGTGCATGCGCTGGTGGCGGCCCGGCTCGCGCAGCGGCGCAAGGGGCAACGGCCGGTGCCCAAGGTCCTGCTCGACCTGTTCAGGGTGTTCCTGTTCGCGCTCGCGCTGCTGGTCGCCCTGTCCTTGCTGTTCCGCCAGGATCTGTCCGGCATCCTCACCGGTTCGGGCCTGGTGCTGGCCGTGCTCGGCTTCGCCATCCGCAACGTCGTCGCCGACACCCTGTCGGGCATCGCGCTCGGCATCGAGGCACCGTTCCGCATGGGCGACTGGGTGCGGATCGAAACCCTGGCGCAGGGGCGGGTGCAGGAGATCGGCTGGCGGACCACGCGGCTCGTGACCCGCGACAGCACCTACGTGATCCTGCCCAACAGCCAGATCTCGCGCCAGCGCATCACCAATTTCAGCGCGCCGCGCAAGGAATACCGTGACCACGCCGAACTCACCCTGCCGGTGGACCTCCCGGTGGCCGTGGCCAAGGCCCTGATCCTGGAGGCCCTGCAGGGCGCGGAGAGCATCGTCGGCGACAAGCCGCCGGACGCCCAGGTCCTGCACTATGGTCCCCAGGGCATCACCTACCGGGTGAAATACTGGGTGCCGCAGCACGACCGCGAGCCGATCTGCCGCAACGAGGTGTTCAGCCTGATCGATGCGGCGCTGCGGGCACGGGGCACGCCGCTTGCGCAGCCGCCGGCACCCTGCGCGGCATGCAGCGCCGATCGGGAGGAGGCGACGCTGTGAACCCGGGGCCGCCGGCTCAGGGGTAGAGCACCTCGACCGCCTCCGGCGGCAGCCACTCGCGCAGGCTCTCCAGCAGTGAATCCTCCAGCCGCACCCGCCATTGATCCCCCAGCGGCAGCTCCGCCTCCGCACTCGCATTGCGGTAGCTGACCCGGATCGGGCAGCCGCCTTCGCGGAAGGGCTCGAGCAGGGTCTGCAGCTTGCCGGCGGCGGCCATCGCACCGCCGCTCGCGCCCACCTCGCCGTTGATGCGCAAGGACAGCGCGCGCGCAAAACGGCCGCGCGCCTCGCCCAGGGTCAGCACGCGGTCGGCGATGATGCGCAGGCCGCCCGAGAAGTCGTCGTTGCTCACCTTGGCCTCGATCACCACCACCTCGTCGGTGACGATCTTGCCGCGGCTGGCCTCGAGCACCTCCGAATACACCGTGACCTCGCGCGGCTCGGTGCCGTCGTCGATCTGCACGAAGGCCATCTTGCCGCGGTTGCCGACCTTGGTGCGCTGCTCCATCACCACGCCGGCGAGCATGGTGATGTCGCGCGAGGGCTCGAGCTGGGCCAGCGTGCGGCGCACGAAGCGGCGCACCTCGGGCTTGAAGGCGTTGAACGGATGGCCGGAGAGGAAGAAGCCGATCGCGAGCTTCTCTTCCTTGAGGCGCTCGCGCTCGCTCCACGGGCGGACCTTCGCGAACTCGGGCGCGGCGCCGGCGGCCTCCGGCATCAGGTCGAAGAGCCCGCCCTGCATGGCATTGGCCGCGGCCTGCTCGGCGGCGTCCATCGCCAGCGCCACGGTCGCCATCAGTTGCGAGCGATCCAGGCCCTTGTGGCCCACGAGCGTGTCCATCGCGCCGGCGCGGATCAGCGCCTCGATCACGCGGCGGTTCACCATGCGCCGGTCGACGCGCTCGCAGAAGTCGAACAGGTCGCGGAAGTCTCCGCCCTTCTCATGCGCGGCGAGGATCGCGCGCACCGCCGGCTCGCCCACGCCCTTCACCGCGCCCAGGCCGTAGCGGATCGTCTTGCGATCCACCGGCACGAAGCGGTAGTCGGAGGTGTTGACGTCCGGCGGCAGCACCTTGATGCCGTTGGCGAGCGTGTCCTCGAAGAAGATCTTGACGGTGTCGGTGTTGTCCAGGTCGGACGACATCGTGGCCGCCATGAAGGCCGCACAGTGGTGCGCCTTGAGCCAGGCGGTGTGGTAGGTGACGACCGCATAGGCCGCGGTATGCGACTTGTTGAAGCCGTACTCCGCGAACTTCGTCATCAGGTCGAAGAGCTGCTCGGCGAGCGCCGGGTCGTAGCCCTTCTGCCTGGCGCCCTCGGCGATGGTGGCGCGGTGCTTGGCCATCTCCTCGGGCTTCTTCTTGCCCATCGCGCGGCGCAGCATGTCGGCGCCGCCCAGGGTGTAGCCCCCGATGATCTGGGAGATCTGCATCACCTGTTCCTGGTAGACGATGACGCCGTAAGTCGGCTCCAGGCAGGCTTTCAGGTCGGGGTGGAAGTAGTCGATCTCCTGCTGGCCCTTCTTGCGCAGGATGAAGTCATCCACCATGCCCGAGCCGAGCGGCCCCGGGCGGTAGAGCGCGAGCACCGCGATGATGTCCTCGAAGCGGTCGGGCGCGAGCTTCTTCAGCAGCTTCTTCATGCCGTCCGATTCGACCTGGAAGATCGCCGTGGTGTTGGCGTCCTTCAGGATCTGGTAGGCGGCAGGGTCCTCGAAGCCCAGGCTCATCAGGTCGGGCCGGCTGCCGGTCATGCGCTCGACGTACTCCAGCGCGAGCTCGATGATGGTGAGGTTGCGTAGCCCCAGGAAGTCGAACTTCACCAGGCCCACGGCCTCGACGTCGTCCTTGTCGAACTGCGACACCGGCGTGGCGTCCTCACCGTCGGCGATGTAGAGCGGGCAGAAGTCGGTGAGCTTGCCGGGCGCGATCAGCACGCCGCCGGCGTGCATGCCGACGTTGCGCGACAGGCCCTCGAGCGGCTGCGCCAGGCTCCACAGGTCGCGCACCGACTCGCCGTCGTTGCCGTCGGCCATCATCTCGCCGATCTGCGGCTCCATCTCGTAGGC
>JAREIX010000245.1 GCA_029286945.1 Thauera sp. | reverse complement strand
CACCAACGTCATCGTCCGCCCCGAGCTCTTCGAGCAGCAGCGCCGCATCCTGCTCGGCGCGCGGCTGATGGGCGTGTTCGGCCAGATCAGCCGCCAGGGGCGCGTCGTGCATCTGGTGGCGAACCGGGTGGTGGATCACTCCGCGCTGCTCGGCGAGCTGGCGGCGCCGAGCCGGGATTTCCACTGAGCCGCCCGGCTGAAAAAGCACGGCAAGCGGTGCTATCTTTGCGCCGTACCCCCATCCGTTCGAGGAGTACCCGCTCATGAACGACCGCCCCATCGACGACCCGTATGAACTCAGGGAGCGGCCCGGCGTTTACGACACCGGCACGGGCGCGATCAAGACCGTCGAATCCAACCCCGGCATTCCCGGCGCATCGAGCGCGTGATCATCCGCAGCTACTGCGGCCGCGTGCAGGACAACAGGGTGTTCTTCCGCCTCAGCGCCGATCGCAAGCGCGAGTTCGCCACCCTCACCGAGGCGCTCGCCGCGCGCAAGGTGCGCCTGACCTGAGCGGCGCCTGCGGCCGGCTCACCCCCGGGCCGGCCTGCAGCGAAGCGCCGCGAACGCCAGCGCCAGCCAGCCCGCGAGCAGCATCAGCCCGCCGAGCGGCGTGACCAGGCCGATGCCCTTGGCGCCCGCGAGCGTGATCAGGTACAGGCTGCCCGAGAAGCACAGCGTGCCGGCGACGAAGAGCCCGCCGGCGACCGCCGGCAGGCGGCAGCGCTCCAGCGGGCGCGCCAGGCCGAGCGCCACCAGCGCCAGCGCGTGATACATCTGATAGCGCACCCCGGTCTCGAACACCGCCAGCATGTCGGGCGTGAGCACGCCGCGCAGACCGTGCGCGCCGAAGGCCCCCAGCCCCACCGCAATCGCGGCGGAGAGGGCGCCGATGAAAAGCAGTCCTCTGTTCATGCGTCGTCAATCCCGTGTCCGTACGCCGGGCGGAGCCGGCCGATACCGTTCATCGCGCCGCCAGCCAGGCGGCCACGAAGCGCTGCGCGTCCGGCAGCCAGTCGCGGAAATCGCACTCGAAGCCTTCCGCCGCGGCGAGGAACTCGGCCTCGCCCCCCGCCAGCGGATTGGGCTGGCGCGCGCGCCGCGCCATGCGCGCGAGCACGTCGGCGATCCCCTCCAGCGCGGCGTAGGACTGCAGCCAGTCCTCGCGCGCCATCAGCGCGAGCGCGTGGCGCGAACCCTCGGGCAGGTGGTGCAGCTGATCGGCGATCTGGCGGTACACCGTCGCGCAATAGGCGCCGAGCGGGTCCTGCCGGTACTGCGGCCAGTCGCGCGCCAGCAGATGGTCATAGAAGATGTCCACGAGCACCCCGGCGTAGCGCCGGCGCGCCGCCGACACCCGCGCACGGCTGGCGCAAAAGGCCGGATGGGTCTCGGCGAAGACGTCGATGGCGCGGTGCAGGGCCACCCCGCGTGCCAGATCCTCCGGCAGCCCGGCCGGCAGCGGTCCCTTGATCCAGTCGCCGACCACCCCGCCGACGACCAGCGCAGGCGCCTCGCCGGCGAGCAGCGCATGGGCGAGGAAGTTCATGCGCCCCGCTCCGCGGCGCGGCGGCGCTGCAGCGCCAGCCACACCAGCGCGGCCCCGCTCAGGCCTACGGGTAGCAGCGAGCCGAGGTTGAGCAGCGCCCAGCCCTGCGTCGTCACCAGCGCGCCGGAGGCGAAGGAGGTGACCGCCATCACCGCGAACACGACGAAGTTGATCGCCGCCTGCGCCTTGTCCTTCTCCTCCGGACGATAGGCCTCCATCGCCAGCGTCGTGCTGCCGGTGAACAGGAAGTTCCAGCCCACGCCGAGCAGGAAGAGGCCGATGAGGAACTGGTGCAGGTCCTGGCCGGACAACGCGACCGCGATGCAGGCGAAATTCAGCGCCACGCCCACGCCCATGATCTGCAGCACGCCGAAGCGCTTGATCAGGTGCCCGGTGAAGAAGCCGGGCGCGAACATGCCGATGACGTGCCATTCGAGCACCAGCGCGGCATCCGAGAACGGCATGCCGCACACGTCCATCGCCAGCGGCGTCGCCGCCATCAGCAGGTTCATCACGCCGTAGCCGAGGGCTGCGCCCAGCGTCGACACGATGAACACCGGCTGGCGCATGATCTCGCCGAGCGCCCGCCCTCCGCCTGCGCCGGCCTTGTTCGCCGGCTCGGGCGGGAAGCGGATGCCTGCCATCACCGCCATCGACACCAGCGCGACCAGCGCCAGCGCGAGATAGGAGCCCATGAAGGGCGCGCCCATGGCCTCGCGGGTGTGGTTGGCCAGGTTGGGGCCGATCACCGCGCCGATCAGGCCGCCCGCCAGCACCAGCGACACCGCCTTCTCGCGGAACGACGCCGGCGCCAGCTCGGCGGCGGCGAAGCGGTAGAGCTGACCGTTGGCGCTGTAGTAGCCCGCGATCCCGCGACCAGCAGCCAGAAGCTCTTGATCGACAGCGCGAAGGCGCACAGCAGCGCGGTCAGCAGCGCCACCAGCAGGCCGAGCAGGAACGAGGTCCGGCGCCCCCAGCGCTGCTGCGAGCGGGCCACCAGCCCGGTCGACAGCGCACCGCCGACCACGTAGCCCATCACCGGCAGGGTCGCCATCCACGCCACTGGCGCCAGCGCCAGCCCGACCAAGCCGTTGATGGCGATGAAGACGACGTTATTGGTCAGGAACAGGCCCTGGGCGATGGCCAGCAGCCAGAGATGCTTCTTCATAAGCAAATGCTTTTCCGTGCGAAGCCCTGCAATGTACCGCTTAAAGCCGGCAAGGTCCCGCCTCGCGGATGCATGCGCTGCGGAACGATTCGCAGGCTGCCGCTTCCATTCGTGTGTGGACCGGCACCGGCCCCGCTGTTCATAGATCAGAATGTTCAGCAAAACACCTGACCATAGCTTCTTGCAATGATGTCGATTGACTCGCAAGTGCCTGGCGTTTGCTAACCTGCAATCGTGGCCAGCGGACAGGGGCGCAAAGTGCCGCCCGGCCGCCGTCGCGGGGCCGCGTCATTTCAGGCCCGCCGGTCCATTACGCGAGTCTCAGCCCTCAGCCAACACAGCGAACGAAGGAGATGGACATGAGTGGAAACAACACCCAGGCGACCGGCAAGTGCCCGGTGGCACACGGCGCGAACACGAGCAGCAGCGATTCGGTGATGGCGTGGTGGCCGAAGACATTGAACCTCGACATCCTCCACCAGCACGACCGCAAGACCAACCCCCTCGGGCCGGACTTCAACTATCGGGAAGAGCTCAAGAAGCTCGACGTCGACGCCCTCAAGAACGACCTCAAGGCCCTGATGACCGACAGCCAGCCCTGGTGGCCGGCCGACTGGGGGCACTACGGCGGCCTGATGATCCGCATGGCCTGGCATGCCGCCGGCACCTACCGCGTGGCCGACGGCCGCGGCGGCGGCGGCACCGGCAACCAGCGCTTCGCCCCGCTCAACTCCTGGCCCGACAACGGCAACCTCGACAAGGCGCGCCGCCTGCTGTGGCCGATCAAGAAGAAGTACGGCAACAAGGTGAGCTGGGCCGACCTGATGATCCTTGCCGGCAACATGGCCTACGAGTCGATGGGCTTCAAGACCTTCGGCTTCGGCTTCGGCCGCGAGGACATCTGGCACCCCGAGAAGGACATCTACTGGGGCTCCGAGAAGGAATGGCTGGCCCCCAGCGGCAGCGAAGGCTCGCGCTACTCGGGTGAGCGCGACCTCGAGAACCCGCTCGCCGCGGTGATGATGGGCCTGATCTACGTGAACCCGGAAGGCGTCGACGGCAAGCCCGACCCCTTCAAGACCGCCCACGACATGCGCGTGACCTTCGCCCGCATGGCGATGAACGACGAGGAGACCGTGGCGCTCACCGCCGGCGGCCACACCGTCGGCAAGGCGCACGGCAACGGCAGCGCCGCCAACCTCGGCCTGGCACCGGAAGGCGCGGACATCGAGGAGCAGGGCCTGGGCTGGATGAACCACAAGACCCGTGGCATCGGCCGCGACGCGGTGACCAGCGGCATCGAGGGCGCCTGGACCTCCAACCCGACCCGCTGGGACAACGGCTACTTCGACATGCTGTTCAAGCACGACTGGTGGCTGCAGAAGTCGCCCGCCGGCGCCTGGCAGTGGGAACCGGTCAACATCAAGGAAGAGGACATGCCGGTCGATGTGGAGGATCCGTCGATCCGCCGCAAGCCGATGATGACCGACGCCGACATGGCGCTGAAGTTCGACCCCGAGTATCGCAAGATCGCCGAGCGTTTCCGCGACGACCAGGCCGCCTTCGAGGACGCCTTCGCCCGCGCCTGGTTCAAGCTCACCCACCGCGACATGGGCCCGAAGGCGCGTTATGTCGGGCCTGACGTGCCGGCCGAGGATCTGATCTGGCAGGACCCGGTGCCCGCCGGTCGCAAGGACTACGACGTCGCCACGGTGAAGGCGAAGATCGCCGCCGCCGGCCTGTCGGTGGGCGACATGGTCGCCACCGCCTGGGACAGCGCCCGCAGCTTCCGCGGCTCGGACTATCGCGGCGGCGCCAACGGCGCGCGCATCCGCCTCGCCCCGCAGAAGGACTGGGAAGGCAACGAACCGGCGCGTCTGGCCAAGGTGCTGGCGGCGTACGAGAAGATCGCCGCGGAGACCGGCGCCAGCGTGGCCGACGTGATCGTGCTCGGCGGCAACGTCGGCCTCGAGCAGGCGATCAAGGCCGCCGGCTTCGATGTCGAGGTGCCCTTCGCCCCCGGCCGCGGCGATGCCAGCCAGGCGCAGACCGACGTCGATTCCTTCGAGGTGCTCGAGCCGCTGCATGACGGCTTCCGCAACTGGCAGAAGGCGCACTACGTGGTCCAGCCCGAGGAGATGCTGCTCGACCGCGCCCAGCTGCTCGGCCTCACCGCCCCCGAGATGACCGTGCTGATCGGCGGCCTGCGCGTGCTCGGCGCCAACCACGGCGGCAGCCAGCACGGCGTGTTCACCGACCGCGTCGGCGCGCTCACCAACGACTTCTTCGTCAATCTGACCGACATGTCTTACAGCTGGAAGCCCACCGGGCGCAACAGCTACGACATCGTCGAGCGCAGGAGCGGCGAGAGGAAGTGGACCGCGACCCGGGTCGATCTGGTGTTCGGCTCCAACTCCATCCTGCGTGCGTATGCCGAGTTGTACGCCCAGGACGACAGCAAGGAGAAGTTCGTGCGTGACTTCGTCGCCGCGTGGACGAAGGTCATGAACGCCGACCGCTTCGACCTGGCCTGATCGTCAGGCTTCGCAGTCCTCGCAGCCCACGCCGCGCGCAAGTGCGGAGTGGGCTGCGTGTCGTTCACCCGCTCGTGGCCGCCCCGTCCACCGCGCTTCCGCGCTCCCTACCCTGGACGCCGGGTAACGCGGCGCTCGATCACCGAAAGGAAGCTCGACGCCGTCGACCCGTTTCGGCTGGGCGGTAAACCCGGCGCGCCTACTGCCCAGCGGGGCCGGGGTCGGCGTCGAGCAGGCGCTCGCATTCGGCCATCAGCGACTGCGCCAGCTCGGACTCGTAGTTCGCATCGAGCGCTTCCATCATCTCGTGCGTCGTGTAGAGCCCCGCCTCGCGTGACAGCGTGCCGGCAATCTGGCGCGCGAGCCGGTCGCTGAGCTCCGACAGCTGGCGGCGCTCGGCCAGAGGCAGGTTGCGCCGGGTGCGCGCCAGCCAGTCTGCCGCCAGCGTGGCGCCCTGGGCGGCGGTCGGCCACTGGCCATGCTCGTACCACAGCGACAGGCGCTCGGCCGTCAGCGCGAAGATCAGCGCGGCGCGCGAGCCGCGGCTGTCGGCAGGCGGCGGGGCTGCAGTGGGCGGAATCATCCGGCTGCGCCCCCGGTTGATGGCTGCACGCTCAAGGGCGGCCGCGGGTGTTGCCGAAGCGGTTGCCGGCAGGTCGGCGGCCGTAGGGACGACGCCGCTCGTCCTCGTCGTCGCGCTTGGGCTTGGGCATCAGCAGGTTCTTGCCGCCCTGCCGCGCCAGCTTGGCGTGCTCCTGCAGCGCGGCCTCGAAGTGCGCAGCGCTGATCTCGATGCCGGCGTGCTCGACCGCCGGTTTCCAGGCCGACAGCCGCTCACGCACCAGGAAGACGCGCTCGTCGGCCTCGGCCTTTTTGGGCAAGCCCTCGACCAGTTGCACGGCCGCGGGCGTCAGCACGTAGCCCTCGCCCGCCGCGGCCAACAGGCCATGGGTGAAGAAGCGCACAAAGGCGGTCGCCCACGCGGTGGGCGCGGTGATGGGAAAGCCCATGAACTCGGCCGCCGCAACGATATCGGTGAGCGCGGCGGGCCGCCTCTTGGCGGCGATCAGGGTCGCCAGCAGCAGCTGCGCGTCGGCGTCGTGGATCGGATACATGGGGGTCTATCTGCCGGTGATGTCATGAAGCGCGCGATGATGCCTGACGCAAAGCGATCCGGCATCCTCAGCCGACCTGGCAGGCCAGCCCCTTGAGGTACTCGCCTTCCGGCACCGCCAGCCCGATCGGGTGATCCGGCGCCGCCGACAGCCGGTACAGGATGCGCGCGTCCACACCAGCATCGATCGCCGCGCCGGCGACGATCTTCTGGAACAGCTCCTGGCCGATGCCGCCCGAGCAGGAATAGGTCATCAGGATGCCGCCCGGGTTGAGCAGGCGGAAGCCGAACAGGTTGATGTCCTTGTAGGCGCGCGCTGCGCGGTCCGCATGCGCGGCCGAGGGCGCGAACTTGGGCGGATCGAGCACGATCAGGTCGAACTTGCGGCCCTCCTCCTTCAAGGCACGCAAGGCCTTGAACACGTCCGCCTCCTGCCACTCGGCGCGGCTCGGATCAAGCTGCGGGTTGAGCGCCAGGTTGCGGCAGGCGGACTCCAGCGCCGGGCCGGACGAGTCGATCGACAGCACCGAGGCCGCCCCGCCGGCGAGCGCCTGCAGCGAGAAGCCGCCGGTGTAGCAGAAGCAGTTGAGCA
>JAREIX010000027.1 GCA_029286945.1 Thauera sp. | reverse complement strand
GACCCCGGTGTGCTCGTAGGAACAGGCCATCTCGCATTGCAGACAGCCGGTGCACTTCGCGGGATCAATGTGCAGTGCTTTCCACATCGATCGTCTCCTGAATCGTTGTCGTTCGCGGCCACCGCCAGCGCGCCACGGCGCACTGCCAGGGCCCCACAAGCGCCCCGCCGAGCGAAACGCCTATGCACTTTGAAGCATATGTCGTGCCGGACATAGGTCAACCCGGGATTACCCACCTCCCGACGCGCTGCGGCCGAGCTTGCGGTACAGGCGGTTGCGACTGACACCGAGCATGCGCGCAGCGGCGGAAAGGTTGCCGCCCACCTCGCGCATCACGCGCTCGATGAGCTCGACCTCGAGCTGATCGAGCCGGCGTCCCCCCGCCCCACCCGCCGGCAGCGCGAACGCCACGCCCGCTTGCGCATCGTTGCAGCCCGGCGCAGGCGCCTGCTCGCTCTCTTCCGTGCGCTCGGCCATGAACAACTCCTCGGGCAGATGCACCGGAAGGATCTCGCGCTCGTCCGGATCGAGCAGCGCGACCGCGACCCGGATCACGTTCTGCAGCTGGCGCACGTTGCCGGGCCAGCTGTGGCGCTCGATGAAGCGCATGACCTCCTCGCCGAGGCTCACGCCCTCCAGCCCGGCATCGCGCGCCTCGCCGGCGAGGATGCGCTCGACGATGCTGCGGATGTCGCTGCGCTCGCGCAGCGGCGGCACACAGACGGTGAGGCTGTTGACGCGGTAGTAGAGGTCCTCGCGGAACTCGCCACGCGCCACCGCATCGCGCAGCACGCGGTGGGTGGCGCACACCAGCGAGATGTCGACCGGGATCGCCTTCACCGAGCCGACCGGCGTCACGCAGCGCTCCTGCAGCACGCGCAGCAGCCGCGCCTGCATGCCGAGGGGCATGTCGCCGATCTCGTCGAGGAAGAGCGTGCCGCCGTGGGCCTGCTGGATCTTGCCAATCGCGCCCTCCTTGCGCGCGCCGGTGAAGGCGCCGCCGACGTAGCCGAAGAGCTCGGACTCGATCAGCGTCTCCGGCACCGCGGCGCAGTTCAGTGCGACGAAGGGCTTGTCGGCACGCGGTCCGCTGTTGTGGAAGGCCTGGGCGAAGAGCTCCTTGCCCACGCCCGACTCGCCCTGGATCAGCAGCGGAATGTCCTTGCCGAGGATGCGGCGCGCGCGATCGAGGGCGCGGCCGATGCCGGCGTCACCGGTCGCCAGCGAGGCGAGCGTGCAGGCCTCGCCGGCGGGGGCCGCGGCTCGTGCGCTGCGCGCACTCGTCGCGACCGGCTGGGCGTTCCCCTCGAAGGCGCGGATCTGCGGCCGCAGCGAGCGCAGCTGCACGTAGAGCTGGGCGCCGTCCTGCAGCGGCAGCCGGATCAGCGCGTCGTTCGAGTTTCGCGCGCGGTCGGCGATCCGGCCCAGGCCGTGGCGGAACAGCTCGGCGAACGCACTGCTGCCGCCGCAAGCCGCCACGCGCTGCGCCAGCCAGTCGCGCGCGATCGAGTTGGCGCCCACCATCACGCCGTCCGCATTCACCGCGATCAGGCCTTCCTGCAGGCTGCCGACGTATTCGGGACGTTCGTGGAAGGCGACCAGGATCTTGTTGGCGAACTCGGTCTCGAACAAGCGCTTCTCGATCAGCTGCACCGACAAGCGCACCAGCCCGAGCGAGTGGCGCTGGTGCATGCGTTCGTCGCACGACACGTCGAGCACACCGGCGATCGCGCCGCGCGGGTCGAAGATCGGCGACGCGGTGCAGGACAGGAAGCCGTTGTGGTCGAGGTAGTGCTCGGCACCGAGCACCACCGCGGGCGCCTGCGCGGCGAGCGCGGTGCCGATCGCGTTGGTGCCGCGCGCCGCCTCGCTCCAGCATGCACCGGGCTGCAGCGCGACACGGTGTGCGCGGTCGACGAAGTCCGCATCGCCCAGGCTATGCACGATCATGCCGCTGGGGTCGGAGAGCAGCACCATGCTGCCCGAGGCGCGGATCTGCTCGAACACGTGCTCCATCACGCCGCTGGCGTGCTCGACCAGGCGGGCGCTGCGCTCGCGCACCTCTGCCAGCTGCGAACGTTCGCCATGATCGCGTGCCTCGCGCAGGTCGCGCTCCAGCCCGAGCTCGCGGCAACGCAGCCAGGAACCGAGGATCAGCGCGGAAACGCCGTCCTCCGGACAACCCCCTTCCTCGAAGAACTGCTGGCGTGCAAGCCTGAAACGCTGGTCGCGACCAGCCTCGACAGTCGAAAGCTGTTCCATCGTGCTCACGTCTCCTCCGGGCGGCCTGGTCGCGCTTCACGCGAACGGTCGCCTCAAATTTGTGGGTTCCCACTGTTCGGAACGTAGCACTTGATCCGTATCGAAACAAATCCGGTGCTCCGTCGCCGGCATCCCAGAGCAGGAATCCTGCCAGTTCGTGAGATCGAACACCGCCCGAAGGCCTTCGAGGTCGCCGACGGGGCGTGATCGGCAAAGCATGGCACGCCGATTGCAGTTGGAGTTCCATCCGGGACTGCCGGATCAAGACCCGACTCGAACCACACCCATGAGGATCAACAAGGTGAAGACAGCAACCTTGAAGGAGACACTGTTCCGCCGGCTCACGCTCGGCACGGCCACGCTCGCGATCACGGCTTCGGCCAGCCTCGCGATCGCCCACGGCGACGTCACGCCGCAGGCGGTGGACACGTCCAGCCTGACCCAGCTCGGCGAGGACTGGCGCATCGCCAACCCCTACCGCGGCAACGCCGACGCCGTCCGCATCGGCGACTCGGCCTTCAACCAGAACTGTGCACGCTGCCACGGCCTGGGCGCGGTCTCGGGCGGCATCGCTCCCGACCTGCGCTTCCTCGAACCGGGCGACGACATGGACGAGTTCTTCATCGGCAAGGTGCGCAACGGCGTCACCCGCAATGGCGCGGTGTACATGCCGCCGTTCGAGGGCACGCTCACCCAGGAGGCCATGTGGGCAATACGCGCCTGGCTGGAGACGGTCCATGAAGCGCAATGACCGCCGCCGCTTCCTGCTCGGCGCAGGCGCCCTCGCCCTGCTCGCGGCCAGCCCGGTGCGGGCGGCCGCGGCCGAGCTGGAGCTCCAGCAGCCCGGCACCCTGCGCGTGGCCGTCTACGCCAACTTCGCGCCCTACTCGGCAGCCGGCAAGGGCATCGATGTCGCCCTTGGCCGCGCGCTCGCCGAGCGCCTCGGCCTGCAGCCGCAGATCGTCGAGTTCCCCGCCGACGAGAACATGAACGACGATCTGCGCAACATGGTCTGGCGCGGCCACTACCTCGGCACCAAGCCGGCCGACGTGATGCTGCACGTGCCGGTGGACGTGCATTTCGCGGCGGGCAACCGGCAGGTGAAGATCTTCGCCCCCTACCACCTCGAAACCCTCGCTCTGGCCCGCATCGCCGAACGCGTGCCGGCGCCCTCGAGTTCGGCGGCGGAGAGCTTCGCGGTGTTCGAGACCGAGCGCATCGGGGTGGAGCTGGACACCCACGCCAGCGACTTCCTGCTCAACCTGAAGGAGGGCGCCCTGCGGCAGAACGTCGTCCATTACCGCAACCTGGCCGAGGCGGCCGGCGCCCTCAAGGCCGGCGAGATCGCCGCGGTCATGGGCACCCGCAGCGAACTCGAAGCGGCGCTGGGCGCTCACGCCGGCGTCGCCATCGACACCCTGGCGATGCCGGAGCTGCGCCTCGCCGGCTGGCCGCTCGGCATGGCGGTCAAGGCCGACAGCAGCCAGCTCGCCGAGGCCCTCTCGGGCGCGCTCGCGGACCTCCAGCGTTCCGGCGAACTCACCCGCATCTTCGCGGCAAACGGCGTCCGCCACCGCGTCCCCTGAGCAATGGAGCGTTCCGAAGCGCAGCGAAGTTGTTGCGCTTCGGAACAGCACCTGCTCCCTTATTCCAGGTAGTGCCCCACGCCGATCAGCGAGCGGCCGTCGCGGCGCACGTACGAACGCTTGTTCTCCACCCTGTTGGTCACCGGATTGCGCCACACGTAGTCCACCGCGGCCTCGTCCGCCGCCTGCAGCTTGGCGATCATCTCGGCCACCAGCGCATGACCGGCCGCGTCGTGCAGGCCGAGCGCATCGGTGTCCGACAGCGCCGGGTTCATGCCCATCGCCTCGAAGCGGCCGCTGTCCATGTCCACCATGAACACGTAGAGGTCGTCCTTGACGAAGTCGCCGCGGCGATCGTTGAAGCGCGCCGCCGCCGCGGCATGGCCCTCGGCACGCGCCAGCGCCACCGCGCGCTCGAGCATCGCCCGCGCGTCGTCCGCCGTCGCCCGCGGCGCCGAATACCCCACGCCGAGCACGTAATGGCCGACCTTGCGCACGTAGCTGACCTTGGGCTCGACCTTGTTGGTCACGCGGTTGAGCCACATGTAGCGCACGGTCGCCTCCGGGCTCACCCGGGTGCGCTCGATCATCTCGCGGAACAGCGGATTGCCGGCGGCGTCGGTGGTGTTGAGCACGGTGAGGCCGACCAGGGCCTCGGGGGCGGCGCCGCTGGCGTGATAGACGCCCTTGTCGTCGATCACGAACACGTACAGGTCCTTGCGCACGAACGCGCCCTGGCGGTCGTTGAAGGCGGCGAAGGCGCGCTCGGGGCCGTTCTGGTTCATGTAGTCGACCGCGCGCTCGAACAGCGCCTGGGCCTCGCGCGCGGTGGCGCGCTCGGCGGCGTGGGCGCCGAGGCTGGTCAGGGCCGCGATCGCGACGGCGGCCACCGTCCTGGTCATCGAGGATTGCTTCATCGTCTGGACTCCTTGTTTTGAGACATCTGCGCACGCCGCCTCGCGCGCGGCGCACCCCGCGTGGCGGCCCGGGCGCGCCCGCGCCCGGGCCGCAACGAAGGGCCTTGGCGCCGCCCGCGGGCGGCGTTCGGGATCAGCTCTTGTGCAGCTTGAACACCCACACCATGCCGCCCTGCTCGAGGTAGTTCACGCGCTTGGCGACGTCGCCCCCCCACAGCGGCACCGCGCCACCCCAGCCGGAGACCACGGCCACGTACTGCTCGCCGTCCATCTCCCAGGTCACCGGCGGCGCGATCACGCCCGAGCCGGTCTGGTACTGCCACACCTCGTCGCCGGTCTTGGCGTTGACCGCCTTCAGGTAGCCTTCGGGCGTGCCGTAGAACACCAGGTTGCCGCCGGTGGTCAGCACACCGCCCCACAGCGGCGCGTTGTTCTTGACCTCCCACACGATCTTGCCGCTCACCGGGTCGACCGCGCGCATGGCGCCGATGTAGTCCTCGTACAGCGGCTTGATGGTGAAGCCCGCGCCCAGGTAGGCGGCACCGCGCTTGTAGCTCACCGGCTCGTTCCAGATGTCCATGCCCCACTCGTTGGCGGGCACGTAGAACAGGCCGGTGTCGGGGCTGAAGGCCATCGGCATCTGGTTCTTGCCGCCGAGGAAGGACGGCGCGTTGAACACCACCTTGCCCTTGCCGCCCTCGACCGCGCCGCCCCCCTCGGTGAAGGGGTTGCCCGGGCGCTTCGTGTCGTCGAAGATCGGCCGCCCGGTCTGCATGTCGATGCCCTTGGCCCAGTCGATGCGGGTCACGAAGGGAAAGGCGTTCAACAGCTTGCCGTTGGTACGGTCATTGACGAAGAAGAAGCCGTTGCGGTCGGCCTTGCCGCCGGCCTTCACCAGCTGGCCGGTCTTCGGGTCCTTGTATTCGAAGGACACGAATTCGTTCACGCCGTCGTAGTCCCAGCCGTCGTGCGGGGTGCTCTGGTAGTGCCAGGCGATCTTGCCGGTATCGGGGTCGATGGCCACCGTCGCCGAGGAGTACAGGTTGTCGCCCGGGCGCAGCCAGGAGTTCCACGGCGCCGGGTTGCCGGTGCCCATGAAGATCAGGTTGACGTCGGGGTCGTAATAGGCGGCCTGCCAGGTCGCCGCGCCGCCGGTCTTCCACAGGTCGCCCGGCCAGGTGGCGTTGGTGGTGCCGGAGATGCCGTTCTCGACCTTGTTGCCGTCCTTGTCGTAGGTGTAGCCCATGTGGCCCTCGACCACCGGCCGCATCCACACCATCTTGCCGGTCGTGGCGTCGCGCGCCTCGACCCGGCCCATGACGCCGAACTCCCCGCCCGACACGCCGGTGATGATCTTGCCCTTGACGATCTGCGGCGCCGCGGTCAGCGAGTAGCCGGCCTTGTAGTCGTCGACCTTCTCGCGCCACACCACCTTGCCGGTGTCCTTGTTGAGCGCCACGAGCTGGGCGTCGAGCGTGCCGAAGATCACCAGGTCGCCGTAGATCGCGGCGCCGCGGTTGATCACGTCGCAGCACGGCATGATGCCCTCGGGCAGGCGGTGCTCGTACTTCCACAGCTTGGCGCCGGTCTTCGCGTCCAGCGCATAGATGCGGCTGTAGGAGCCGGTCACGTACATCTTGCCGTCGTAGATCAGCGGCTGCGACTGCTGGCCGCGCTGCTTCTCGCCACCGAAGGAGAAGGCCCACACCGGCACCAGGTCCTTGACGGTGTCGACGTTGACCTTGGCGAGCGGGCTGTAGCGCTGCCCCTTGGTGCCCAGGCCGTGGGTGACGACCTGTTGCGTGGTCTCGGCGTCCTTGAGGATGTCCTCGTCGGTCACGCCGGCCGCCTGAGCGGCACCGATGCCCGCCAGCGCGATGGCGAGCGAACTCAGGGCGACGGTCAGGGACTGCCGCGGATTGTGCTTCTTCATGTTCCACTCCTCCTCTTGTCTCTCTTGCGAATGGTGTCGTTCGCATGCCTTCCGGCACCTTGGCTGGCCCGGACGATTGCCAGACTGCAATCGCCATGCCATGCCCTGCTTCAATGGCCTGTCGGCCATCGCCGGCGCGGGCATTGCTCCACCTCCCCCGGAAAGCGTCTGTCCGCTTTGTAGCGCTGGAGCACATCTGTTGCGGATCGGAACAGGCGCACAGGGCACGCTGCACGGCGGACCGCTGCAGCCGCCTGACCGGCGCTGGCATGTGGCTTGCATCGAGCTGTGGCGACAGGGCCGAGCGCCCGAGCTCGCGCGTGCCCGCCCCATCACCCAGGAGAGCCCATGAACTGCGTATCGACCGCCGCCTGCCGACTGCTGTGCGCCCTCGGCCTGGGCGTCGCGGGGCTGGCCGCGACGCAGCCCGCCCTTGCGGCCGCCCCGGTCGCGGCATCCATGGCGGCCTCTGCCGCCGAAGCCGGCGCGCAAGCCGATCCGCTCGACTCGCCGCGCTGGGAGGACATGAAGAAGGCCTTCTTCGACGGCCAGCCGGTCGTGTTCGACGACCGCGTCACCGTGACCGCCCCCGCCGTGGCCGAGGACGCGCTCAACGTGCCGATCACCGCCGACGCCAGCACCGTGCCCGGAGTCGAGGAGATGATCGTGTTCGCCGACTTCAACCCCATCCTGAAGGCGCTGCGCTTCGAGCCCGGCACTGCACGGGCGAGCCTGGGCTTCCGCATCAAGCTCCAGCAGTCCTCGCCGGTCCGCGTCGCGGCGCGCACGGTCGATGGCGTGTGGCGCGTGGGGGGCACCTGGGTCACCACCACCGGTGGCGGCTGCACCCTGCCCTCGCTCGGCTCGGGCTCGCCCGCATGGCAGGAACGCCTCAACGAGGTCAACGGACGCCTGTGGCCGCGGATCGGCGGCGGCGAGCGCCTGCGCATGCGCCTCATCCATCCGATGGACACCGGCCTGGCGGCGGGCATCCCCGCCTTTCACATCGAGGACATCGTGATCACCGACGAGGCCGGCCAGGTGCTGAGCCGCATCCAGCCGCTCGAGCCGGTCGCGGAGAACCCGAGCTTCACGCTCGACTTCGCCGCAGTCGCAGCGGGCGCCCGCCTCCACGTCGGCGGCCGCGACAACAACGGGAACCGCATCGACGCCTGGGTGACACGATGATGCGCCCCGCCCGTCTCCTGCGCGCCCCCCGGCTGGCCGCGCGCACGATCGCAGCCAGGGCCCTGCGCCGGGTCTGCGCCGCGCTGCTGCTGATCGTCCTTGCCCTGGTGGCCACGGCGGTCCGCGCCGACACGCCCTCCAGCACGCCCTCCGACCTCTTCGACTACCGTCTCGCGCCACGCGCGCTCGCGCCGGGCGCCTATGTCATCGTCGGCCTGAAGGAGGATTTCGCCTTCACCAACGGCGGCAACATCGTGAACACCGGCTTCCTGGTCGGCACCGAGGGGGTGATCGTCATCGACACCGGCCCCTCCCGGCGCTACGGCGAACAGATGCTGGCGGCGATCCGCCGTGTCACGCCGCTACCGGTGGTGCTCACCCTCAACACCCATCACCACCCCGATCACTTCCTCGGCAACCAGGCCTTCCCGCCCGCCACGCTCGCCGCGCTGCCCGACACGATCGCCGCCCTGCGCAGCGAGGGCGAAGGTTTCAACGCCAACATGTACCGCCTCAACGGCGACTGGATGCGCGACACCGAGGTGGCCGTGCCCGGCCGCGCCATCGCCCCCGGACGCCAGCGCATCGGCGGCCGCGACGTGGAGCTCGTCGCCCTCGGCGGCCATACGGCGGCCGACCTGGTGGTGGTCGACCATGACAGCGGCACCGTCTTCGCCGCCGACCTCGTGTTCAACGGCCGCGCCGCCACCACGCCGCACGCCGACCTCGCGCGCTGGCTCGCGGCGCTCGACACGCTCGAGCGCCTGCCGGGCAGGCGCTGGGTGCCCGGGCATGGCGAGGTCGCCACCGACACCGCGCCGCTGCGCGAGACGCGCGACTGGCTACGCTGGCTCGCCGACACCATCCGCAGCGCCGCCGAACAGGGTCTGGACATGAACGAGGTGTTCGCCACCCCGATCCCGCCGCGCTTCGCCGGCCTCGCCCTCGCCGAGCAGGAGTTCCGCCGCTCGGTCACCCACCTGTTCCCGGCAGCCGAGCAGGCCGCGCTCGCCGCCGGTGCGCGCTGAGGCGGCAGGCTCGCCACCATGGGTCCCGCCGACACCCCACCGCGCCCTTCATCGCTGCGCCTCGACAGCCGTCTCCCGGCGCAGGGCGTCGAGCCGCCGCGCCGCCTCGTCGTCGCCGTTGGCCGCGGCCACCGCCAGCCAGTAGCGCGCCTGGGCACGATCTTGGGCAAGCAGCGTGCCCTCGAGATGGAGCAGGCCGAGCCGGTACTGCGCCTTGGCCGAGCCGGCCTCGGCTCCGCGCCGGTAGCGCACCAGCGCGGTGGACGCATCGCGCGGCTCGCCCAGGCCATCCTCGGCAAGGATGCCGAGATGGAACCAGGCCTCGGCGACGCCCTTCGCGGCCAGGGCCTCCCAGATGCTGCGCGCGCTGTCGTAGCGGGCCATCTTGAATTCGGCGTAGGCCTTGTAGAGACCGATGCTCGGACGCGCGGCCAGATCGGCGAGTTCGTCCGCGTCCAGGGCCTGGGCCGAGGCCGCGCAGGCGTGCAACAGCGCCAGGGCGGCGAGACAGCGACGGATGTTCATGCGGGGCGTGCTCCGGAGTGGGGTCTCAGGCAGCTCCTAGCAACAAGCGCACCCGGGAGCGCGCGATGATGGCCGCGGCGTCTGACCTCGCAGCACCGACGATCCGGACCTTTGCCTGCGCAGCCAGGCATGTGCGGCGCACGCTGCAGCGCGCGGGGCTCGCTCTGTTGCTCGCCGCGAGCGCGCTCGCGCCGGGCCTGCCGGCGCACGCCGGCGAGGCCGCGGCAGGCATCGTCAGCCGCAGCCTCGCCGACATCGATTACGCCGACGTGCGCGACGCGCTCGCCGAGGCCATCACCGAGGAAGGCATCACCGCCCCGGTCGTCAGCCACTTCGCCGACATGCTGGCACGCACCGCGGACGACCTCGGGCATCGCGCCGACCTCTATGCCCGCGCCGAGATCCTGAGCTTCTGCAGCGTGGGCGTCGCCGCCCGCCTGGCGGCCGAGGCCGCGGAGAACATCGCGCTCTGCCCGCTCTCGATCGCGGTCTATGCGCTGCCCGGCACACCGCGCACGGTCACGCTCGCCTACCGTGCGCCGATGCTCGAGAGCGCGGGCGGCGACGCGGCGCGCGCGCTGCTCGCGCGGATCGTGGCGCGCACGGCCCGCCTGGTCGGCCGCCCCTGAGCGTTCAGCTCATGCGCCCGAGCTTGCGGTAGAGGGTGTTGCGGCTCACGCCGAGCCGGCGCGCGGCGGCGGAGACGTTGCCCTTGACCTCGCGCATCACCGCGGCGATCGCCTCGAGCTCGAGCTCGTCCAGGCTGCGCGCCACCGTCGGCTCCGCAGGCCCGGCCGCCTCCGGCGACACCGCGGGCGCCGCGGCGGGCGGACTCATCGGCATCGCGATCTGGCTGTTGCGCTCGCACAGCGGATCGGGCCCGAACAGCTCCTCGGGCAGATGCAGCGAGCCGATCTCGTCCTCGTCGTCGTCGAGCAGCGCGGCCGACACCCGGATCACGCTGTGCAGCTGGCGGATGTTGCCCGGCCAGGCGTAGCTCAGGAAGAACTGCCGCACCTCGGGGCTGATGCGGATCTCGTCGCGCCCCGACTCGCGCGCCTCCGCCTGCAGCAGGCGATCGACCAGGGTGGACACGTCCGTGCGCTCGCGCAGCGGCGGCAGCGTCACCGTGAGGCCATTGATGCGGTAGTAGAGGTCCTCGCGGAAGTCGCCGTTCGCCACCGCGTCGCGCAGCACACGGTGGGTGGCGCACACGAGCTGCATATCCACCGGAATCGCGCGCACGCCGCCCACCGGCGTCACGCTGCGCTCCTGCAGCACGCGCAGCAGCCGGGTCTGCATCGACAGCGGCATGTCGCCGATCTCGTCCAGGAACAGCGTGCCGCCGTGGGCCTGCTGCACCTTGCCGATCGCACCCTCGCGGCGCGCGCCGGTGAAGGCACCGCCGACGTAGCCGAAGAGTTCGGACTCGATCAGGTTCTCCGGAATCGCCGCGCAGTTGAGCGCCACGAAGGGTCCGTCCGCACGGCGCGAGGCGTTGTGGAAGGCGCGCGCGAAGAGCTCCTTGCCGGAACCCGACTCACCCTGGACCAGCAGCGGGATGTCCTTGCCGCCGATCCGCCGCGCGCGTTCGATCGCGCGCCGCATGCGCTCGTCGCCGGTCGCCAGCTGGTCGAGCGTGAGCGCATCGCCGGCCCTGGGCTCGGTGCTGCGCGGACTGCCGGCCGCGACCGCGCGCGGCCGCGACTCCTCGGGCTCTGCCGCCGCCCCGGCCATCGCCAGCGGACGCATGCCGCGCACCTGGACCCAGATCTCGCCGCCGTTCTTCATGCCCAGGCGCACGAGGTCGCCGGCGCTGCCCTGCGCACGGTCGAGGATGGTGCCGAAGCCGAGCTTGAACAGATCGCCGAAGCTGGCGGTGCCGGCTTCGCCCACCTGGCGCACCAGCCATTCGCGCGCCGCGCGGTTGGCGCCGAGGATGGCGCCATCGGGTCCGAGCGCGACCAGCCCTTCCTGCAGGCTGCCGACATACTCGGGCCGGGTGTGGAAGGCGAACACGATGTGCTTGCCGAACTCGTCCTCGAACAGGCGCTTCTCGAGCAGCTGTACCGACAGCCGCACCAAGCCCATGGTGTGGCGCTGGGGGTTGCGGTAGTCGCCCGAGATGTCGAAGACACCGGCCATCGCGCCCTGGGCATCGTAGATCGGCGATGCGCAGCAGGTGAGGAACATGTTGCGATCGAGGTAGTGCTCGGAGCCGAACACCTCGACCGGGGCCCGCTCGAGGAGCGCCGTGCCGATGCCGTTGGTCCCGAGGCTCGCTTCGTCCCAGCGCGCACCCGGCTGCAGCGCCACGCGCTGGGCGCGATCGACGAAGGCGGGATCGCCGAGGCTGTGGATGATCATGCCGTCGAGATCGGCAAGGATGACCATGCTGCCCGATGCCCGGATCTGCTCGAACACATGCTCCATCACGCCGCTCGCGAGACCGAGCAGACGCCCGCTCTGGTTGCGCGACGCCTCGAGCTGACCGCGCCCCGCGACCTCGACCGCGCGGGTGCTGCCCGGATCGAGCCCCGAGTCGCGGCAGCGCGCCCATGAGCGCAGGATCAGCGGCGAGACCTCGTCCTCGGGCAGCACGCCCTCGCTGAAGAACGCCCTGCGCGCCAACGCCACGCGATCCTCCCGCGCGTTGCTCACTTGCGGCATACCCGTCATGTCACCCTCCTCCTGAGCTCCGCGGAAACATCGTCCGCGGATGCGTTTTTTATGTTTGTGTTCAAAAAAGTAGCACCTGCCCAACATTGAAGCAAATGCGGCAGCCCCGCGCAGCCCGCGTGGCGCCGTGATCCTGCGGCAGTGCGTCGCGCTCTGCTCTCTGCAATACTGGCACAAGCTTTGCCTGCAAACATCGATTGCGCCAATTCGGCGCACCCCCTGCCGCGCAAAACGCGCCGGCGTACCGACCACCCTGCGAGGAGGCGTTGATCATGCATGCCAGTCCCCTGCCTACCGATTCCATCCTGCGCCGGCACTTCGAGCAGCTCGCCGCTGCCGCCGGGCTGCCGCGGCCGCCGCAGGATTCGGTGCTGCTTCGCCACTACCGGCAGCTGCTCGACGCCCGTCTCGCTCGTGCGCCCGCCGCGCCGCCGCGCGCCGTGCCGAAGCCCGCCGCACCTGAAGTGCGCGCCGACGCGGCGCCCCCGCGCACAGCCACCGAGCCACCGCCGGTGATGCGCAGCCAGCCCGCACATGCACAGCGCGAGGCGGCTTCGATACCCGATCGCAATCCGCCCCCCGCCGCACCGACGAACTGGTTCAGCCGCCTGCTGGCGCGCCTCTTCGGCCGCTGAGTCGGCACGCATACCCCAACCCTCGCACCCGATCACCAGGAACACCCGAAAGATGGCCGACCCCACGACCGCCCCGGACACCGCCGTGCGCCGCAAACCCCGCGCCACGCAGCGCGGCCGGCAACTCGAACCCGCAGCGCTTGCCGACATCGAGGCGCTGCTCGCCGGCCGTCCGCGCGCGCGCGACAGCCTCATCGAGCACCTGCACGCAATCCAGGACCGCTTCGGCCACCTCGCACTGCGCCACCTGCGCGCGCTCGCACACTGGATGAACCTGCCGATGGCCGCGGTCTATGAGACGGCCACCTTTTACGCTCACTTCGACATCGTCCGCGAAGGGGAAATTCCGCCGCCGGCGGTGACCATCCGCGTCTGCGATTCGCTGTCCTGCGAGCTCGCCGGCGCGCGCGCGCTGCATGCCGCGCTCGCCGCCGCGCACGACCCGGCGGACATCCGCGTCGTGCGCGCGCCGTGCATGGGCCGCTGCGACCGCGCGCCGGTGGTCGAGGTCGGCCATCGCCACCTCGGCCACGCCACACCCGCCGCGGTGCGCACGCTGCTGCAAGGCGGCGACCTGCATCCGGAGCCGATCGCCTGGCAGCGGCTCGAGGCCTACCGCGCCGAGGGCGGCTATGCCCTGCTGCAGTCCGTGCGCGACGGCGTGGTCTCCGTCGAGCAGCTCAGCCAGGTACTGCAGGACGCCGGCCTGCGCGGCCTGGGCGGCGCCGGCTTTCCCACCTTCAGGAAGTGGGCCTTCGTGCGTGCCGAGCCGGCCCCGCGCTACATGGTCATCAACGCCGACGAGGGCGAGCCCGGCACCTTCAAGGACCGCCACTACCTCGAGCAGGCCCCGCACCGCTTCCTCGAAGGCGCGCTGGTCAGCGCCTGTGCGGTCGACGCCGCGGCGCTCTACATCTACCTGCGCGACGAGTACCCCGGCCTGCATGCGGTGCTGCGCGAAGCCATCGTCGAAGCCGAGGCCGCCGGCCTCGCCGCGCCCGGCTTCATCCACCTGCGCCGCGGTGCCGGCGCCTACATCTGCGGCGAGGAATCGGCGCTCATCGAGTCGCTCGAGGGCAAGCCCGGCAAGCCGCGTCACCGCCCGCCCTTCGTCGCGCAGAAGGGCCTGTTCGATCGCCCGACGCTGGTGAACAACGTCGAGACGGTGTACTGGATCCCGCTCCTGTGGCAGCGCGGCGCCGACGGGTTCGCCAGCCAGGGCCGCCATGGGCGCAAGGGCCTGCGCAGCTTCTCGGTATCGGGCCGCGTCAACAAGCCCGGCGTGCACCTGGCCCCGGCCGGCATCACGCTGCAGGAGCTGATCGACGAGTACTGCGGCGGCATGATGGAGGGCCACCGCCTGCTCGCCTACCTGCCCGGCGGCGCCTCGGGCGGCATCCTGCCGGCGAGCAAGGCCGACATTCCGCTCGACTTCGACACCCTGCAGCCGCACGGCTGCTTCATCGGCTCGGCCGCCGTCATCGTGATCTCCGACCACGACGAGCTGCGCGCGGTGGCGCAGAACCTGATGGCCTTCTTCGCCGACGAGTCCTGCGGCCAGTGCACGCCCTGCCGCGTCGGCACCGAGAAGATGCTCGGCCTGCTCGAACGTGACGAATGGGACGCCGACCAGCTCGAGCGCCTCGCCCAGGTCATGCAGGACGCCTCGATCTGCGGCCTCGGCCAGGCCGCACCCAACCCGGTCACCAGCCTGCTGCGCTTCTTCCCGGCCGAACTGGCGAAACAGGGCGTGACCCTGCGCCCGGCCGTCGCGAACACGGAATCCGCCTCATGAGCACCCTCACCCCCGCGCCCACGCATTCCCCGGCTCCCTCCTTGACTGCCACGCGCGACGCCTTCGAGCTCACCCTCGACGGCGTCCGCGTGCAGGCTTTTCCGGGAGAAACCCTGTGGCAGGTCGCCAAGCGCGCCGGCGAGCGCATCCCGCACCTGTGCTTCAAGGATGCGCCCGGCTACCGCGCCGACGGCAACTGCCGCGCCTGCATGGTCGAGATCGAGGGCGAGCGCACGCTGGCCGCGAGCTGCATCCGCCCGGCAATGCCCGGCATGGTGGTGAAGAGCGCCTCGTCCGAGCGCGTGCGCAACGCGCGCGAAGGCGTCATGGAACTGCTGCTCGCCGACCAGCCGGCGCGCACCGACAGTCCCGACCGCTCCAGCCATTTCTGGGAGATGGTCGACCTGATGGCGCTCGACCTCGACGCGCCCGAGGCCCCGCACGCCCGCCTCCCCAAGCGCCGCGAAGCCCCCAACCCACCCGACACCTCGCACACCGCGATGCACGTTAATCTGGATGCCTGCATCGACTGCAACCTGTGCGTGCGCGCCTGTCGCGAGGTGCAGGTCAATGATGTCATCGGCCTCGCCCACCGCGGTGCAGGGTCCAAGATCGTCTTCGACTTCGACGACCCGATGGGCGACAGCACCTGCGTGGCCTGCGGCGAATGCGTCCAGGCCTGTCCCACCGGCGCGCTGATGCCGGCGCGCATCGTCGACGAACACGGTCGCGGCGACTCGGCCTGCGCCGATCGCAAGGTGGATTCGGTCTGCCCCTACTGCGGCGTCGGCTGCCAGCTCACCTACCACGTAAGGCACGACAAGATCGTCTTCGTCGAGGGCCGCAACGGACCGTCGAACGAGAACCGCCTGTGCGTGAAGGGCCGCTTCGGCTTCGACTACCCCAACCACCCGTCCCGCCTCACGGTGCCGCTGATCCGCCGCGAAGGCGTGCCCAAGGGCATCGACCCCGACTTCGACCCCGCCAAGCCGCTCACCCACTTCCGCGTCGCGAGTTGGGACGAGGCGCTCGATCTCGCCGCCACCGGCCTGCGCCGGCTGCGCGACGGACACGGTCCCGACGCCCTCGCCGGCTTCGGCAGCGCCAAGTGTTCGAACGAGGAAGCCTGGCTGTTCCAGAAGCTGGTCCGCACCGGCTTCCGTTCCAACCATGTCGACCACTGCACCCGGCTGTGCCACGCCAGCTCGGTGGCGGCGCTGATCGAATGCATCGGCTCGGGCGCGGTCACCGCCTCCTTCATGCAGGCGCACCAGGCCGACGTCGTCATCCTCACCGGCTGCAACCCGACCGTGAACCATCCGGTGGCCGCCACCTACTTCAAGCAGGCAGCCAAGCGCGGTACCAAGCTCATCGTGCTCGACCCGCGCGGCATCACCATGGGCGCCTACGCCCACCGCATGGTGCGCTTCACCCCGGGCAGCGACGTGTCGCTGTTGAACGCCATGCTCAACGTCATCGTCACCGAACACCTCTACGACGAGGCCTACATCGCCGCCCACACCGAAGGCTTCGAGGCGCTCAAGGCCCATGTCGCGCCGATGACGCCCGAGGCCATGGCGCCCGCCTGCGGCGTCGCCCCCGACGAGATCCGCGACATCGCCCGCCTGTACGCCAAGGCGGAGCGCGCGATGATCTTCTGGGGCATGGGCATCTCGCAGCACACGCATGGCACCGACAACGCGCGCTGCCTGATCTCGCTTGCGCTCGCCACTGGCCAGATTGGCCGCCCCGGCACCGGCCTGCATCCGCTGCGCGGGCAGAACAACGTGCAGGGTGCGTCGGACGCCGGCCTCATCCCGATGGTCTTCCCCGACTACCAGCCGGTGGGCGACGCGCAGATCCGCGCCGCCTTCGAGGAGCTGTGGAACACGCCACCCGACCAACCGCTGGCCGACAAGCCCGGCCTCACCGTGGTCGAAATCGTGCACGCCATCCATGCCGGTACCATCCGCGGCATGTACATCCAGGGCGAAAACCCGGCGATGTCCGACCCCGACCTGGAGCACGCCCGCGGCGCGCTCGCCAAGCTCGAACACCTGGTCGTGCAGGACCTTTTCGTCACCGAAACCGCGCAGTTCGCCGACGTCATCCTGCCCGCCTCCGCCTGGACCGAGAAGGACGGCACCGTCACCAACACCAACCGCCAGGTGCAGATGGGCCGCGCCGCCGTGCCCCTGCCCGGCGACGCCCGCCCCGACTGGTGGATCATCCAGGAGATCGCGCGGCGGCTCGGGCTCGACTGGCACTACACCCATCCGCGCGACGTGTTCGCCGAGATGAAGCGCGGCATGCACTCGCTCGACCACATCAGCTGGGAACGGCTTGACGCCGAGGAATCCGTCACCTACCCCTGCCCGGCCGACGACGCACCGGGCCTGGACGTCGTCTTCGGCGACCGCTTCCCCACCGCCAGCGGCCGCGCCCGCTTCCGCCCGACGGTGCCGCTGCCGCCCGACGAGCCGATCGACGACGCCTTCCCCACCGTGCTCATCACCGGCCGCCAGCTCGAGCACTGGCACACCGGCTCCATGACGCGCCGCGCCACGGTGCTCGACGCGCTGGAACCGGCCGCGGTGGCCACCCTCGCGCCCGGCGAACTCGCCCGCCTGGGACTCGAACCCGGCGCTGCACTGTCCATCGAGACCCGCCGCGGCAGGATCACGCTCGCCGCCCGCACCGACCCGCTGATGCCCGAAGGCATGGTCTTCGTGCCCTTCTGCTACGTGGAAGCGGCGGCCAACATGCTGACCAATCCGGCGCTCGACCCGTACGGCAAGATTCCCGAGTTCAAGTACGCGGCATGCAGACTGGGGGCGGGCGCTCCCGCGGCATAGTCCAAGGCCGGTCGGCCGCCCCTCGGCACGACCGGCCTGCCATCACACCCGCCGCTGCACCACCACATTCGCTACATAGACCTGCAGCGCCTCGTCGTCCTGGTTCAACGTCGTGACGCGCACCTTGACGATGCCCTGCTCCGGCCGTGACTTCGACGGGCTGACATCGAGCACCTCGATCTCGAGACGCAACTCATCCCCGGGCCGCGCCGGCCGCGGCCAGCGCAGTTCCTCCAGGCCGGCGCCGACCACGCCGCCAGCCGGGCGAAACTCGCTGTCTACCAGCAGCCGCATGGTGACCGCCGCCGTGTGCCAGCCGCTGGCCGCGAGCCCGCGGAAGAGCGTTTCCTGCGCCGCCGCCTCGTCGAGGTGGAAGGGCTGCGGGTCGAATTCGGCCGCAAAGGACCGGATCGCGTCGAGTCCGAGCGTGCGGCGGCCCGAGCCGAATTTCTGGCCCACGGTCAGGTCGTCGAGATAGTGAGGCGGTGTCATCGTCCAGGCTCCTTTGCCAGGTGATCGTGTTGGTCTTGATTGAAGCCGCGGACGACGCGGTCGCCGCGCGCAGGCGGGTCAGGCGGCGCGCGCCTGCAGCGGCTGCACCCGCGCCTCGCGTATGGGGAGATTGACCAGTGCGGCGGCGAGCGCGAGCGCCATGTCCGCGTACCACATCCAAGTGAAGTCGCCGAGCTCGCTCAATGCAAGTCCGCCCAGCCAGGCGCCGAGAAAGCCGCCGATCTGGTGCGACAGCAGGGTGAGCCCGAACAGCGTCGCCAGATAGCGCGTGCCGAACAGCTTGCCGACGATCGCCGCCGTCGGCGGCACCGTGGCCAGCCACGTGAAGCCCAGGCCGGCGGCGAAGAGGTAGAAGGTCCATGCGGTGGGCGGCATCAGCAGGTACCAGGCGATCAGCAGCGCGCGCGAGCCATACATCAAGGCCAGCACGTGCTTGCTGCGGTAGCGCCCCACCCAGGCGCCGGCGAACAGGCTGCCGAACACGTTGGCCAGCCCGATGATGGCCAGCGAGGTGCTGGCCACCCCGGCCGGAAGGCCGCACAGGTCGACCTCGCCGGGCAGATGCGTGACCAGGAAGGCGATGTGAAAGCCGCAGGTGAAGAAGCCCGCGTGCAGCAGCAGGTAGCTCCGGTCCTTCAGCGCCGCGCGCACGGCCGGGCCAAGGCGCTGCTCGCCCCCCGCCGCCGGCGCCGCTGCGGTCGCGGCACCGGGCGCCGCGAGCCGGCCGACCAGCGGCAGCGCAGCCAGCGCCGCCAGCGCCATCGCCCACATCGCGCCCATCCAGCCGATCGACTGGATCAGCTTCTGCAACAGCGGCGCGAACACGAACTGGCCGAACGAGCCGCCGGCGTTGATCACCCCCGACGCCGCACCGCGCGCATCGGCCGGCAGGCGCTGCGCCGCGGCACCGATCAGCACCGAGAAGCTGCCGATCCCCGAGCCCATCGAGGCCAGCAGGCCCAGGCTCACCGCAAGGCCGAAGCCGTCGTCGACGACGGGCGTCAGCGCGCAACCCACTGCGAGCACCACTAGGCCCGCCACCAGCACCACCCGCACTCCGTAACGGTCGGCGAGCGCGCCGGCAACGGGCTGGATCGCCCCCCAGCTGAGCTGACCGATCGCCAGCGCCAGGCTGACGGTGGCCACGCCCATGCCGGTCGCGCTGTTGAGCGGGCTGACGAACAGTCCGAACGACTGCCGCACGCCCATCGTGACCATCAGGATGCCGGCGGCTGCCAGGGTGACGACCAACACGTCGGGGCGGCGCAGGGTGTGGAACATGGCTCGAACTTCCGCTTTCAGACGAGCGCGATTGTGTCCGCCCGGGAGCTCGCCGACAAACGATCTATACTGCGCCATGCAATAGATTTTCTACGCCATGAATCCTTACCCGCCCCTGAAGGCGCTTGTTGCCTTCGACGCCGCGATGCGCACCGGCAGTTTTTCTCTCGCTGCGGCAGAGCTCTTCGTCACCCCCGGTGCCGTCGGCCAGCAGATCCAGAAGCTGGAGGAATGGCTGGGCGTCGCGCTGTTCGTGCGCCAGGTCCGCCAGGTGCAGCCGACCGAGGACGCGCTCGGCTACTGGAAGCGCATCCAGCCCGCGTTGGCGCAGATCGCCGACGCCAGCCACAGGCTCCGCGACCGCCGCAACAGCGCAGTGGTGCTGTCCATGCCGCCGGGCTTTGCCACCAAGTGGTTCGCCAGCCGCATGGCCAGCCTGCTGCGCCAGCATCCCGAGATCGAACTGCACCTCAATGCCACGCCCCAGGTGATCGACCTCGAGCGCGAATCCATCGACCTCGCTATCCGGTATTTCGACGGCCAGGCCCCCGAACTCGACGTGACGCTGCTGCTGCAGGACGAGAGCCGCGTCTACGCCAACCCGCGCTACCTCGCCCCGCTCGACCTGCGCGAACCGGACGACGTGGCGCGCGCGACGCTGCTGGTGACGACGCTGCAACCGCACTGGCCGACCTGGCTGGAGCGCTACAGCCGGCTGTCGGCGGCGCGGATCGCTGCCATCCCGCGCATCCACTTCGACCAGAGCCTGATGGCGATCGAGGCCGCGCGCCAGGGACAAGGCCTGATCCTGACCAGCCCGCATCTGGTGGAAGCGGAGCTGGCCGAAGGCTCGCTGGTGGAAGCGTTCGCGCACGCGCTGGCGCTGACGCAGGGCTACTACCTGGTGCACCACGGCAAGCTGCCGCTGCGCCCGGCGGTGGCGACGGTCAAGCAATGGTTGATCGATGAGGCCGGCAACTCGGTCCATGTGCCGCTAGGCCCTCCGTCATGAAGGCTGCTGTCACCGACCCGGCGACGCAAGGGGACGTCCGCCTCATCCCGCTGGATCGCGCACGGTTCTTGCTTTGCGCGATGGCCTGTAACACGTCTATAACCAACCCGGCGCGCTGCACCGCCATCGGGACAAGGGAGCGCAAATGAAGAAGAAACACCTTCTCGCCACCATCGCATGGGCGTTCGCCGGAAGCGCCGCCTTCGCGTCACCCGCGGATGACGTGATGACGCCCGACATCGATAAGGGCGAACGCGAGTTCGAGTTCGCCTATGGCACGGACCGCAACGACGCCGGCAAGTATGAACCTAAAAGCCTCAGTTACCCCACGCCGTTTGCATGATCAGTCAGCAAGCGGGGCGTCTGGGACGGCCCGATGGCCGCAAGGGTGCGCTTGAGAT
>JAREIX010000244.1 GCA_029286945.1 Thauera sp. | reverse complement strand
CTTCCACAGGCTGAGCACGACCATCGCCAGCACCAGGTAGATGGCGAACTCGCCGAGCTCCTCGCCGGCGTCGCGCAGCATCTCGTAGAGGCCGCCGAACTCGTCGTGCGCCGGCCGCCCGGCCTTGCCGTAGAGCGACTTGATGACGTCGTCCGACATCTCGATCAGCCAGTGCAGCGCGGCGAACACCGCGGCGGCGATGCCGGCCCACTTGTGCAGCCGGAAGATGCGGTCCATGCCGCCGAGCGGGCGCTCGAGCACGGTGGGGCGGGTGGCGAGCATCATCGCCAGCGACATCAGGCCGATGGCGAGCAGGCCGCTGAGGTACAGGCCTTGTTCGCGGATCAGCCAGGGCAGGGAGGCGGTGCCGCCGTCGAGGGCGGCGACGTTGAGGCCCCAGGCCGCGGCGACCACGGCGATGAAGGCGGCGAGGGCGGGCAGGGTAGAGAGGACGGGGATCATGGCGCGGGCTCCCGGCGGTGAAGATTGGAAGGTGAGGCGAGGCTGGAAGGCATGAGCGGGCGGGCGGCGCTTGCAGCACGGGAAGCGCATGGTGTGACGAGCGCGCACGTGGCGGCCACGCAGCGACAAGGGGGCCGGCGCTGGTGCCGGCCCCCGGGCGGTGCTTACTTGCGGCGCTTGACCTCGGTCTTGAGGACCTCGCCGGTGACCGGATCGACATCCAACTCCACGCGCTGGCCCTGCGGGTCGGTGGCCTTGACCTCGTACTTGTCCTTGTCGCGCTCGATCTCGCGGAAGTCGGTGTAGCCGGCGGCTTCGAGCTTGGTCTGCACGTCCTTCAGGCTCATCCAGTTGGACTGGGCCGTGGTCGCAGCGGCCGTGGTCGCAGCGGCCGGGGTTATCGTGGCGGCGGGCGTCGTGGCGGGGGCGTTCTGGGCGAACGCGGGGACGATGGCGGCGCCGGCGCCGATGAGTCCGCCGCTGAGGGCCAGGGTGGCGATGAGGGTGGTGGCACGCATGATGGCATCTCCTTGCTTGGGTGGGCGGTCCTGTCTTGACCGTGATGCCATGCTGCGCCCCGCTGCCTGAATCGATGCTGAAGGCGCCGTTCACCGGGCGTTCATCTTTGCAGCGATGGCGAACGGGCGGATTCTGGCGATTGCTGTGGCGGCGTGGGTGCGGCGGCGGCCGCCGTGTGGCTTCAGTCCGGCAGGCGCCGGTAGCGCGCCAGGTGCACGTCTACCGTCATCGTCAGCGCGGTAAGCGCCGCCGCGCGGGCGCGGCCTTCGGCGCTGGCACGGTAGAGGTGGGGCGTCATCGCCAGCAGGTCGGCGATGGCGGCGGCGCCGTCGATGTGGATCGTGAAGCGCAGGCTGTCGGTGGCGAGGTGCTCGAAGCCGGGCGGCGCCTGGCGTGCGGCAGGGCGTTCGGGCTTGAGCGTGGGGTAGATGACCTCACGCAGCTCGCGCAGGTGATCGGGGCCGGCGTCGACCTGCAGCAGCACGCCGCCGGCGCGCAGCACGCGGGCGAACTCGGGATAGACCGGAAAGCCGAACATGCACAGCACGCGGTCGAGCGTGGCCGGCAGCACCGGCAGACCGGCGTTGCTGCCGACGATCCAGGTGGTGCCCGGGCTTGCGCTGGCTCCGGCCTGGCTGCGGGCGTCCTGAAGGTCTCGCTTCGCCGCTGCCTGCACCGCCCACTTCGAGATGTCGAGACCGGCGAGGGCGAGCGGGCGCGCTTCGGCCGCCGCAGCGGCGGCGAGCTGGCGCAGGTAGTAGCCTTCGCCGCAGCCGGCGTCGAGGCAGGCGAGGGCGCGGCCCGGCGCGGCGTCGGCAAAGATCGCCTGCGCCACCGCGTCGGCGATCGGCCTGTAATGCCCGGCCTCGAGGAAGCGCCGGCGCGCGGCGACCATCTCCTTGCTGTCGCCGGGGTCGCGCGAGCGCTTGTTCTGCACCGGCAGCAGGTTCACGTAGCCCTGCGCGGCGAGGTCGAAGCAGTGCCCGTCGGCGCAGCGCAGGCTGCCGCCCTGGCGCTGCAGCGGCGCGCCGTCGAGCGGGCAGGCGAGCGCGCTGAAGGGGCGCGCGCTCACTTCGCCGCGTCGGCCGGGTTGCGGAGCATCACCAGCAGCATCTTGAAGGGTTCGAGCGGGTTGACCGCGTGCGGCACGTTGGCCGGCATCAGCAGGGTGTCGCCGGCGCCCAGGGCGTGGTGGGCGCTGTTGAGCACGATGTCGGCGCGCCCTTCGACGCCGATCACCAGCGCGTCGAAGGGCGCGGTGTGCTCGCTCAGGCCTTCGCCGGCGTCGAAGGCGAACAGCGTGACGCTGCCGCCGGTGTTCTTCACCAGCATGCGGCTGACGACGGCCTTGTCCTGGAACTGCAGCATCTGCGCGAGGTTCTCGACGCGCGGCGGGGTGTCGGTCAGGCGGTTTCCGGTGCTCATTGGGGCATCCTCGTTGATCGTCATCGAATCGCGCGCATGATTGCCCGCTTCACTTCGGCTGTCCATGATGCAGGGCAAGCCTGCTCCCACGGTGCGCGGATTCGCCGGGGCGAGGGCGGCTGGCATGGGGGTCGGGATGTGGAGGAACGAGTGATGCAGGAAGAAAGGTGCGGCGAGGATGGGCTGTTGCGCCAGCTGATGCAGCCGGGTGTGCTGCCCGGCGCGGCGGGTGGCGTGAGCGTGATCGAGACCCACATCTCGTGGGTGCTGCTGGCGGGCGAGCAGGCGTGGAAGCTGAAGAAGCCGCTCGACCTCGGCTTCCTCGACTTCAGCACGGTGGACCGCCGTCGTGAGGCCTGCGAAGCGGAGCTGCGGCTCAACCGGCGCACGGCCCCGGAACTGTACGAGGCGGTGGTGCCGGTGTGGCGAACGGCGGACGGAGTGTGCGTCGGCGACCGGCCCGTCGCGGCGGCGGGCGGCCCGGCGCATGTCGGGACGCGGGGCGAGGGGCGCGCGGCCGTTACCGAGGTCGCCTTCGAGGCTGTGTCCACGGCGGATGTGGACGCGACCCCGCTCGACTACCTGGTGCGCATGCGCCGTTTCGACCAGTCCGCGCTGTTCGAGGCGCGGCTCGCCGCCGGGCAGCTCGAGCCGGCGCTGTTCGACCGCCTCGCCCGCCACGTCGCCGCCTTCCACGAGGCTGCGGCGGTGGCGCGGCCGGGCGACGGCTTTGGCGACGCGGCGGCGGTGATGGCGCCGGTGCGGCAGAACTTCGCGCAGATCCGCGAGCGGGTTTCCGATGCGGCGCTGCTCGCCGAGCTCGCGCACATCGAGGTCTGGGCCGAGGCGCGCTGTGCCGCGCTGGCGCCGGTGTTCGACGCCCGCCTGGCGGCCGGGCGGGTGCGCGAGTGCCACGGCGACCTGCACCTGGGCAACCTGATCGTGCTCGACGGCGAGCCGCGGCTGTTCGATGCGATCGAGTTCAGCGCCGAACTGCGCTGGACGGATGTCGTCGCCGACATCGCCTTCCTGGTGATGGACCTGCAGGCGCGCGGGCGCATGGACCTGGCCAGCCGCTTCCTCAACGCCTGGCTGGAGCGCAGCGGCGACTACGCCGGCCTGCAGCTGCTGCCCTGGTACCTGAGCTACCGCGCCATGGTGCGCGCCAAGATCGCGGCGATCCGCGCCGGCCAGGTGGAGGGCTCGGCGCGCGCCGACAGCCTGGCCGAATGCGCGCGCTATCTCGCGCTGGCGGCGGCGCAGACGCGGCCGCCCGCGCCGGCGCTGCTGATCGCCAGCGGCGTGTCGGGCGCGGGCAAGACCAGCCAGTCGCAGCCGCTGGTCGAGGCCTGCGGGGTGGTACGGGTGCGCGCCGATGTCGAGCGCAAGCGCCTGGCCGGTCTCGACGCGGAGGCGCGCAGCGGCTCGACGCTCGGTGGCGGGCTGTATTCGGCGCAGGCGAGCGCGCGCACCTATGCGCGCCTGGCCGAGCTGGCGCGCGCGGTGGTCGAGGCCGGCTACCCGGTGCTGGTCGACGCGACCTTCCTCAAGCATGCCCAGCGCGCGGCCTTTGCCGAACTGGCGACGACGCTCGGCGTGCCCTTCGCGATCCTCGCCTTCGATGCGCCGGTCGCGACCCTGCGCGCCCGCGTGCGCCAGCGTGCCGAGGCGGGCGCGGACGCTTCCGAGGCCGACGTCGCGGTGCTGGAAACGCAACTTAGCGCGCGCGAACCGTTCGAAGCGGAGGAACTCGCCCGCGTCGTGTCGATCGATACGGGCTCGGCGCCGGACTGGCGCAGCCTGTTGGCCCCGCTCGCGCGCCTGTGGCCAGGCGCGACGGCGGTCAAGCCGATGACCACCTAGCAGACTTCAGGATTCGATGGACACCTTGACTCATGCGCTCTCGGGCGCCCTCGTCGGCCGCGTGCTCGCGGGGCGGCGTGCGCCTGCGGGCGGTGCGACCGCTGCCGCCGCGCCCGGCGCCCGCGCGATGCCGCTGGTGTGGCAGATGGTCGCCGCCGGCACCGTCGCCGCGACCTTCCCCGACCTCGACTTCGTGCTCGGCTGGATCTCCGAGCTCACCTACCTGCGCGGCCACCGCGGCGTCACCCACTCGCTGATCCTGCTGCCGCTGTGGGGC
>JAREIX010000243.1 GCA_029286945.1 Thauera sp. | reverse complement strand
CCCAGGCGCGGGTTGGCGAGGTCGACCGAGCGCAGCGCCCAGTCGGGCAACTCGGCAGGGGGGGCGAAGACGGGGGCGCCGGGAGTGTGGCTGGCCATGTGTGTTCTCCTTGTCAGAGTTGGAGCAATGCGTTGGATCAATGGGGTCTGAGCCCATTGAAATCATTTCGGGTTGTAGGGGTGGCGCGCGATCCAGTGGCGGGCGATGTCGACGCGGCGGCACACCCATACGCGGTCGTGCTTCTCGATGTGGTCGAGGAAGCGCTGCAGCGCACGGAAGCGGCCCGGGCGGCCGAGCAGGCGGCAGTGCATGCCGATGCTCATCATCGCCGGGCGCTCCTCGCCCTCGGCGTACATCACGTCGAAGGCGTCCTGCAGGTACTCGAAGAACTCGTCGCCGTGCGAGAAGCCCTGCGGCAGCGCGAAGCGCATGTCGTTGGTGTCCAGCGTGTAGGGCACAACGAGGTGCGGCACGGTGTCGCCGTTGGTCTTGTGCACCTCGGTCCAGAACGGCAGGTCGTCGCCGTAGTAGTCCGAGTCGTACAGGAAGCCGCCGTAGTCGGCCACCAGGCGCCGGGTGTTCACCGAGTCGCGGCCGGTGTACCAGCCCAGCGCGCGCTCGCCGGTGAGGCGCTCGATGATCTGCATGCCGATCTTCATGTGCTCGCGCTCGATCTCCTCGGGCACGTTCTGGTAGTGGATCCAGCGCCAGCCGTGGCAGGCGATCTCGTGGCCCAGTTCCTTGAACGCGGCGGTGAGCTCGGGGTGGCGCTCGAGCGCCATCGACACCCCGAAGATCGTCATCGGCAGGCCGCGGCGCTCGAACTCGCGCAGGAAGCGCCACACGCCCACCCGCGAGCCGTACTCGTAGATGCCTTCCATCGACAGGTGGCGCTCGGGGTAGCTGGCGGCGTTGAACAGTTCGGAGAGGAACTGCTCGCTGCCGGCATCACCGTGCAGCACGCAGTTCTCGCCGCCTTCCTCGTAGTTGAGGACGAACTGCACGGCGACGCGGGCGCGGCCGGGCCAGTTGGCGTACGGCGGGTTTTTGCCGTAGCCGATGAGGTCGCGAGGGTAGCTGGAGGGGTTCTTCATGACGTTCATCCGGTGATGGGTTCCCGCCACCGGCCGCAGGACGCGGCCGGCTGCGGCAGGCGATCAGTTCTCGAGGAAACGCTTGCAGGCGCCCCAGTTCTTCATCAGCAGCCAGTAGGTGAGGCCGGCCGGGATCAGGCTGGCGTACCAGGACACTGCCGAGAAGCTCAGCGCGACCGCCGCGCCGACCAGCGAGGCGACGATGCCCGCCCAGTTCACGCCGCGGTAGGGGCCGTTCTCGTCGTAGAGCTTGCCGAGGTTCAGGTTGCGGCCGCGGATGAAGTAGTAGTCCACCACCAGCACCGCGAAGATCGGGCCGAGGAAGGCCGAGTAGGTCTGCACGAAGATCTGCAGGCCGGCAGCGGACTCGTCCTTGACCAGTTCCCACGGGAAGGTGCCGAAGGCGAGCAGGCCGACGATGACCGCAGCGCTGCGGTAGGACAGCTTGAACACGTCCATCAGCACGTAGGTCGGCGGCACCACGTTGTTGAGCAGGTTGGTGGTGATCTGGGCGAAGGTGATGAACAGCAGCGTGGCGATCAGCAGCGGCTTGTTGTCCACCGCGCTGGCAAAGACCTGCACTGGATCGGCAATCCCGGTCGCACCCGACACCATCAGGCCGATCAGGCCCATGAACAGCGTGCAGGGCAGGATGGACATCGCGTAGATCGTGGTCAGCGGGCCGCGCTTGATGCCACGCTCCAGCTCGCGGGAGTAGTCGCTGACGTTGAGCATCATGGTGCTGTAGATGCCGAGGAAGAGCATGGTCGCGCCCCAGAACGGCATGCCCCAGGTGCCCTCGATGTTCACCAGGCGCTCGGTGATGACATCGCCGTACTTGTCGATGACGCTGAAGAACATGTAGGTGAGCGACACCAGGATGAAGCCGCTGCCGATGTTCTCCAGCCACTTGATGCCGTGAAAGCCGAGCACCGACAGGCCGATCTGCAGGAACTGGAAGACGATGAACCAGACCACCAGGCTGTCGAAGCCGAACAGCGACACCGACACCGCGTTCAGCGCCCCCGCCCCCACCCAGCTCTGGAAGCCGTACCAGACGATGGCCGGCACCGCGCGCACGAGGCCCGGGAACTTGGTCCCCGCGAAACCGAAGGCGCCGCGCGCCTGCACCACGAACGGGATGCCGTACTTGTAGCCCGCGGCGCCGTTCAAGGTCAGCGCGACGCCGATCACGAAGCAGCCGACGGCGATCGCGACCGTCGCTTGCAGCAGGTTCAGCGTGCCGACGATGCTCGAGCCCATGGCGAAGGTGCCGATCGATACGCAGCCGCCGAACCAGGCGAGCAGATACGACCACTTGCCCATGATGCGGGTCTGCTGCGGCGTCAGCGATTCCTCGCCGATCGCCTTGGAATGGGTGTCGGCACCGCCTGCACCCGAGGCCTGCAGGCCGGGCGCGGCCAGGTTTTCTGCCTTGCTTGTCATTTTGAGTACTCCTCCGGTGGCGCGTGGGTTGGAAAAATCAGCTGCCGAGGTAGGCGAAGCGGCCGGTGAAGGGCTTCGGACGCGGGAAGGCGAGGTCGCCGTGCTTGCTCGTGCCAAGGCGCAGGCTCGCCAGCGATTCGGCGAGCTTCACCGCTGCGGTGACGCCTTCGACGATCGGCAGGCCGACGGCCTCGCGGATCTCGTCGGTGAGGTCGGCCATGCCGCCGCAGCCGAGCACGATGGAGCCGATGCCGTCCTCGTCGCGGGCGCGGCGGCATTCGTCGACGATGCGGCCGAGCGCGCAGGCGCCGTCGTCCTCGAGGTCGAGCACCGGGATCTCGGCCGCGCGCACCTTGCGGCAGTGGTGGGCGAAGCCGTAGTTCTGCAGCAGGTGCTCGGCGATGATGCAGGTGCGCCCGAGCGTGGTGACCACCGAGAAGCGGGTGCTGATCAGGGTGGCGAGGTGGAAGGCGGCCTCGGCGATGCCGATCACCGGCGCCGCGGTGAGTTCGCGGGCGGCGAGCAGGCCGGGATCGCCGAAGCAGGCGATCACGTAGGCGTCGACGCCTTCCTTGTCGCCGCGGCGGATCTCCTCGAGCACGCCGACCGCGCTGATCGCCTCGTCGAAGTGGCTCTCGATCGACACCGGCCCCGCCTCCGGGTTGGTCGCCGAGATGCGGGTGCCGGCGGCGGCGACGCGCGCGCCGGCGGCGCCGATCTTCTCGGTCATCGAAGCGGTGGTGTTGGGGTTGATCAGGCGGATGTGCATGCTGTTCTCCTGGTTGCGTAGCGGCTGCTTGGGCCGCGGATGTGTTCAGACTTCAATCAACGTTCGCCGCGGTGGCGGCGGGCGACTTCGTCGAGGACCTTGCGCAGGTCGAGGGCGGAGGGCTCCTCCTCGACCAGCACCACGCTGCGCTCGACGTCCTTCAGGTGACGTTCCATCCACCCCCGTGCGCCCTCGACATCGCCACTGGCGATCAGGTCGAGCACGTCGTTGTGCTCCGAGTGGCGACAGCTGCCGGCCATCGGCGCGCCGTAGGTCGCGATCACCAGCGACGAGCGCGACACCAGACCGGCGAGGAAGTCGGCGATGGCCTCGTTGTCGGCCACGCGTGCGAGGGCGACATGGAATTCGCCCGACAGGAAGATCGCCTCGCGCCGGTCGCCACGCGCCTCGGCCTCGTGCTCACGACGCACGATGTCGCGCAGGGCGTCGAGCCGGGCCGGCGTGGCCTTGGCGACCACCTGCGGAATCACCCCGCACTCGACGATGCGCCGCGCGGCGAAGACGTCGCGCGCCTCCTTCACGGTGGGCTGGGCGACGGTGGCGCCACGGTTCAGCCGGATATCGACCAGACGCTCATAGGCCAGGCGCTGCAGCACCTTGCGGATGCTGGTGCGGCTGACGCCGAAGGCCTCGGCCAGGGTGTCCTCCGGCAGCTTGGTGCCGGGCTCGAGATGGTTCTCGACGATCGCCGCATAGAGATTGCGGTAGATGGCTTCGTCGCGGCCGGAGCCGGAGACGCCCTCTTCGGACTGCATCGCACCCAGATCGATGGACGAACGCTTTCTGCTCATGATCCTTCCTCATTGGCCAGCGGTGCAGCGCACACATGACCGACGTTTCTTGAGTTCAATTTAAGCCATGTTTTGTACACAACACAAATCTTTTTTGCAGTCATTCAAATATTTGATGCCCTATCTGCCGAGCCCCGCGCCGCCTTGCTGGCCGGCGGGATTCAGCCGCCTCATGACATCAGTGTGGGCCCTGCCCGGCAGGCCGCACCGACGCTGAATTGCAGGGCCAGCGCCCGCACCATCTCGTGTCGCTGATACGCAGGATCAGCTTGCTGTGAACTGGCAAAGCCGGGATTCAGCACTATTCAAATGTTTTCGTATACGATTTTTTTCTCGCTCGGATACACTTAAGCACCCCCACACCAACCAACGAGGAGAACACTCATGGCCAGCCACACTCCCGGCGCCCCCGTCTTTGCCCCCGCTGCCGAGCTGCCCGACTGGGCGCTGCGTTCGGTCGATCTCGCCAAC
>JAREIX010000242.1 GCA_029286945.1 Thauera sp. | reverse complement strand
CTGGTGATGATGTCGGTGCTGCAGAACGCCTTCGCCAACAGCTCGTCCTCGCTGATCCAGAGCAAGATCACCGGCAACATCATCTTCGTGCTGCTGCCGCCGCTGTCCTACCGCGAGTTCTATGCCGCCTACGTGATCGCTTCGACCCTGCGCGGGCTGATGGTGGGCGCCGGCGTGCTGGCGGTCTCGGCGGCCTTCGTCGAGGTGCCGATGGCCAACCCGCTGTGGGTGCTCGCCTTCGCGCTGATGGGGGGCGTGATCCTCGGCTCCTTCGGCGTGATCGCCGGCATCTGGGCGGACAAGTTCGACCAGCTCGCCGCCTTCCAGAACTTCCTGATCATGCCGCTCACGATGCTGTCGGGGGTGTTCTACTCGATCCATTCGCTGCCGCAGTTCTGGCAGGACGTGTCGCATTTCAACCCGTTCTTCTTCATGATCGACGGGTTCCGCTACGGTTTCTTCGGTCAATCGGATACCTCGCCCTGGCTGTCGCTCGGCGTGGTCAGCCTGTGTTTCGTGGTACTCGCGGCGCTCACCCTGGCGATGCTCGCGCGGGGCTACAAGCTGCGTTCGTAAAGGATTCCAAATGTTTGAAGCAAGCGAGATCAAGCGCCTGATCGAGCAGGGCCTGCCCTGCGAGTTCGTGTTCATCGAAGGCGACGACGGCGTGCATTTCCGCGGCATCGTCGTCAGCGCCACCTTCGAGGGCAAGATGAAGGTGCGCCAGCACCAGGCGGTGTACGCCACCCTCGGCCGCCTGATGGGCAACGAGATCCACGCCCTGCAGCTGCAGACCTTCACCCCCGCGCAGTGGGAAGAAGGCCGCGGCGAACTGGGCATGTGAGACGACGATGGACAAGTTGCTGATCGAAGGCGGCGCCCGCCTGTCGGGCGAGGTCGCCATCTCCGGCGCCAAGAACGCCGCCCTGCCCATCCTGTGCGCGGCGCTGCTGACCGCCGAGCCGGTCACCTTCCGGAACGTGCCGCGCCTGAACGACATCGACACCCTGCTCGAGCTGCTCGGGCAGATGGGGGTGAAGATCGCGCGCGACGGCGACGCCGTCACGCTCGACGCCTCGGGCCTGAACAACCCGGTCGCGCCCTACGAGATGGTCAAGACCATGCGCGCCTCGATCCTCGTGCTCGGCCCGCTGGTGGCGCGCTGCGGCGAGGCCCGGGTGTCGCTGCCCGGCGGCTGTGCGATCGGTGCGCGCCCGGTGGACCAGCACATCAAGGGCCTGCAGGCGATGGGCGCCGAGGTGCGCGTCGAGCACGGTTATGTGCACGCCACGGTGCCGCGCCTGAAGGGCGCGCGACTGTTCACCGACATGGTGACGGTGACCGGCACCGAGAACCTGATGATGGCCGCGGCATTGGCCGACGGCGAGACCGTGATCGAGAACGCCGCGCGCGAGCCCGAGGTGGTCGACCTCGCCAACTGCCTGGTGGCGATGGGCGCGCAGATCTCGGGCGCCGGCAGCGACGTGATCCGCATCCGCGGCGTCGAGCGCCTGCACGGTGCGACCCACCGCATCATGCCCGACCGCATCGAGACCGGCACCTACCTGTGCGCAGCCGCGGTTACCGGCGGCTCGGTGCGCCTCACCGGCACCAGTACGAGCTACCTCGACGCGGTGATCGACAAGCTCATGGACGCCGGCTGCGAGGTGGTGTCCGAGCGCGATGCGATCCGCCTGTCGGCGCCGGCGCGGCTCAACGCGGTGAGCCTGCGCACCTCGCCGTATCCGGCCTTCCCGACCGACATGCAGGCGCAGTTCATGGCGATCAACTGCGTCGCCAACGGCGTGGCGATGATCCGCGAGACCATCTTCGAGAACCGCTTCATGCACGCGGTCGAGCTGCAGCGCCTGGGCGCCGACATCCGCATCGACGGCAACACCGCGGTGGTGCAGGGGGTGGCGAAGCTCGAAGGGGCGACCGTGATGGCGACCGATCTGCGCGCCTCGGCCTCGCTGGTGGTGGCCGGCCTGGTGGCCGAGGGCGAGACCGTGATCGAGCGCATCTATCACCTCGACCGCGGCTACGAGCGCCTGGAAGCCAAACTCGCCGCGCTCGGCGCGCAGGTGCGGCGCCTGTCCTGAGCGCCGGCCCGGCGCCCACGGCGCCACGCCGTCAGCAGGCCCCGGGCGGGATGCCTGCTGGCGGCGGGCCTCAGTTCAGAGGTCGAACTGGCCGTTGGCCTCGGGCTGCCAGATGACCTCCAGCACCTTCAGGCGGATCTCCTTGCCATCGGCGCTCTTCCAGTCGATCGACTGGCCGGACGAGAGCCCGAGCAGGGCGCTGCCGGCGGGCGAGAAGATCGATACGCGGTGGGCCTCGGCGTTGGCATCCTTCGGATAGGCCAGCGTGAGCTCATACTCGCGGCCGGTGCCTTCCTCGACGAAGCGCGCGCGGCTGTTCATGGTGATGACGTCCGCCGGCATTTCCTCGGGTTCGCGCACATCGGCGCGCTCGAGCTCCGCGCGCAGGCCGTCGAGGTCGCTGCGGCTGCGGAAGGCGGGGAGGGTCAGCAGACCCTCGAGGCGTTCGAGGTCGCTGCTGGAGACGATGATCGACGGTTTCATGTGGGACATTCCTGCTCAGGGCGCGCAATCAAAGCGGCGAAACAAAAGAAAAGGCCGAACCGCCACCTGCGGTTCAGCCAGTCGCGACGAAGGTTAACAGAAGCGGCGCCGGGTTACAATGCGTCGTTCCCCCCGATCAAGGCTTTTCACGTGTCCAGCATCACGCTCGCCCTGTCCAAGGGCCGCATCTTCGAAGAGACGCTGCCGTTGCTCGCCGCCGCCGGCATCGTGCCCACCGATAATCCCGAGTCCTCGCGCAAGCTGATCATCGCCACCAACCGCCCGGATGTGCGCCTGGTCATCGTGCGCGCCACCGACACGCCGACCTACGTGCAGTACGGCGCCGCGGACCTCGGCATCGCCGGCAAGGACGTGCTGGTCGAACATGGTGGTGCGGGGCTGTATCAGCCGCTGGATCTCGACATCGCCAGGTGCCGGCTGTGCGTCGCCGTGCAGAAGGGGTTCGATTACGCCGCCGCCACCCGTCCGGGCGGGCGCATCCGGGTGGCGACCAAGTACATGAATGCCGCCAAGGCGCACTTCGCCGGCAAGGGCATGCATGTGGACCTGATCAAGCTCTATGGTTCGATGGAGCTCGCGCCGCTGGTCGGGCTCGCCGACGCGATCGTGGACCTGGTGTCCACCGGTGGCACGCTGCGCGCCAACAACCTGGAGGAGGTCGAGGACATCATGCCGATCAGCTCGCGCCTGATCGTCAACCAGGCCTCGCTCAAGCTCAAGCGCGAGCTGATCCAGCCGGTGCTCGACGCCTTCGCCGGCGCGATCCAGGCCTGAGCGAGACATCGATTCAGTTCATTTGAGGAAGCGCGGCCGTTTCGGGCGCGCCCGCCACGCGGGCCCGACCGGCAGGCGCCAGGAGCCGTCCATGAGCCAGACCCCGATCCGCCGCCTCGACGCGCGCGAACCCGACTTCCTGTCCACGCTCGACGCGCTGCTCGCCTTCGAGTCCGAGGCCGACGAGCGCATCGACAGCGCGGTCACCGAGATCCTGCGCGCGGTGCGCACCACCGGCGACGCCGCGGTGGTCGAATTCACTCGTCGCTTCGATGGCCTGGAGGTGCATTCGATGGCGGCGCTCGAACTGCCGAAGGCCGAGTTGCACGCCGCGCTCGACAGCCTGCCGTCCGCGCAGCGCGAAGCGCTCACCATCGCCGCCGACCGCGTGCGCGTGTATCACGAGCGCCAGAAGGGCGAGTCCTGGGAGTTCACCGAGGCCGACGGCACCCGGCTGGGGCAGAAGGTCACGCCGCTCGATCGCGTCGGCCTCTACGTGCCGGGCGGGCGCGCGTCCTACCCGAGCTCGGTGCTGATGAACGCGATCCCCGCCAAGGTGGCCGGTGTCGGCGAGCTGATCATGGTCGTGCCCACGCCGCGCGGCGAAAAGAACCCGCTGGTGCTGGCCGCGGCCGCGATCACCGGCGTCGATCGCGTGTTCACCATCGGCGGCGCGCAGGCGGTGGCGGCGCTGGCCTACGGCACGCAGACCCTTCCGCAGGTGGACAAGATCGTCGGCCCGGGCAACGCCTATGTGGCCGAGGCCAAGCGCCGGGTGTTCGGCACCGTCGGCATCGACATGGTCGCCGGGCCGTCGGAAGTGCTGATCATCTCGGATGGCTCCGGCCACGCCGACTGGGTGGCGATGGACCTCTTCGCCCAGGCCGAACACGACGAACTCGCGCAGTCCATCCTGCTGTGCACCGACGCCGCCTTCATCGACGCGGTGCACGCGGCGATCGACCGCCTGCTGCCCACCATGCCGCGCCGCGACACGATCGCGAAGTCGCTCGCCAACCGCGGCGCGCTGATCCATGTCGACAGCCTCGAGCAGGCCTGCGCGCTCGCCAACCGCATCGCCCCCGAGCACCTCGAGCTGTCGCTGGACGACGCCGAGGCGTGGATCGCCCACATCCGCCACGCCGGCGCGATCTTCGTCGGCCACTGGGCGGTGGAGGCGCTCGGCGACTACTGCGCCGGCCCCAACCACGTGCTGCCG
>JAREIX010000241.1 GCA_029286945.1 Thauera sp. | reverse complement strand
GTCGAGGAAGGTGGCGACGAAGTCCGGACGACGGTTGCGGTAGTCGATGTAGTAGGCGTGTTCCCACACGTCGATACAGAGCAGCGCGGTGTCGCCGGTGGTCAGCGGGGTGCCGGCGGCGCCCATGTTGACGATGTCAACCGAGCCGTCGGCCTTCTTGACCAGCCAGGTCCAGCCCGAACCGAAGTTGCCGACTGCGGAGGTCTGGAAGGCCTTCTTGAAGTCGTCGAACGAGCCCCACTTCGCCTTGATCGCGTCGGCCAGCGCGCCGGTGGGCTCGCCGCCGCCGTTCGGCTTCATGCTGTTCCAGAAGAAGGTGTGGTTCCAGACCTGGGCGGAGTTGTTATACACGCCACCGGCCGGGGCCTTCTTGACGATGGCTTCGAGGTCGAGGTTCTCGTACTCGGTGCCCTTGATCAGGTTGTTGAGGTTGGTGACGTAGGCCTGGTGGTGCTTGCCGTAGTGGAACTCCAGCGTCTCGGCCGAGATGTGCGGGGCGAGGGCGTCCTTGGCGTAGGGCAGGGCGGGCAGGGTGTGTTCCATGCGGTTTCTCCTGTGTCGTTCGATTTGTCTGTCTGCGGGGAGGGGTAAAGCCATACTATTTTAGTCTGGATTTCACCGCCCCGGCAATGTTGCGCCCTGCATGTTAAGCCCATGGGGCGGGTTTGCGGAACCTTCCGCCGAGCCTTGGCGCGAACGGTCGCGAGGATGTGAGCCGGGGCCGCCGCACGGGCGGCGTGCGTGGCGTTCAGACGTCCGTCCGGCGCTCGACGCGCGTGTGCAGGCGGCCGTCGGCGAGCTGGACGCTGACCGCGGCGCCCTCGGCCACGCCCTGCGCGCTGCGCAGAACCTGGCCGTGCTCGTCGCGGGCGATGGCGTAGCCGCGCGCGAGCACCGCACCGGGCGCGAGATGCTCGAGGTGGGCGGCAAGCGTGGCCAGGCGCGTGTGTCGCCGGTCGAGCAGGGCGGAGCCGGCACGCTGCAGCCGGTGCGCGAGCGTGTCGAGTCGGGCGCGTGGGGCGTCGGCCTTCGGCGCCGCAGCGGCGAGGCGCAGGCGCGCCTGGGTGCAGCGCTGCGCCGCGCGTTCGAGGCGCCGCTCGAGGGCGCGGCGCAGGCGCTCCTCGTGGCGTTCGAGCTGGAGCCGCGCCTGGCGCAGGCGCTCGCGCGGATGCACCAGGCGCAGCCCGGCGCGATCGACGCGCTGGGCGAGGCCATCGAGGCGGCGGCCGAGGGCGCGCCGCAGGCGCGGCGCGAGCGCGGCCAGCTCGCCGTGCGCGGCGTGCCACCCGGCGCTGGCGAGCTCGGCGGCGCCGGTGGGCGTGGGCGCGCGCAGGTCGGCGGCAAAGTCGGCGATGGTGAAGTCGGTTTCGTGGCCGACGCCGCACACCACCGGCAGCGGGCAGGCGCGCAGCGCGCGCGCCAGGGCCTCGTCGTTGAACGCCCACAGGTCCTCGATGCTGCCTCCGCCACGCACCAGTAGCAGCAGGTCGACGCCGTCCCGTGCGGCGCGGCGCCCGGCCTGCTGCACCGCGGCCATCAGGCGCGCGGCGGCATCGGCGCCCTGGACCGGCGCCGGGTAGAGCACCACGGGCAGGTGGGGCGCCCGCCGGCGCAGCGTGACCACCACGTCGCGCAACGCCGCGGCCTGCGGCGACGTGACGACGCCGATGCCGCGCGGAAAGCGCGGCAGCGGGCGCCGCCCTGCGGGGTCGAACAGGCCCTCCGCGGCGAGCTTCGCCTTCAGGCGGTTGAAGGCCTCGAACAGGTTGCCGATGCCGGCGGGGCGGAGTGTCTCGACGTTGAGCTGATAGTCGCCGCGCGCCTCGTACAGGGTGACCAGCGCGCGCGCCTCGACCCGCATGCCGTTCTCCGGCCGGAAGGCGAGCAGCTGCGCGCGGTTGCGCCACATCGCGCAGCGCACCTGCGCATTCGCGTCCTTGAGGGTGAAGTACACGTGGCCCGAGGCGGCGCGGGTGAGGTTGGAAATCTCGCCGCCGACCCACAGCAGCGGCAGCGCCGCCTCGAGCGCCTCGCGCGCCAGGCGGTTGAGGGTGGCGACGCTAAGTACCGGTGACGACGAGGATAGTGCCCCGGACTCGAGCTCGGTGGCATGCTGGAAAGGGTCGAAAGTCATGCCCGGATTGTAGCGGAATCCACAGCCTGCCAAGCCTGTCAAGGGCCTCGCTGCAAGTCATTGATGGATAAGGTGTGTTTTTATAAGGTATTGATTTTTATGGGGTAAAGATGTTGCACAATTTTGCATCGGAGTGTCGGAGGGCGCGCCGCGACCGGCTTTGCGGGCAACATCCCGAAACTGCCCACAAACTTATCCACAGCTTCTGTGGATTGCTGGGCGAAGCGCTTGCTGCGCATGGGCTTGGGCCTCCATCCCTCCCCGGCCGCCCCGTTCGGCTTGCCGGGGCCCGGGCTGCGGCGCTAGAGTTCCGCCTTTATCGACGAGAGGTTGGCGCGTGTTCGCGATCATTCAGGCCGTTGGCTGGCCGATCTGGCCCCTGATTCTGGCGTCGGTCATCGCGGTCGCGCTGATCATCGAGCGTTCGATCACCCTGCGTCGCGCACGCATCGTGCCTGCGGGGCTGCTCGACAAGGTGCTCGCCGACGTCCGCCAGGGCGGCGTTTCGGCGCAGATGATCGAGCGCGTCGCGGTCCACTCGCCGCTCGGCCGCGTGCTCGCCGCCGGCCTGCGCAACGTCAGCAGCTCGCGCGAGGTGATGAAGGAGGCGATCGAGGAGACCGGCCGCGCCGTCGTGCACGAGCTCGAGCGCTTCCTGACCACGCTCGGCACCATCGCCTCGATCAGCCCGCTGCTCGGCCTGCTCGGCACCATCATTGGCATGATCGACATCTTCGCCTCGCAGGGCGTCAATGGCGCCAATCCGGCACAGCTCGCGCAGGGCATCTCGATCGCGCTGTACACCACTGGCCTCGGCCTCCTCATCGCGATCCCGGCGATGATCTTCTGGCGCCACTTCCGCGCGCTGATCGACAGCTTCGTGATCGACATGGAACAGCAGGCGATCAAGCTGGTCGAGGTCGCCCACGGCGAGCGCCGGGCGTGAGGGGCGGGCGATGAACTTCCGTCGCGGCGGCCGCAACGCGGAGCCGGAGATCAACCTGATCCCGCTGATCGACGTGGTGCTGGTGATCATCATCTTCCTGATGCTGACCACGACCTTCTCCAAGGTGTCCGGACTGGAGATCAACCTGCCGACCGCCCAGGCCGAGGGCGAGCAGACCGTGGTCGAGGAGATCGACGTCGCGGTGACCGCCGCGGGCGAGGTGCTGGTGAACCGCCAGCCGGTGGGCGAGCGCAGCATCGATGCGATCGCGGCCGCGCTCGGCAAGGCGGTGGCGGGCGAGGCGTCCGAGCCGCCGGTGATCGTCATCAATGCCGACGCCAAGGCGGCGCACCAGAGTGTGATCGATGTGATGCAGGCGGCGCAGCGCGCCGGGTTGCCGCACATCACCTTCGCCACCCAGGCCCCCGCGCAGTGATCCGCTGCGCATCCACCGTCGGGCCCTGAGCATGGCGGCGCAGGCTCCGGCCTTCTGGCAGCGGCGTGGCGCGCTCGCCCAGCTGCTGCGGCCGCTGTCCTGGCTGTTCGGTGTGCTGGCGGCGCGGCGCCGGGCGGCGCTGCGCGCCGAGCGTCTGCCCGTGCCCGTAATCGTCGTCGGCAACATCGCCGTCGGCGGCAGCGGCAAGACGCCGGTGGTGGCGTGGCTGGCGGCGGCGCTGCGCGCGGCCGGGCACCGGCCGGGCATCGTCAGCCGTGGCCACGGCGGGCGGGTCAGCGCCGACGGTGGCGTGGCGCCTGTGCCGGCCGACGGCGACCCCGCCTTCCTTGGTGACGAGCCGGTGCTGCTGGCGCGTCTGACCGGCTGCCCGCTCGTGATCGGTCGTGATCGGCCGGCGGCCGCGCGCGCGCTGCTGCGCCTGCATCCGGACTGCGACGTGCTGATCGCCGACGACGGCCTGCAGCATTACCGGCTCGCGCGCGACATCGAGATCGCGGTGGTCGACGAGGCCACGCTCGGCAACCGCCTGCTGCTGCCGGCGGGGCCGCTGCGCGAGCCGCTCGCGCGCCTGCGCGAGATGGATCTGGTCATCGCCCACGGCCCGCTCTCGCCGACGCTGCGCGCGGCGACCGCCGGCGTGCCCGTCTATCCGATGCAACTGCAGGGCGACGATCTGCGTGCGCTCGCCGATCCGGCCTGCACGTGCCCGCTGCAGGCATTTCGCGGCCGGCGGGTGCATGCGGTGGCAGGCATCGGCCGCCCGCAGCGCTTCTTCGAGCAGCTCGCGGACGAGGGCATCGAGCTCGTGCCGCATCCCTTTCCCGACCATCACCGCTTCGTGGCGGCCGATCTCGCCTTCGGCGAGCCGCTCCCGATCCTGATGACGGCCAAGGATGCGGTAAAATGCCGGGCTTTCGCGCCTGCCGACTGCTGGGAATACCCGGTATCGGCGCAGATCGGTTCCGGCGCCGCCGAACGCATCCTGGAGATACTCGAAGATGGACGCACGTCTGCTTGAAATCCTCGTCTGCCCGCTGTGCAAGGGGCCGCTCGACTATCTGAAGGACAAGCAGGAACTGGTGTGCAAGG
>JAREIX010000240.1 GCA_029286945.1 Thauera sp. | reverse complement strand
AGCGCGGCCACCGCGGCCTTGACGAAGAAGCTCATGAAGCCGAGCTTGGCGCCGTGTTCCTTCTCGAACTTGTCCTTGTGCCTGTTGCGCAGCTCCATCACCGGGGCCATGTTCACCTCGTTGAAGGTGGTAAGGATGGCCGCGGTCGATTGCGACTGGACCAGGCGCTCGGCGACGCGGGCGCGCAGGCGGCTCATCGGCACGCGCTGCTCGGTGCGCTCGCCGACGATATTGTCGACGTTCACCGGCGCGGCGGGCTGGGCCAGGGCCGGACGCTGCGGTGCAGCCGGGGCGGCGGGCGACGCAGGGCGCTGGCCGGCATCCAGCACGTCGGCCTTGGTGACGCGGCCGCCGCGGCCGGAGCCCGCGACGGCGGCAGAATCGAGGCCCTTCTCGGCCATCAGCTTCCTTGCGGCAGGGCCGGCCGGTGCCGTTGCGGCAGGCGCCGGGGCGGCTTTTGCCTGGGCCGGCCTGGTCGCCGTCGGCGCGGCCGCCTCGGCCTTCGCCTCGGTGTCGATTTGCGCGATCACCTCGCCGGCAACGACCGTGTCGCCGTTGCCCTTGAGGATTTTCACCAGCACGCCGGCTTCAGGCGCGGGCAATTCGAGGACGACCTTGTCGGTCTCGATGTCGATCAGGTTCTCGTCACGCGAGACGGCCTCGCCTTCCTTCTTGTGCCAGGAAACCAGGGTGGCTTCCGACACGGACTCGGACAGCTGCGGTACTTTGACTTCGATCAGCATGAATATCTCTCCCTAGGTGTCTTGTCAGTTCGGGGACTGCGGTGTGGTGTCCTGGATCGGACCGAATGCGTTCTCGATGACCGCCTTCTGCTGCGCGTTGTGCACTGCGTAGTAACCGACGGCGGGCGACGCGGCGGCCGGGCGGCTGACGAGCAGCAGCTTGCGCTTGGTGCCGAGCACGTTGACCAGGTGCTGGCGCGAGGCGAGCCAGTACCAGGCGCCCTGGTTACGCGGCTCTTCCTGGCACCACACCACTTCCTTGGCGTTCGGGAACTGCTCGATCGCCTTGGCGAAGGCGTCCACCGGGAACGGATACAGCTGCTCGATGCGCACCAGCGCGGTGTCGGTGATCTTGTTCTCGCGGCGGTAGGCCAGCAGCTCGTAGTAGAGCTTGCCCTGGCACAGCACGACGCGCTTGACCTTCTTGGCGTCGAGCTTCTCGACCTCGGGGATCACGGTCTGGAAGCTGCCGTTGGCCAGCTCCTCGAACGACGAGATCGCTTCCTTGTGGCGCAACAGCGACTTCGGCGTGATGATGATCAGCGGCTTGCGCAGCTTGCGCAGCATCTGGCGACGCAGCAGATGGAAGATCTGCGCCGGGGTGGTCGGCACGCAGATCTGCCAGTTGTGCTCGGCGGCGTTGTTCATGTAGCGCTCGAGGCGCGCCGACGAGTGCTCCGGACCCTGGCCCTCGTAGCCGTGCGGCAGCATCAGCGTCAGACCGCACAGGCGGCCCCACTTGGCCTCGCCCGAGCTGATGAACTGGTCGAGCACCACCTGGGCGCCATTGACGAAGTCGCCGAACTGGGCTTCCCAGACCACCAGCTCGTTCGGCTCGGTGGTGGAGTAGCCGTACTCGAACGCGAGCACGCCCTCCTCCGACAGCACCGAGTCGAAGCACTGGAAGCGCGCCTGACCGTCCTGGATGTGGTCGAGCGGCTTGTAGATGCCCTCGTCCCAGCGCTCGCGCTTCTGATCGTGCAGCACGGCGTGGCGGTGGAAGAAGGTGCCGCGGCCGACGTCCTCGCCCGAGATGCGCACGCCGAAGCCCTGCGCCAGCAGGCTGGCATAGGCGAGGTTCTCGCCCATGCCCCAGTCCAGCGGCAGCTCGCCACGGCCCATCGCGGCGCGATCATCGATGATCTTCTTCACGCGCGAGTGCAGCGCGAAGCCCTCGGGCACGGTGGACAGGCGCTCGGCCAGGCGCTTGATCTCCTGCACCGGCACCGCGGTGTCGGCCTCGTCGGTGTAGGGGCGCTTGATGTACGGCGACCAGTCGACCGAGAACTGGCGGTTGTGGCCCGACAGCACCGGGTTGTAGAGCAGTTCGCCCTTGTCCAGGTGCTCGCGGTACTGGGCGATCATCTGCTCGGGTTCGTCGGACTTCAGCGTACCCTCGGCGACCAGGCGGTCGGCGTAGAGCTTGCGGGTGCCCGGGTGCTTCTGGATGGTGCGGTACATCAGCGGCTGGGTCACCATCGGCTCGTCCTGCTCGTTGTGGCCGAGCTTGCGGAAGCAGATGATGTCGACCACCACGTCCTTCTTGAACTGCTGGCGGAACTCCACGGCCAGCGCGGTCACGAAGGCCACCGCCTCCGGATCGTCGCCGTTCACGTGGAAGATCGGCGCCTCGACCATCTTGAAGATGTCGGTGCAGTACAGCGAGGAACGGTAGTCGCGCGGGTCCGAGGTGGTGAAGCCGATCTGGTTGTTGATGACGATGTGCACCGTGCCGCCGGTGCCGTAGCCCCGGGTCTGGGAGAAGTTCAGCATCTCCTGGTTCACACCCTGGCCGGCCACCGCGGCGTCGCCGTGGATCAGCACCGGCAGCACCTGGCTCTTCTGCTCGTCGCCGCGGCGGACCTGGCGCGCATAGACCGAGCCCTCGACCACCGGGTTGATGATCTCGAGGTGCGAGGGGTTGAAGGCGAGCGTCAGGTGCATCGGGCCGCCCGGGGTCATGACGTCGCTGGAGAAGCCCATGTGGTACTTCACGTCACCGGCGGTGAGGTCGGCCGCGGCCTTGCCCTCGAACTCCGAGAACAGCATCGACGGCGACTTGCCAAGGGTGTTGACCAGCACGTTCAGGCGGCCGCGGTGGGCCATGCCGATCACCGTCTCGGCGACACCCAGGCCGCCGGCGACGCGAATGATCTCGTCCATCGCCACGATCGCCGACTCGCCGCCTTCGAGCGAGAAGCGCTTCTGGCCGACGTACCGGGTGTGCAGGTAGCGCTCGAGCGTCTCGGCGGCGGTCGTGCGCTCGAGGATGCGCTTCTTCATCTCGGTCGAGAACTTCGGCGTGCCGCGCACGCTCTCGAGCCGGCTCTGGATCCAGCGCTTCTGACCGATGTCGGTCATGTACATGTATTCGGCGCCGATCGCGCTGCAGTAGGTCTGGCGCAGCGCCTCGAGGATCTCGCGCAGGCTGGCGTGCTCGGTCGAGAAGCCGTGGAAGGAGCCGACGTTGAAGCTCTTCGACAGGTCGGCTTCGGTGAAGCCGTAGTAGGACGGCTCGAGCTCGGCGATCTGGGGGCGCTCGGTGCGCTTGAGCGGGTCGAGGTTGGCCCAGCGGTTGCCCAGGAAGCGGTAGGCGTTGATCAGCTGCAGGACCGACACCTGCTGCTTGTCCTCACCGCCGCCCGAGACGATGGTGCGGACCGGACCGCGCTTGGCCATCTGCTCGAAGGCCGCGATGATCGGGCCATGGGCGACATCGCGCGCAGCGGCGCCGGCCTGGCTCTGCAGCTTGTCGAAATACTCGCGCCACTCGGCGGACACCGACGACGGGTCGGCAAGGTAATTTTCGTATTGTTCTTCGATGAACGGCGCGTTCGAGCCGAACAAGTGAGAAGTCTGTTCGAGTTGCTTCATCATGATGAAAGCCACCTGTTGTGTGCTATTGCCCCATGCGGGGTGATGCGGTGGTCGGGACCGGCCCGACGCCCTACCCAAGGAAAAACGGGATGGCCACGCACGCGCAGCCACCCCGTGAAGCTCAGGGTCGGCGAAGCCTCCCGCCCCTCTCCATCGTCTCTGTTACGAGCGTTGCGCGAGCGCCGGCACGTCGCGGCGCGCCGCGCCGATGTAGAGCTGACGCGGACGGCCGATCTTGTACTCAGGATCGCTGATCATCTCTTCCCACTGGGTGATCCAGCCCACGGTGCGGGCGAGCGCGAAGATGCAGGTGAACATCGAGGTCGGGATGCCGAGCGCCTTCTGCACGATGCCCGAGTAGAAGTCCACGTTCGGGTAGAGCTTCTTCTCGACGAAGTACTCGTCTTCCAGCGCAATCTTCTCGAGTTCCTTGGCGAGCTTGAACAGCCGGTCGTTCTCGAGGCCCAGTTCGCCCAGCACCTCGGCGCAGACCTTGCCCATCAGCTTGGCGCGCGGGTCGAAGTTCTTGTAGACGCGATGGCCGAAGCCCATCAGCTTGAAGCTGTCGTTCTTGTCCTTGGCGCGCTTGATGTACTCGCCAACGCGCGACACGTCGCCGATTTCTTCCAGCATGTTGAGGCAGGCCTCGTTCGCACCACCGTGCGCCGGGCCCCACAGGCAGGCGATACCGGCGGCGATACAGGCGAACGGATTGGCACCCGACGAACCGGCCAGGCGGACGGTCGAGGTCGAGGCATTCTGCTCGTGATCGGCATGCAGCGTGAAGATGATGTCGAGGGCGCGCGCCAGGACCGGATTGGCGACATACTTTTCGCACGGGTTGCCGAACATCATGCGCATGAAATTCGAGGCGTAGTCCAACTCGTTGTCCGGGTACATGAACGGCGCACCCGTGTTGTACTTGTAGGCCATGGCGACGATGGTCGGCATCTTGGCGACCAGGCGGATGAAACTGACGTTGCGGTGCTCAGCATCCGAAAAGTCCATCG
>JAREIX010000239.1 GCA_029286945.1 Thauera sp. | reverse complement strand
GTGGGCGGGAACGAGAAGGACGTCATCGAAGGTCAGCGCCTTCTGAATCACTCGCATGGCTTTTTTCCTTTCGACCAAATCCGTATTATACAGAGCGCCAAAGCGCCATGTAAGCGCCGTTCCAGGGAGATTTCCGCATGATTCGCCGCGCCGTGCTCGTCCTCGCCCTGTTCGCGGCCCTGCCGGCGCTGGCGCAGATCTACAGCTGGAAGGACAAGGACGGGCGCGTGCATTTCGGCGACACCCCGCCGCCCGCGGGCGAGGCCCGGGTGATCGAGGGCGCGCCCGCGCGCCGGCCCGCTCCGCCCCCTGCCCCCGAGCCTGACGCGGCCGCCAAGACCGGCGAGGACGCCGCCCAGCAGGCCAAGCAGCCGCCCACGCTGGCCGAGCGCGAGCAGGCCTTCCGCGAGCGTCGTGCCGCCGAGGCGGAGGCCCGCGCCAAGGCGGACGAGGACGCGGCGCGCGATGCGGAACGGCAGCGCTTCTGCGAGCAGGCGCGCAACCAGCTCGCCGCGCTGCAGTCCGGGCAACGCGTCAGCCGCTTCAACGCCGCCGGCGAACGCGAGTTCCTCGACGACGCGGCGCGCGGCGCGGAAACCACCCGCCTGCAGCAGCAGATCGGCGAACACTGCAAGTAAAGCCCGCGGGCGACCGCCCTCGCCTTCCACTGCAGCTGCGCACGTCCCGACGGACGCCGCGCCGTTCGCTCAGCCCCGCAGGTCAGCCAAACCGGAGTCTCGCGTGCCGGCGCCTCAGCCGTCTTCCTCGGCCGAGCCGCCGCCCTTCTTCATCACCTTGCCCTCGTCGGCGCGCTTCTTGCGCACCGCCTTCGGGTCGGCGATCAGCGGACGATAGATCTCGACTCGGTCGCGATCGCGCAGCTCGGTGTCGGCCTTGACGAGCTTGGCATAGATGCCGAGCTTGTTGCGGCGGTCGAGTTCGATGTCCGGATACTTGTCGAGCAGCCCCGAGGCCTCGATCGCCTGGCGCACGGTTGCCCCTTCGGGCAGCTGCAGTTCCAGCCGTTCGTGGCGCTGCGGCAGCGCATAGACGACTTCGACGCGGATCATTGCGCTCATCTTCAGGCTCCTCGTCCCTGCCCGGCGCGGTAGACCTGCCCGGCGCGCTTGACGAATGAATCGACGAAAGTGTTGGCGATGTGATTGAAGACCGGCCCCAGCACCTTCTCCAGCAGCTTGCTGGCGAACTGGTAGCGCAGCTGGAACTCGACCTTGCAGGCGGTATCGCCGAGCGCGGTGAATTGCCAGTGGCCGTCCAGATGGGTGAACGGCCCGTCGGTGAGGCGCAGCATCATCTCGTGCGGAAAGCGTTTCTCGTTTTCCGTGCTGAAGTGCGCCTTGATGCCGTGATAGTTGATGTGCAGCGTCGCCGCGGTGAGGGTGTCGGTGCGCCGATGAACGTCCGCGCCGCCGCACCAGGGCAGGAACTGGGGGTAGTCCTCGCAACGGTCGACGAGTTCGAACATTTGCGCGGGCGTGAATTCGATCAGGACGAGCTTCTTGACTTCGGCCATGGGCGGTCGGGGCGTCGAAACTGCGCAGCGGCCGAAACGGGCACGCAGTCGAACTGTTAAAATGCGAAATTCTACCGCATGCGGGCCAGGCCTTCGCGGCCCGAAGCGCGCCCCCAGGACCAGCCAGACCATGAGCATCATCGAGAACCGCAAGGCCTTCCACGACTACTTCATCGAAGAAAAGCACGAGGCCGGCATGGTCCTCGAGGGCTGGGAGGTGAAGGCCATCCGCGCCGGGCGCGCCAACATCAAGGAATCCTACGTGGTGATCCGCGGCGAGGAGATCTTCCTGTTCGGCATGCACATCACGCCGCTCACCACCGCCTCGAGCCACGTCCGCCACGATCCCACCCGTACCCGCAAGCTGCTGCTGCACAAGAGGGAAATCGCCCGCCTGATCGGCAAGGTCGAACGCGCCGGCTACACCCTGGTACCGCTCGACATGCACTACAAGCAAGGGCTGATCAAGCTCGAGATCGGGCTCGCCAAGGGCAAGAAGCTGCACGACAAGCGCGAGGACGAGAAGAAGAAGGACTGGGAACGCGAGAAGCAGCGGCTGATGCGGGTGAAGGCTTGAGCGCGCCCGACGATGCCCTCCGCCCCGCCGCCCCGATCGAACCGGAGCAACGATGAAGCCAGAATGCAGGATGCGCCCATGAGCAGGCGCACGAGGCTCGCGGCCGACGCCACGTCCGGCGCCGAGCCAGCCGCGCTCGAGAAGAGCGAGTTCGAGGCGCTCGCCGATTTCCGCTACCAGCTGCGGCGCTTCCTGCGCTTTTCCGAGCTGCTGACGCGCCGCCACGGGGTCACCAACCTGCAGTACCTGCTGCTGCTGCAGGTGAAGGGCTTTCCCGGGCGGGAGTGGGCGAACATCGGCGAGCTCGCCGAGCGCCTGCAGGCCCACCAGCACGGCGTTGTCTCCCTGGTGTCACGCTGCGAGAAGCTCGGCCTGGTCGAGCGCCGCCCGGGACGCGAGGATCGCCGCGCGGTCGAGGTGCATCTGACCGCAGCAGGCGAACATCTGGTCGCCCGCATCGCCGAGGGTCACCGACGCGAGCTGAAGGGCCTCGAGCACGTGTTCCCGCAGGTCGCCCGCCAGCTGAAGTAGGCGCGCCCGGGCGCGAGCCGCCCCACGCTCAGGAGCTGCAGGACAGCATCGAGCAGCCCGCCTTGTGCCGCGCCCAGTCCGGACGCCGCGCCGCGAAGCGCTCGCACCCCGGCTGCTCGACATACGGCTGTCGAAGCACGTCGAACAGGGCCTCGAGCTCGGCGGGATCGCCCGCCTCCGCGGCATCGATCGCCTGCTGGGCGAGGTAGTTGCGCGGCACGTAGAGCGGATTGACGCGATTCATCGCCGGCCGCCGCGCGGCGGCCGGCTGCCCCTCGGTGCGCAGGCGCGCGGCATAGTCCTGCAGCCAGCCCAGCAGCGCGGCCTCGACGCCAGCGCGCCTTTCGGGGTCGTAGAAGGCCGCCTCGAAGGGCGCGAGCGAGGGCGCATCGAGGTCGAGGTCGGCGAGGTGCCGGAAGAAGAGCGTCATGTCCACCTCGCCGCGCTCGAGCAGGCCATGCAGGGTCGCGAGCAGGCCGTCGTCACCGTCGTCCCCGGCCCGCCAGGCGGTGAAGCCGAGCTTGGCCTGCATCATGCGCCGGTACTCGGCCTCGTGAATCTGCGCGTAGGCCACGAGCGCCTGCTCGAGCGGCTCGACCTGCTGGATCACCGGATACAGCGCATTGGCGAGCTGCCACAGGTTCCACTGCGCGATGCGCGGCTGGTGGCCGAAGCGGTAACGGCGGCCACCGGCGTCGGTGGTGTTGGGCGTCCAGTCGGGATCGAAGCTGTCGATCCAGCCATAGGGGCCGTAGTCGATCGTCAGGCCAAGGATCGACATGTTGTCGGTGTTCATGACCCCATGCACGAAGCCCACCCGCATCCAGTGCGCCATCAGCACCGCGGTGCGCCGGCAGACCTCCTCGAACCAGCGCAGGCGCCGCGCCACCGGGTCGCGCTCGCCCGCCAGCTCGGGGAAATCGCGGTCGATGGTGAAGTCGATCAGGCGCTCGAGCAGCGGCTCCTCGCCGCGCGAGGCGAAGATCTCGAAGTTGCCGAAGCGGATGAAGGACGGCGCCACCCGGCACACCACGGCCCCGGGCTCGGGACGCGGATGGCCGTCGTAGAACATGTCGCGCACCACCTCTTCGCCGGTGGTGACCAGGCTCAGCGCGCGCGTGGTCGGCACGCCGAGGTGATGCATGGCCTCGCTGCACAAGAACTCGCGGATCGACGAGCGCAGGACCGCGCGCCCGTCGGCGCGCCGTGAATACGGCGTGGGGCCGGCGCCCTTCAGCTGCAGCTCCCAGCGCTGGCCGCGATCGTTGATGGTCTCGCCCAGGGTGATCGCCCGCCCGTCGCCCAACTGCCCCGCCCAGTTGCCGAACTGGTGGCCGCCGTAACACGCGGCGTAGGGCTCCATGCCCGGGAGCAGCGCATTGCCGCCAAACACCTCGGCGAATTCATGGCTGCGGATGTCCGCTTCGTCCAGGCCAAGCAAGCTCGCCACCTCCGGCGACCACGCCAGCAGCGCCGGCGCACGCACCGGCGTGGGTTCGACACGCGAATAGCAGGCACCATGCACCTGGCGCACATGCCGCCCCTGCTCGGGATCGCCGGGCAGCTCGCGCACGAAGCGGTTGTCGAAGCGAAGGTCTCTCATTGGGGAATCCGTTTTTTGGTCGTCGAGGGGCGCGCACGCCGACCGGAGTGTGGGGTATTCCTGGAGTCGGCGAGGACTGTCCGAAGCCGAGCGCAGCGACGGCGAGTTCCGCAGCCGGCGGAAGGAATACCCCGCGCTCCGGTCAATCCCGCGACACGCTAGCCCCGACGCGGATCGAAGGCGTCCCGCACCACGTCGGCGAACAGGTTGGCGGCCAGCACCAGCACGAACATGAACACGAAGGCCGCGGCCAATGACCACCAGACCATCGGTTCGCGCGCGAGTTCGGCGCGCGCCATGTTGATCATGGTGCCGAAGCTGATCGTGGTCGGATCGACGCCGATGCCGACATAGGACAGCACCGCCTCGGCCAGCACCAGCCCGGAGAAA
>JAREIX010000238.1 GCA_029286945.1 Thauera sp. | reverse complement strand
GGTGTCGTCGAAGTTGCGCGCGCCGACGAAGCCGCCGGTGTTGACGTCGACCGTGGTCATCGCCTCGGTCTGGTCGATGATCAGGTAGCCGCCGGACTTCAGATCCACGCGGCGGGCGAGCGCCTTCTGGATCTCCTCCTCGATGTTGTAGAGCTCGAACAGCGGCCGCTCGCCGCTGTGGTGCTCGAGCAGCGGCAGCACCTGGGGCGTGTATTCGGCGGCGAAGGCGGTGAGCTTCTGGAAGTTCTCCCGCGAGTCGACGCGGATGCGGCTGGTCTCGTCGGTGACCAGGTCGCGCAGCGTGCGCTGGCCGAGGCCGAGGTCCTCGTGCAGCAGCTTGGGCGGGAACAGCCCCATGGTCGAGCTCGAGACCTCGCGCCACAGCTTGCGCAGGTAGGCGATGTCGGCGGCGAGCTCGGCGTCGGAGGCAGACTCGGCCATCGTGCGCACGATGAAGCCGCCCGGCTCGTCCTGGGGTACCAGCGCGGTGAGCCGGCTGCGCAGGGCTTCGCGCTCGGCCTCGTCCTCGATCCGCTGCGAGATGCCGATGTGCTTTTCCTGGGGCAGGTACACGAGCAGGCGGCCGGCCAGGCTGATCTGGGTCGACAGGCGTGCGCCCTTGGTCCCGATCGGATCCTTCAGGACCTGCACCATCAGGCTCTGGCCCTCGGCGAGGATGCGCTCGATCGGGCGCGCGCTCTCGCCCGCCTGGCGGTCGCTCCAGATGTCGGCGACGTGCAGGAAGGCGGTGCGTTCCAGCCCGATGTCGATGAAGGCCGACTGCATGCCGGGCAGCACGCGCACCACCTTGCCGAGGTAGATGTTGCCGACGATGCCGCGGCTGGTGGTGCGCTCGACGTGCAGCTCCTGCACCACGCCCTGCTCGACGAGCGCGACGCGGGTTTCCTGCGGGGTGAAGTTGATGAGGAATTCGATGCTCATGACTGGGGGATGCTCACAACGGGTAGCCGAAGATGTCGAGCAGGGCCGCGGTCTCGAACAGCGGCAGGCCCATGATCCCGGAGTAGCTGCCGCGGATCTCCTCGATGAAGATCGCCGCGTGGCCCTGGATGCCGTAGGCGCCGGCCTTGTCCATCGGCTCGCCGGTGGCGACGTAGCGGCGGATGTCGTGCTCGGACAGCGTGCGGAAGCGCACCTCGCTCACCGACAGCCGGCTACGCGTGCGCTCGCCGTCGCTCATGGCGACCGCGGTCAGCACGCGGTGCTGGCGGCCGGACAGGCGGGCGAGGATGGCGTGGGCGTCGGCGGTGTCGCGCGGCTTGCCGATGATCTCGCCGTCGAGTTCGAGCGTGGTGTCGGCGGCGAGCACAGGGTGCGCCAGCATCTTGCGCCAGAGCACGCGGCGCACGCCGGCCTGGGCCTTGGCGAGCGCGAGGCGTTCGACGTAGCGCTCGACCGCCTCGCCGGGGAGCGGCGTCTCGTCGACGTCGGCGTCCTCGCCACGCTCGCCGGAGCGGAAGGTGAGCACGTCGAAGCCGACCCCGATCTGGCGCAGCAGGTCGCGGCGGCGGGGGCTCTTGGAGGCGAGGTAGATGCGGGGCGCGAGGGTCATGGGCGGGAAGTCGGCGGGAGGGCGTCTTGACGTGGCGCGGACGCGCACCGGTGCAGGCGCGCCGGCGGCGGCGGATTGGCCGGAATTCTAATGGGTTTCGCGCGCGGCCACGCGGGCGCGCGCGCCTGCCGCCCGCTCCCCGCCTACTCGCGGTGGTAGGGGTGGTTGCGCAGCACGGTCCAGGCGCGATAGAGCGCCTCGGCCAGCAGCGGGCGCACCAGGGCGTGGGGCAGGGTGAGGCTGGAGAGGCGGATCGCCTCCTGCGCGGTGGCCTTGAAGGCGGGCGCCAGGCCGTCGGGGCCGCCGACGATCAGCGCCACGTCCTCGCCTTCGCCCTGCCAGGCCTCCAGTCGGCGCGCGAGCGCCATCGTGGTGAGGTCGGCGCCGCGCTCGTCGAGGATCACCCGCCGGCAGCGCGCCGGCAGGGCGGCCTCGAGACGCGCGGCCTCGGCCGCCATCATCGACTCCACCGTTTTGCCGCTGGTGCGCGGCTCGGCCTTGACCTCGACCAGCTGCAGCGGCAGCTCGCGCGGCATGCGGCGGGCGAACTCGTCGAAGCCGGCCGCCACCCAGCCCGGCATGCGGTGGCCGACGGCGACGACGAGGAGCTTCATGTCAGTGTGCGGCGCTGCGGCGGCTGGCCGGCGGCGTGCTCCACAGCTCCTCGAGCTTGTAATGCGCGCGCACCGCGGGCTGCATCACATGGACGACGATGTTGCCGAGATCGACCAGCACCCACTCGCCGGTCTCCTGGCCTTCGGTACCGATGATCTCGCCGCCGGCCTCCTTGACCTTGTCCTGCACGTTCTGCGCCAGCGCGCGCGTCTGGCGGCCGGACTCGGCGCTGGCGATGACGATGCGGTCGAACAGCGGGGTGTGCTTCGAGGTGTCGATGACCTCGATGTCGCGCGCCTTGATGTCTTCGAGTGCGGCGACGACGATCTTTTCGAGGGAGGGGGTGTCCATGCGGGTCCTTGGGGTGAGGCGGAGGGCTTCGTCGTGCGGCAACAGCGGCACGGGAACAGGGGAAAGGGAAATGCGGAAAATCGGGGTCTGTCCCCGATTTTCCCCTCTATTTCCGGTACAGATGGTGCGCGGCAATATAGTCGAGAACGGAATCGGGCAGCAAATAACGCGCGCTGTGGCCGTTGCGCACCAGGTCGCGGATCAGCGAGGCGGAGATCGCCAGCGGCGTCATGTCGAAGGGGATGACGCGGCCGGCGGGCGCGGCGCGCAGCTCGGCGGGGTCGGTGCCGTGGCGGTCGCGGCAGGCGGCGTCGAGTTCGGGCGACAGCGTGGCCGGCCAGCGCCGGCCGTGGGGGGCGTAGCCTGGGCGGTTGGCGACGGCGATGTGGGCGAGGCCGAAGAGCTCGGTCCATCGGTGCCAGCCGGGCAGGCCCTCGAAGGCATCGGCGCCGAGGATCAGCACCAGCGGGCGCTGAGGCCCCAGTTCGGCGCGCAGGCGCTCGAGGGTGAGCACGGTGTAGCTCTTGTGCTGCGCGCGCACCTCGCCGTCGTCCACCTGCAGCGCGGGGTTGCCGGCGGCGGCGAGGTGGGCCATGGCCAGGCGGTCCTCGGCGGTGCTGCCCGGCTCGCCGCGGTGCGGCGGCCGGCCGGCCGGGATCAGGCGCAGGCCGCCGAGGCCGAGCGCCTCGCGCGCTTCCTCGGCCAGGCGCAGGTGGCCGAGGTGGATGGGGTCGAAGGTGCCGCCAAGCAGGCCGATGGGAAGGCCGGCGCCGGCGCGCTCGGATTCATCTGCCGCCGGTCGTGCGCCGGGCGCCGCTGGCGCGTGCTCAACCGCCATGCTGCGCATCCGCCGCGGCGTCGGGGGTGCGCGGCGGCTGGCCGTCGGGCAGGCCGAAGACGTCGCGCGTGGCGGTGTAGAAGGTGGAAAAGATCACCGGCAGGATGATCAGCGGGATCGGCAGCGAGGCCAGGCTGCCGAGCGTGGGCGACAGCAGCCCGAGCACGCCCACCAGCAGGCCGGGAATGATCGCGCCGAAGATCGCCAGTCCGATCGCATAGGCCACGAAGGGGCGCCAGTTGCGCAGGCAGGCGTAGAAGCTGAAGAACATCGCCTTCGGCGCCGGGACCTTCCACCACGCGGCCAGCGCCGGCGCGAACCAGTAGGCCATCATCACCGGGGTGGACAGCACCAGCCCGACCAGCAGCGTGAAGCCGATCGAGGTGTCGCCGCCGAGCTGGGCTTCGACGTCCTCGCCGCGCATCACTGCCGCCAGGCTGCCGTCGTCGACCAGGGACACGAGCAGCAGCACGACCAGGGTCGCCGCAAGGTAGAGGCCGCCGATCGCGACCAGGGCCTGAAGGTTGGTCTTGAAGCCGGAGAACAGCACGTCCGGGCCGACCTTGCGCCCGGCGTCGGTGGCGCGGCAGGCGTTGAGCACGCCGACCGACAGCGCCGGCATCACCAGCGAGGCGACGAGCTGGCCGAGCAGCGGCACGATGCTGATGACGACGATGGAGAGCAGGTAGCCGAAGGTAGCGAAGGTGATCAGCGCCGGGTTGCGGCGCCACAGCTGCAGGCCCTCGCGCAGCCAGGCCCAGCCGCGCTGCATGGGGAGTTGTTGTGCTTGCATTTAGGGACGTTCGTCTTCGGTGGCTTCAGGGGCAGGGGGCGGCGGGGTCTCCGCCTGCGCGGCGGGCAGGGCGAGCAGCGGCGAGAAGGTTTCCTTCCAGGCGGCGTAGAGCGCGCCGGCGGTGACCGGGATCAGCACCAGCACGCCCAGCCCGGCCGGGATCATCGCCACCCACACGCCGACGTAGAGCAGCGCGGCGAGCACGATGAAGGCGAGCAGGTTGTGGAAGCAGGCGCGTACCGACAGCTTCATCGCGTCGAGCGGGGCGACCTCGTGCAGCATCACCAATGCCCATGCCGGCCATTGCGCCCACCGCCATGCCGGTGAGCGCCGCGCTGCCACCGATCGCCGCGGCGACCATCGCCGCCAGCAGCAGGCCGAGCAGGTGGAAGGCGCCGACCAGCAGCAGGTTGCCGGCGTGGCGGCGGATGCCGTCGAACAGCGCGTCGATGCGCAGGGGCTCGCCGCGGTCGAGCGCCTGCGCGCCCGACAGCATGCCGGCCACCAGCACCGGCAGCGCGATCGGCGCCGCCGCCCAGCCGAGGACGGGCAGCATGCCGAGCGCGGCGATGATGATGAAGAAGATCAGCGCCTGGATGATCCAGGGCCCGGGGGCCTTCATGAACAGCCGCCAGCCTTCGGCCAGCCAGTTGAGGGCGTGGGCGGGAGCGACGTCGCCCGGGACGGGCGGCGGCGGGTGCGGGGGCCGCGGGGGGCGGGGGGCGTGGTTCATCGCGGGGTGCCTCGATCGGTTCGCGGGCGGCGCGCAGGGGCGGGCAGGCCGTGCCTCAGCGTGGCAGGGGCGGCACGCCGGCGCCGCGCAGGCGCAGGATGTCGCGGTATTCGTTGGGGTCCTTCACCAGCACCATCTCGCCGGCGCGCGGCAGGTGGAAGTCGGCGGCGCGCGACAGCCAGAAGCGCAGCGCGGCGGCGCGCAGCATCGCCGGCCAGGCTGCGCGCTCGGCGTCGGTGAAGGGACGCTCGGCGTGGTAGGCGGCGAGCAGCGCGGCGGCGCGCGCGTCGTCCAGTGCGCCGTCCGGCGTGGAGCACCAGTCGTTGACGGTGACGGCGACGTCGAACAGCAGCGCGTCGTAGCCCGCGAAGTAGAAGTCGATGACGCCGCCGATGTGCACGCCGCCGTCCGGGTCGGTGTCCCACAGCACGTTGTCGCGGAACAGGTCGGCGTGGATCGCGCCGCAGGGCAGGGCGTCGATGTCGATCGTCGCCTGGCTGGCGAGCTCGGCGTCGAGCAGGGCCTGTTCGTCGGCGGGCAGGAAGGGATGCACGACCTGCGCGGTGGCGGCGCGCCAGGCAGCGCCGCGCGGGTTGTCCTGGCGGCGGCCGTAGGATTGGCCAGCCAGGTGCAGGCCGGCGAGCATGGCGCCGACCTTCTCGCAGTGCGCCAGCCCGGGGTCCATCTCGGAGCTGCCCGACAGGCGCACCACCAGGGCGGCCGGGCGTTCCTGCAGGGTGCCGAGGTACTCGTTGTCGCGGTTGGCGATCGGGCCCGGTACCGGCAGCCCGTGGCGCGCGAGGTGCGCCATCAGGTGCAGGTAGTAGGGCAGTTCGGCGCGCGACATGTCCTCGAACAGGGTCAGCACGTAGCGGCCGAGCGTGGTGGTGACGAAGAAGTTGCTGTTCTGCACCCCGGCGGAAATGCCCTTGAGCTCGACCAGGCGGCCGACGGCGTAGTCCTTCAGCCATTCGGCGAGCACGGATTCGGGGACGGGGGTGAAGACGGACATGCGGACTCCGGGTAAGGCGGTTTCGAGGGTTCAGGCGGCGAGGTGCGAGGCCGCGCGGGTGGCGGAGGTGGCCGTGGAGGCGGCCGTGATGGTCGCCGGGCGCGCCAGGCAGGATGTGGCGGGGTCGCTGTGCAGTCCCGCCGCGCAGCGCGCGGCCGCCGCCTCCTTCACCACCTGCCAGGCGGCGAGCTTGGCCTCGAAGCCGCGCGCGGCGTGCGCCGGGCTGGTCGATGGCAGGCGGGTGAAGTGCAGCGAAGGCAGCGCGATGCGCCCGCGCACGTGACGGCGGAAGGCGGTCTCGGCGGCGCTGCCGTTGAAGAACACCTGCTCGATGTGCGGGCAGGCGTGGAACAGGCGGGCAAAGTCGTTGGCCTCGACGCTGTCGGGTGCGATCGCGCTGTCGAGGCTGCCCGCGCGCTCGCAGGCGGCGATGACGTCCCACAGCGCGACGCCGGCGGCATTCAGGCGCTGCAGGCGCGCGGCGTAGGGCAGCTCGGGGCCGGCGCCGAACAGCGCGCCCATGATCGGCCAGAAGGCGTTGCGCGGGTGGGCGTAATACTGCGCCGCCGTCAGCGAGGCCGCGCCCGGCATGCTGCCGAGCACCAGCACGCGTGCGTCGGTCGCACAGGCAGGGGGGAAGCTGCGGCAGCGGGATGCAGCGGCCGCGGCGGTCGTGCTCACCAGGACTTGACCACCCACATCGGCACCGCGAGCTGGGGCGCGCGGTCGTCGCGCACCATCTGGCCGTTGCCTTCCTTGTCGATCAGGTAGTAGGGCACGCCGTGCGGCGGGGTCACCTTGACCATGTAGAGCTTGCCGCGGATGCGGTACTCGGTGACGGTGTCCTCGCCACGCTGCAGGATGGTGACCTCGGGCTCGTCGGCCGCGCTGCCCTCGGCCGGCATCGGCGGCGGCTCGGGGATCGGCTCGAGACCGGCGGGCTGCTGGGCGAAGGCCGGCATGGCGGCGGCCAGCAACAGGGCGATAAGGGTGCGGCGCATGATGTTCTCCTGAAGAGGGCTCAATTCTAGCCCGTAATGGAGGACCTCGCCCCCCGCCGCTCACAGGTTGAGCATCATCTCGCGCTCGGTCGGCAGGGGCTGGAAGCCGCGGCGTTCGTAGTGCTTGAAGATCGCCTCGACCACCTCCTCGGGCTTGTCGATGACCTGCACCAGGTCGAGGTCCTCGCGACTGATCATGCCCTCGGCGACCAGGCGGTCGCGCAGCCAGTCGAGCAGGCCCTGCCAGAACGGACGGTGCACCAGGATGATCGGGATCTGGCGGCTCTTCTTGGTTTGCACCAGGGTCATCGCCTCGAGCAGCTCGTCGAGCGTGCCGAAGCCGCCCGGCATCACCACGTAGGCCGCGGCGAACTTCACGAACATGAACTTGCGCGCGAAGAAGTGCTGGAAGGTCTGCGAGATGTCCTGGTAGGGATTCGCGTCCTGCTCGAGCGGGAGCTGGATGTTGAGCCCCACCGAGGGGCTCTTGCCGAAGAAGGCGCCCTTGTTGGCCGCCTCCATGATCCCCGGGCCGCCGCCCGAGATCACCGCGAAGCCGGAATCCGACAGCAGGCGCGCGATCTGCTCGGTGAGGATGTAGTACATGTGGTCGGGCGGCGTGCGCGCGCTGCCGAAGATCGACACCGCCGGGCGGATCGCGGACAGCCGTTCGGTCGCCTCCACGAACTCTGCCATAATCCCGAAGATCCGCCAGGACTCGCGCGCGTTGTAGCGCGGCGCGGTGCTGTCGGGCACGCTGCGGGGGAGTTTTTCTTTCGCGGTCATGTTGTTCTCGTCTGTGTTCTAGGCCGGTGAAAAATAGAAAAATAGGGGACAGACCCCAATTTCCTCGGAAATCGGGGTCTGTCCCCTATTTTTTTCCGACCCGGTTTCCCGCAAGGATGTTCCACAAGATGCCCACCCTGCTGCTCGTCGACGGCTCCAGCTATCTCTATCGCGCCTTCCATGCGCTGCCCGACCTGCGCAACTCGCAGGGCGAGCCGACGGGGGCGATCCGGGGGGTGCTGTCGATGCTAAGGCGGCTGGAAAGCGACTACAAGGCAGAATTTCGCGCCTGCGTCTTCGACGCCAAGGGCAAGACCTTCCGC
>JAREIX010000237.1 GCA_029286945.1 Thauera sp. | reverse complement strand
GATCTTGCCGCTCTTGGTGCGCGGGATGTCGGCCACCTGCAGCACCTTGGCCGGCACGTGGCGCGGCGTGGTGTTGTCGCGGATGGTCTGGCGGATGCGTTTCGTGAGCTCGTCGTCCAGCGTCAGCCCCTCGCGCAGCTTCACGAACAGCACCACGCGCACGTCGTTGGGGTTCTGCGGCGGCCAGTCCTGGCCGATCACCAGCGACTCGACGACCTCGTGCAGCTTCTCGACCTGGCGGTAGATCTCGGCGGTGCCGATGCGCACCCCGCCCGGGTTCAGGGTGGCGTCCGAGCGGCCGTAGATGACCAGCCCGCCGTGCGCGGTGATTTCGCAGAAGTCGCCGTGGCACCACACGTTGTCGAAACGCTCGAAGTAGGCGGCGCGGTACTTGCTGCCGTCGGTGTCACCCCAGAAGCCGATCGGCATCACCGGGAAGGGTTTCGAGCACACCAGCTCGCCCTTCTCGCCGCGCACCGGGCGGCCGTCGTCGTCCCACACGTCCACCGCTATCCCGAGGCCGCGGCACTGGATCTCGCCGCGCCACACCGGCAGCACCGGGCTGCCGAGCACGAAGCAGGAGATGATGTCGGTGCCGCCCGAAATGGATGAGAGCTGCAGGTCGGCCTTGATGTCGCGATAGACGTAGTCGAAGCCCTCGGCAACCAGCGGGCTGCCGGTGCTCATCATCGCGCGCACGCTGGCGAGCTTGTGCGTCTCGCGCGGCTTGAGGCCGAACTTCGCCGCGGCATCGATGAACTTGGCCGAGGTGCCGAAGTGGGTCATGTGTTCGGCATCGGCGTAGTCGAACAGGATCTGGTTGTCGCCGGCAAACGGCGAGCCGTCGTAGAGCAGCAGCGTGGCCTCGGCGGCGAGCGCGGACACGAGCCAGTTCCACATCATCCAGCCGCAGGTGGTGAAGTAGAACACGCGGTCGCCAGGCTTCACGTCGCCGTGCAGCTTGTGTTCCTTCAAGTGCTGCAGCAGCGCGCCGCCGGCGCAGTGCACGATGCACTTGGGCACGCCGGTGGTGCCCGAGGAGTACATGATGTAGAGCGGATGGTCGAAGGGCAGCTCGGCGAACTCGATGTCGTCGACGAAGTGGAAGGGCGCGATGAAGTCGGCGTACATGCGCGCATGCGGCACGTGCGACAGGTCGTGGTCGTGATGCACGTAGGGCACCACCACCACGCGCTTGACCGAGGGCAGCTGGCTGACGATGTCGCCGAGCTTGTCGAGCACGTCCACCGTCTTGCCGCCGTAGTAGTAGCCGTCGCAGGCGATCAGCACCTTGGGCTCGGTCTGGCCGAAGCGATCGAGCACGCCCTGCACGCCGAAGTCGGGCGAGGCCGAGGTGAAGATGGAGCCGATGCTCGCCGCCGCCAGCATCGCGATCACGGTCTCGGGCATGTTGGGCATGTAGGCGGCGACGCGGTCGCCCTCGCCCACGCCCATCTCGCGCAGCGCGGCGACGAAGTGGGCCACGGCGCGGTACAGCTCGCCGTGGCTCATGCGGTTCTGTACGCGGTCCTCGCCCCAGAACACGATCGCATCGTGCGCGTCGCGCGAGCGCAGCAGGTTGCGGGCGAAGTTGAGCCTGGCGTCGGGGAACCACTTCGCGCCGGGCATCCGGTCGCCGTCGACGAGCACGCGCTCGCCGCGGTGGCCGATGACGCCGCCGCCGATGCCGTCACCTTCCCAGACGCTCACCCAGAACTGCTCGGGGTGTGCCACCGACCAGTCGTACAGAGACTCGTAGTCGGGCAGGCTCAGTCCCCAGCGCTTCTCGGCCGCGAGGCGGAAGGCGGTCACGTTGGCGCCCGCGATGCGCTCGTCCGAGGGCGACCACAGGGGCGTGTCTTCATGCAGATTCATGATGTCTCCTCACCATCAATCGAAACTTCGGGTTGTGTTGTGCGGGCCGCGCTCGTGCCGGCGCGGTCCCGGGTGACGCCGTCCCGGCGGCGGCGTCGCGGGCCTCGACCGCGCGAGGCCCGGGGGCTTCAGTCGAACAGCACGCGCACGACCTCGGGCATCGGCACCGACTTGCCCGTGCGGTTGTCCATCCACACCGTCTTGGCCGAACCTTCGCAGTAGATGCGGTCCTCGCCCTCGACGAACAGCTCGTACCAGGTCATCACGCTCGAGCGCCCCGGCTCGCCGGCATACATCCGGATCACTACCGTCGCAGGATAATTCACCGGCGCGAAGAAGGTGCAGGCGGCATTGATGATCACCGGCCCGATCGGCTCCTCGGGGCTGACGCGGCAGCCCATCTGCTCGAGCCACTCCACCCGGGTCTGTTCGAAGTAGCGGAAATAAACGGTGTTGTTCACATGGCCATAAGCGTCCATGTCGCCCCAGCGCACCGGCATGCGCGTGGTGTAGATGAGCTTTGCCTGCTCGTTCATGAAGCCTGCTCCTCAGGTTTATCCTAGCGGTCGATTTCTTCGATCATCAGTTTGTTTGTTTGACGGCCTAATGTAACATACGCACCCGTATGTTGCGCAGGCCCTCAGCGGGGAACAGGAGAACGGGATGGAAAGAGAATCGATGGAATTCGACTTGCTGATCGTCGGCGGCGGCCCGGCCGGGCTGTCGGCGGCGATCCGCCTGAAGCAGCTGGCGGCCGAGAAGGGGCAGGAGCTCTCGGTGTGCCTGATCGAGAAGGCGGCCGAGATCGGCGCCCACATCCTGTCGGGCGCGGTGATGGACCCGAAGGCGCTCACCGAGCTGATCCCCGACTGGAAGGACCGCGGCGCGCCGCTCAACACCGCGGTCACCGAGGACCGCGTGCTGTTCCTCTCCGAGACCGGCGCCCGCCAGGCCCCCAACGGCCTGCTGCCCGACTGCCTGGTGAACCACGGCAACTACATCGTGCGCCTGGGTAACGTGGTGAAGTGGCTCGGCGAGCAGGCCGAGGCGCTCGGCGTCGAGGTCTATCCGGGCTTTGCCGGTGCTGAAATCCTGTTCGATGAGGCTGGCGCGGTGAAGGGCGTCGCCACCGGCGACATGGGCCTCAACCGAGACGGCACGCCGGGCCCGCACCACCAGCCGGGCATGGAGCTGCACGCCAAATACACGCTGTTCGCCGAGGGCTGCCGCGGCCACCTGGGCAAGCAGCTCGAGGCCCGCTTCAACCTGCGCGAAGGCGCCGACCCCCAGACCTACGGCATCGGCATCAAGGAGCTGTGGGAAGTGAAGCCCGAGCACCACCGCCCTGGCCTGGTGGTGCACACCGCCGGCTGGCCGATGGACAACGCCACCTACGGCGGCGGCTTCGTCTATCACCTCGAGGACAACCTGGTCGCGGTCGGCTTCGTGGTCGGGCTCAACTACGAGAACCCGCACCTGTCGCCCTTCGAGGAGATGCAGCGCTACAAGACCCACCCCGAGATCCGCAAGTATCTCGAGGGCGGCAAGCGCCTGCAGTACGGCGCGCGCGCGATCGCCGCCGGCGGCCTGCAGAGCCTGCCGCGGCTGATCTTCCCGGGCGGCGGGCTGATCGGCGACGACGCCGGTTTCCTCAACGCCGCGCGCATCAAGGGCAGCCACGCCGCGATCAAGTCGGGCATGCTCGCCGCCGAAGCGGCGTTCGAGGCGCTCGCGCACGAACGCCAGCGCGACGCGCTCACCGCCTATCCGAGCGCCTTCCGTGACTCGTGGCTGTACACCGAGCTGCACAAGACGCGCAACTTCAAGCCCTACATGAAGAAGGGCTTGTACCTCGGGTCGCTCTTGTTCGGCATCGACCAGGTGCTGTTCAAGGGCAAGGTACCCTGGACGCTGCACAACAGCGCCGACCACGACAAGCTCAAGCCCGCGGCCGAGTGCGCGAAGATCAATTACCCGAAGCCCGACGGCGTGCTCACCTTCGATCGGCTCTCCTCGGTGTTCCTGTCCAACACCAACCACGAGGAAGAGCAGCCCTGCCACCTGCAGCTGAAGGACGCCTCGGTGCCGATCGCGATCAACCTCGCGAAATACGACGCCCCCGAGCAGCGTTACTGCCCGGCCGGGGTGTACGAGATCGTGCAGGCCGAGACCGGCCCGCGGCTGCAGATCAACGCGCAGAACTGCGTCCACTGCAAGACCTGCGACATCAAGGACCCGACCCAGAACATCAACTGGGTCGTGCCGCAGGGCGGTGAAGGGCCGATCTACCAGGGCATGTGAGGCATCGCGTCGGCGGGCGACGGTTCGATCCGCCCCCGCCGCTCGGTCGCAAGCGCCTCACCTGGGCGCCCTCTTTCGATTGCGCGACAGCGTACGCTTCAGCCGCCCTGCTCCCGCCGCGCCGCCCGCATCGCCGCCGCGATGAAATCCGTCTTGGCCTTCGCATAGGCCACGCGGTCGTCCGGATGCTCGGCGGCGATCCGCCGTTTCAGCTCGCCGTATTCCCGCGCCGCGTCCGGATGCGCGCGCAGGTAGTCACGGAACAGCAAGCGCTCCCACTCCGACGATCCGGACTCCAGGCAATGGATGTGATGCGTGCGCCGCCCCGCCGCGTCACGGCGGATGAACCATGCGTAGTCGATCCCCGGCAGCCCGGGCTCGCGGTCGCGCCGTAAGCGGTAACTGAGCAGCGTTCTTCTCCCGCTACGGCCCGGCCTGGACAATTGTGGCTGCGTGATCACGAGGAGGCGCAGCGACGATGGCGATTG
>JAREIX010000026.1 GCA_029286945.1 Thauera sp. | reverse complement strand
GGCTACCGCGAGCACGACATCCTGGTGGTGACCGAGAACGGCGCCGAGAACATCACCGGCTTCAAGTACGGCCCCGCGCACAACATCATCAAGCGCTGATCAGTGTGCCGCGCTCCCGGTCGCGGGGGCGCTTCTAGCCGGGCCCGTCGCCGCGTTCTCCCCAGGGCGGCGGCGGGCACCAGGCAGGGCGACGAGGGCGCTGCCTTCGTCGAACCAAAAAAATGGTGTGGAGGCAGACATGAATTCCTGGGTGCTCGAACTATTCGTATGGTTGAACGTGGCCATGCTGGCGACCGCGTTTGGTACGGCGTGGGTGCGTTCCGCGCATCTTCGTCGTCAAGGCGGGAGGTGAGCGATGGACTACAACATGCTCAACTGGGGGCTGATGATCGTCACCTTCGCCGTGATGATCGGTATTGGCGCACTGTCCTCGCGCAAGGTCAGCGACAGCGATGAAGGTGGATTCCTGCTGGCCGGCCGGACACTCGGCCCCTTCGTCGGGGCCAGCACGATCGTGGCCACCGGCTTCAGCGGCTGGGGTTTCATGGGCTCGCCCGGGGTGGCCTACGAGTACGGTGCGATCGAGGTGCTCGGCAACTTCTTCTTCGCTCCGGCGATGATGATCGCTGTGCTGTTCTTCGCCAACTCGATGCGCAAGCGCGCGCTCAAGATGGGCAGCAACACCATTCCGGAGTACGTCGCGCAGATCCACGGTGGCGGTGACGGCGGGCGCCTGCTGCAAGGTGTCGCCGCCTTCATCACGATCGTGCTGCTGATGGTCTTCCTGGTCAGCCAGATCAAGGCGGTGGGCATGCTGGGCGCATCCTGGCTCGGTATCGACATGACGACCAGCGCCTGGCTGATGATCTCGATCATCATCATCTACACGATGTGGGGCGGTCTGGCGGCGGTGGCATGGACCGACACGGTCATGGTCTGCGGCATGGTGCTGGGTGCCCTCGTGATCACCGGTCAGATGTTCTTCAGCGTCGACGTCAGTGAATGGGTCGCCAAGCTCAACGAGATCAACCCGTCCCTGCTCAACCCGGATACGGCTGCTCCGTATGGCGAGAACAAGGCCTCGGTGTTCTACGTCCTGCCCTATGCCTTCCTGTTCGCGGCGGTCCTGCCCTACATGGCGGTGCGCTTCCTGGCCTTCCGCGCCGATGTGCGCATGCACCATGTCGGCATCTACGTCGCCGTCATGGGCGGCCTGCTGAGCCTGATCCCGATCGTCGGCCTGTACATGCGTGTGTACGGTCCGGCGCTGGCCGAAGCCGACCAGGCCATGCCCATGTACCTGCAGACCTTCATGCACCCGGCGATCCAGGGCGTGATCACGCTGTTCATCATCTTCGCGATGAAATCCACCGCCAACTCGATGCTGCACACGGTGGCCTCGGCAACCTCGCACGACCTGCGCCTCGCGCTCTACAAGGATGCACAGCATGACTCGCCGCGCGCACTGGCGATCAACCGGGCTGCCGTGGTCGTCCTCGGTCTGCTCGGCCTGCTGATGATGATGTACGCCCCGCCCTTCATGCTCTCGTGGCTCGGCATCCTGGGTTCGGGCACGCTGCTGGCGGCGATGATCGGCCCGGTGTTCATCTCGACCTTCTGGCAAGGCAACGTTGCGGGCGCGCTGACCGCGATGATCGTGGGCTTCGTCACCAGCGCCGGACTGCTGACCCTGACCGATCTGGGCTGGGTGGAAGGGCCGTTGATCGGGTGCCTGGCTTCGTCCGCGTGCTACATCGTGGTGTCCCTGGCAACGCGCAGCGCGCCGTCGGCCGCCGTCCGTCGCGCCTGAGCGCCCTGTAGCAAGTCCCGGGCGTCCGTCACGTGCGGACCCCGGTCGTGCGGGACCGCCGGGGTTCGTAGCCCCGCCGGTCCCGCATTCCATTGGCGTACGAGAAACCTTTCTGGCGACACGATCATGACTCAGACCGCTCCCCAGTTCAGTGCCGAAGTCTTTCCCGCCCACGCGGCGGCGGACCTTGCTCGCCTCGGCAGGACGATCGACGTGCTGGCCGCACTGCAGCCCGACTTCGTGTCGGTGACCTACGGCGCCGGCGGTGCCACCCGCGACGCCTCGCGCGCCGCCCTGCGCGGCGTTCAGGCCGCCGGCGTGCCCGCGGTTCCGCATCTTTCCGCCCTCGGCGCCAGCCGCGAGGCGGTCCGCGCGCTGCTCGCGGATTACCGCGGGGCCGGTGTGAGCCGGCTGGTGGTGCTGCGGGGCGACATGCCCTCGGGGCTGCAGGGGCTGGGCGACTTCGCCTACGCCACCGATCTCGTCCACTTCATCCGCCAGGAGACGGGCGATCACTTCCACCTCGACGTGGCGGCCTATCCCGAGTGCCATCCGCAGGCGCGCTCGTGCGACACGGATCTCGCCCACTTCAAGGCCAAGTTCGATGCCGGCGCCGACTCCGCGATCACGCAGTACTTCTTCAACGCGGACGCCTACGCGGACTTCGTCGAGCGCTGCGCCAAGGCCGGGGTCCACGCGCCGATCGTGCCCGGCATCATGCCGATCGGCCGCTTCTCCCGCCTCGTGCAGTTCTCGGAGGCGCGCGGAATCGAGATCCCGCGCTGGATCCGGAGTCGCATGGAAGCCTTCGGCGATGACGCCGCCTCGATCCAGGCCTTCGGCCTGGAGGTGATCGTGCGCCTGTGCGAGCGGCTGCTGGCGATGGGGGCCCCCGGCCTGCACTTCTTCAGCCTCAACGATGGCGAACGCGTGGCGAAGATCTGGCATGCGCTGGGCTTGCCGCAGCCGCCGCGCGCACCGGATGTGCTGCGGCTGCAAGGCGACGCGCTGCAGACATGAATCGCCGCCGTTTCGGCATCAATCGTGCCGCGGTGCGCTGTTAGGCTCGCGTTCCGGGATGCCGCAAGCCCGTGTCGAGTCCGAATCCAGAGGAGCCAATGCAATGCGTCGAGTCGTCGTGACAGGGCTGGGAATCGTCTCCAGCCTGGGTAACACCCAGGCCGAGGTCGTGGAGGCCCTGCGCAGCGGGCGTTCGGGGATCGTCTTCAACCCCGAGTACCGCGACGCCGGCCTGCGCTGCCAGGTTTCCGCCCAGCTGACGGCCGACATCGGAAGCATCGACCGCAAGCACCGCCGCTTCATGGGCGACGCGTCCGCCTATGCCTACCTGGCGATGCGGGACGCAGTGGCCGACGCCGGGCTGGCGGCCGGGCAGGTTTCGAATCCGCGCACCGGCTGCGTCATGGGGGTGGGGGGCGGGTCGAGTGCGGACATCGTCGAGGCGAACGATCTGCTGCGCACCCAGGGGGTGCGCAAGGTCGGCCCCTACCGGGTGCCGCGCACCATGACCAGTTCGGTGGCCGCCTGCCTGTCGAGCTTCTTCGGCATCCAGGGGCTCAACTACGCGATCTCCTCGGCCTGCGCGACCAGCGCGCACTGCATCGGCCACGGCGTCGAGCAGATCCAGTTCGGCAAGCAGGACATCGTCTTTGCCGGCGGCGCCGAGGCCATCCACATCACGCAGACCTGCATGTTCGATGCGATGGGGGCGCTGACCACCGGCTACAACGACACCCCGGAGCGCGCCAGCCGGCCCTACGACCGCGATCGCGACGGCTTCGCCATCAGCGGCGGGGCGGGTGTGCTGGTGCTCGAGGAGCGCGAGCACGCCCTGCGGCGCGGTGCGCCGATCTACGGCGAGGTGCTGGGCTACGGCACCGCCGGCGACGGCGCCGACATGGTGGCGCCCAACGGCGAGGGCGCCCTGCGCGCGATGCGCGCGGCGCTGGAAACCTGTCCGCTGCCGGTGGATTACCTGAATACCCACGGCACCAGCACGCCGGTGGGCGATCTGATCGAAATCGCCGCCATGCGGCACGCATTTGGCGATGAGCTGCCGGCATTCAGTTCGACCAAGGCCCTGAGCGGACATGCGCTCGGTGCCGCGGGCGTGCACGAGGCGATTTACTGTCTGCTGATGATGCGCCACCGATTCATGGCCGGCGCGCATAACATCGACAATCCGGATCCCGATCTGGCCGGCCTGCCACTCCTGGCCTCGACCGTTGTCGATGTGGACATCAATTGCACGATGTCGAACAGTTTTGGTTTTGGCGGCGCAAATGCAAGCCTGATCTTCGCCAGGCATTCCGCCTGAGTGAATTGCCGCGGGCGCCGGTAAAGGGCCTGCTCGTTAATCAATAGTCTCATCAGCGCCCCGCCATGGCTGCGAGTTGGCGCGTCCCGATCATTCTCTTTCCGCATTCCATCGAATGCCGGAATGCTGGCCAAATCCCAGTGCCAGTGGCGATCCTGAGCGTTCACGGCTCTTCCCTTCACGGGTCGCCATCAATTCCTGCTGCTGAACTCAATTCCTGAACGAGTAGCCGGTGCGCTCGGATTTTCTGTGGCGAGTAGCGTCGGAGCAGCCTTGCGCTGCGCAAGCTGCGATTCGATGCACCGTGCTAAATCAATTCAGCCCAATTCTGGTGCGTCACGCCGCAAATTAGGTCATTTGGTGCGGGCTTATTCAAGAAAACGATTGGCATGATTCATGCTCCATACAGAATGCCGACGATCTGCGAATTGAATCCCGTTACGTGCAGGCCAACCAGGATTCATGTTCGGGTGTAATCAATGCGTGCAAAAATGAAAATAATGGGTGCATAAATAGAGTTCTAGAATGGGTTTGCACCAGCGCATCTCGAGCACCCGGCATCTAGCATCAGGGATATTGCATATATGGACATGGGCGGCTTCAAAGGCAGTCCGTGGTGTTCGAGGGTTTGTGGCTGATGCAGTCGTCGTTCAGGACGCCCATGCATTCTGCTTGACCAAGGAGGTGTTTCATGAAGGGAAACGGGCTCGATCAGCTTGATTGAGATGACTGAAGACCTGGTTGGTCGTCCTTTCATCAGGAAAGGACGCCAGAGATCACTGGAAAGGGAGTAGGCAATGGCAAGGATTGGAGTCGATGTGGGCGGGACCTTCACGGACCTCGTTCTGGAACTGGACGGCGAGCGTGCCGATGGAAAGCGCGTCTTCGTGCACAAGGTGCCCAGTACGCCGGCGGATCAGTCGGAAGGGGTGCTGCGCGGCGTGCTCGAGATCTGCAGGATCGGCGGGATCGAGCCCGGCGACGTGGGCCTTATCGTGCATGGCACGACGGTGGCCACCAACATCACCATCGAGCACAACGGCGCCGAGGTGGGGATGCTGACCACGCGCGGCTTTCGCGACATCCTGCACATCGGTCGCCACAAGCGCCCGGAGAACTTCTCGCTGCAGTTCGACGTGCCTTGGCAGTCGCGACCGCTGGTCAAGCGCCGCAACCGCATCGCGATCAGCGAGCGGGTCATGCCGCCGCACGGCGAGGTCGCCGTCGCGTTGGACGAGCAGGAGGTACGAGCTGCCGCCGAGGCCTTCAAGCAGCGCGGCATCAAGTCGGTGATCGTCTGCTTCCTCTATTCCTTCCTCAATGACGCGCACGAGCGGCGCGCCAAGGAGATCGTCCTGGAGGTGCTGCCCGACGCCTACGTGTCGTGCTCGTCCGAGGTGGCGAACGTGATCCGCGAGTACGAGCGCTTCTCGACCACCGCGATGAACGCCTACGTCGGGCCGAAGACCTCGCGCTACCTCAAGAATCTCGAGCAGAAGCTGCTGGGTGCCGGCATCAAGGCCCACCTGCGCATCATGCAGTCCAACGGTGGCGTGTCGACGGTCGAGAAGTGCTCCAGCGAGGCGGTGTCCATCCTGATGTCCGGCCTCGCCGGCGGGGTGATGGGCGGGCGCTGGTCGGGCGCGCTGTCGGACGAGAAGAACATCATCACGGTCGACATCGGCGGCACCTCGGCCGACTTCAGCACCATCCCGGATGGCCAGGTGCGGATCATGAACCCGCGTGACACCTATGTCGGCGCCTATCCGATCCTGGCGCCCATGATCGATCTCGCCACGATGGGCGCGGGCGGTGGTTCCATCGCCTACATCGACGAAGGCGGCGCCTTCCGCGTTGGTCCGCGTTCGGCCGGTGCGGATCCGGGGCCAGCCTGCTACGGCAAGGGCGGCACCGAGCCCACCGTGACCGACGCCCAAGTGGTGCTCGGACGACTGGACCCGGACCACTTCCTCGGCGGCGGCGTCCGCATCGACGCGGAATTGGCGCGCGAGGCGATCAGGACCCGGATCGCCGAGCCGCTGGGCATGACGGTGGAGGAGGCGGCGCTCGGCATCCTGCGCATCATGAACTCCAACATGTCGCTGGAGATCCGCGCCAATTCGGTGGCGAAGGGCTACGATCCGCGCAAGTTCGCGCTCGCCGCCTACGGCGGCGCGGGGCCGCTCAATGGCGTGGCGCTGGCCGAGGCGGTGTCGGCGCGCGAGGTGATCATCCCGCCTGCGCCCGGCATCACGGCCGCTATCGGCCTGCTGGTCACCGACATGCAGTACGAGTTCACCCGATCGGTTCCGACCTTGCTGAAGGACGTCGAGCAGCCGGCCCTCGACAGGCTCAACCGGGTGATCGACGAGCTGACCGCGCTGTGCCGCGAGCGCCTGGAAGACGACGGCATCCCGCAGCAGGAGCAGCACTTCGTTCGCATCGCCGAGTGTCGCTATCACGGCCAGGGGTTCGAACTGCGCGCGGCGATCCCGGATGGCGCGCTGGATGGCGAGCGGCTGGCGGTGATCAAGGCCAATTTCGAGGAGCAGCACCGGCGTGACTACGGCTGGGCCTTCGATGACGTCGAGGTGGAGATCGTGACGATTCGCATCATTGGCATCGCCCGCACCCAGCCGCTGAGCTGGCCCGAACTGGAGGACGCGGCCGGCAGCAGCATCGACGCCGCGCTGATGTACGAGCGGCCGACCCTGTTCGATGACAAGAAGGTGTATTCCACGCCGCGCTACGACCGCAAGCGGCTGAAGGCGGGCCATCAGCTGTCCGGTCCCGCGATCATCGTCCAGCACGACTCGACCACGCTGGTGCCGCCGGGCTACATCGCCCGCGTATCGGCCAAGGGCAACATCCATATCAATGCGCAGCGCGTCCAGGGAGGTGCATGAAATGACTTCGTCCAACACCAAGGTTGATCCGATTACGCTGCAGGTCATGAGCGGCGCCCTCCACACCATCGCCCAGGAGATGGCCCATGTGCTGTACCGGATGTCCTTCTCCTCGATCATTCGCGAATCGCAGGACATCGGCGCAGGCTTGTTCGACCTGCAGTTCAACACACTGACCGAGTCCGAGGGCTCGCCGCTGCACATCGGCTCGATTCCCGCCTACCTGCGCGGCATCAGCCAGTGCCTTCAGGGTGGGGTGTGGAACGAGGGTGACGTGGTGATCCACAACCATCCTTACTACGGCTCGAGCCACAGCCCGGATCTGTGCATCGTCGTGCCGGTTTTCTGGCGCGGCGAGCTGGTGGCCTTCGCCGCCAACACCGCGCACCACGTCGACATCGGTGCCGCCACCCCGGGCCTCATCATCGACATCCCCGACGTGTTCGCCGAGGGCATGCTGTTCGCCGGCATCAAGCTATATGAAGGCGGCAAGCGCAACGAGGGGCTGTGGCAGTACATCAGCCATAACAGCCGCACCGCCAAGCAGACGAAGGACGACATCGACGCCCAGATCGCCTCCGCCCAACTTGGCGCCCAGCGCATGCAGGAACTGCTCGACAGCTATGGCAAGGAGGTCGTGTTCGGCGCCGCCAACCAGCTGATGGACTACACCGAGTCGATGATGCGCGCGCGCATTGCGGAGATCCCCGACGGCGAATATTTCGCGGAGGGCTTCCTCGACGACGACGGCGCCAACCGCGACAAACCGCTGCCGATCAAGGTCTGCGTGCGGGTGAAGGGCGACAGCGTCGAGGTGGATCTCACCGGCTCGGCCGACCAGGTGCCGACCGGCTTCAACGTGCCCTTCGAGGGGTCGACGAAGCCCGCGTGCTATTGCGCCTTCCGCGCGATGCTGACCGACACCGCGCTGATGGAGGTCAAGTTGCCGCCGAACGAGGGCTCCTTCCGTCCGATCAGCGTCGTCGCGCCGAAGGGCTCGATCTTCAACCCGATCTTCCCGGCCGCGGCCGAGGCGCGCTTCACGCAGTGCAACCGCATGATCGACCTCATCATCCAGGCGCTGAGCCCGGTGATCCCACATCGCGCCACCGCCGGCAACTCGGCGGCGATCTCCTTCGCGGCCTACTCGGGCATCAAGCCGCAGGGTGGTTACTGGGTGTTCCTCGAGGTGAACGAGGGCGCCTATGGCGGCCGGCCGACCTCCGACGGCCCGGACGCGATCGACAACCTGATGGCCAACACGCGCAACAACCCGATCGAGGACCTCGGCATGCACCTGCCGATGGTGTGCGACCGCTACGAGCTGCGCGACGACGTGATGCCCGGCGCTGGCAGGTTCCGCGGCGGCATCGGTGTGGTGAAGTCGCAACGCCTGCTCGCCGACGGCGCCATCACGCACGAGTCCGAGCGCCACCTGGATGCGCCCTGGGGCGCGTTCGGCGGCACAGACGGGGCGGCGGGCCGGGTGGAGATCTTCCTGCCGGATGGCACGGTGCGTGACACCTATTCCAAGATCTCCAACCTGCGCGTACCGGCCGGTGGCGGCATGAGCTACTACGCGCCCTGCGGAGGCGGCTATGGCGACCCGCTTGACCGCCCCGCGCAGCAGGTGCTCGAGGACGTCATGGACGACTTCTGCACGCTCGACCATGCGCTCGAGGTCTATGGTGTAGTCATCTCCGAGGACCTCGTCCTCGACCAGGCCGCGACGCAGTCGCGACGCATGCTGATGCGCCTCGAGCGCCAGGCCGACGGCCGCCCGCAATGGGCCGAAGCCGCTGCCGCGTCGGCCTGACGCACGCCTTTCCCTGAATCGGTAGCTCCCTGTCACCCGGTCGCAAGACCGGGTGACGGAGCGTGCGCGCCTGTTTTCTGAAGGACTACCCGCGTCCTTACCTCAAAGGAGTTGCATCATGAACAATGTCGAAGCAGCCGTATCGCAGCCGGAAGGCGGCATGGACCGAACGTCCAGGGCGTCCCGCTCCCATCTGCTCGAAGAGTCCATCCTGCCCGTGCTCAACTCGCAGCGGACGATCGGTACGCTGGGTTTCGTGTGGATCTGGATCGGCCTCGCGGTGATCATCGCCACCTTCCAGCTCGGCGCGGCCGGCGTCGAGTCGCTGCCCCTTTGGCAGGTCGTCGGCATCATCCTCTTCGCCAATGTCTGCCTGGCCTTGCTGATGACGCTGACAGCGGACATCGGCACCGAGCACGGCCTGTCGTTCGCGGTCTATCTGCGCGCGCCATTCGGGACCGCGGGGACCCATCTGCCGGCGATCTTCCGCGGCATCGTCGCGGCGATCTGGTTCGGTATCCAGACTTACCTTGGCGCGCTCGCCATCAACGGCATCGTTGAATACCTGACCGGGTTCTCGAACTGGGCCTTCTGGTATGCGGCCTTTGCGCTGGTGCAGGTGTGGAACACGGCCTGCGGCATCAAGGCGGTCGAGAAGCTGGCCGACATCGCGGCGCCGGCCATCATCGCCATCTCGATCTGGATGTACTACACGCTTGACGTGATGGCGCAGACCAAGGGCCTCAATATCTGGAACTGGGTGGGTGGCAAGGAGGCGACCGTCGTCACCTTGTTCCTGGCCAACATGGCCTTCTGGTCTACGCTAGCGATCGATATCCCCAACATCACCCGCTTCCTCAAGGTCGACGAGAACACGCGCAGTTTCGTCAAACGCAACCGTCGCGTCTTCCTCGCCCAACTGGTGGCCCTGCCGCTCACCCAGACCTGGGTGGCGGTGATCGGTGCCGCGGCCTTCATCGCCGCAGGGAACTGGGACCCGATCACGGTCATCCAGAGCAGCGCCACCGGCGTGTCGCTGATCGTGCTGCTGGTGATGGTGGTGCTCGCGCAGTGGTCCACCAACAACGCCGCCAACCTGATTCCGGCCGCGCTCACCTTCGTCAATGCGGGCGCCCCCTGGATCGGCTACCGGACGGCGGTCGTGCTGGCCGGCATCATCGGCACCCTGTCGATGCCCTGGCTGATCCTCGACAACCTGTTCAGCTTCCTGTTCTCCTACGGCTCCTTCCTGTCGGCCATCGGGGGCATCATGGTCGCGGATTACTTCGTGATCCGCCGCCGTCGCCTGAACGTGCCGGACCTGTATGAGGCGAGGGGGCAGTTCCGCTTCGTCGGCGGAGTCAACCCGGCGGGCGTGCTGGCCTGGCTGATCGGTGGCGGGGCGGCGTTCTACTCGGGCTCATGGGCCTTCGTCGTCGGCCTGGTGCTCGGCTTCGCCCTGTACCTGCTGCTGATGTGGGTGTGGGTGCTGCCGCGCTACAAGCAGGCCGAGATCACCTCGGGCTACAGCGACCGCTACCTGGCCACCACGATGGGCTACAACTGGTGCTACACGCCCGAGCGTGGCTTCCAGCGCCTGCCCACCAGCAAGCTCGGTCAAGACTTCGACCGCAGGGAGGACCTGTAGGCCCGGCGCGACGACGCGGCCCCGCGCGGGGCCGTCGTCATCGAGCACGGCGGCTGGGCACTCAGGACGCCGGTTCGACCGCCGGGGTCTCGAGCCGCGCCAGCTCCTGCTCCATGCTGCGGTGGAAGAGGCGGAAGCTCGCGCTCTGATAGGCCGCATTCCACGCCGCCACGATCTCGATCGTGGCGTGCGTGCTCTCGACCGGCACGATCGCGATGTCCTTGCGGATGAAGTTGCGCACCGATTCCGAGTACAGCGAGATCCCCATGTTGGCCGCCACCAGGCTCAGGATGCCGGTGCTGCTGGTCGCCTCCTGCACCACCTGCGGGATGAAGCCGGACCGCAAGCAGAGGTCGAAGACGAAGGAGCGGAAGGTCTTCCAGCCGCTCTCCGAGCCGATGATGAATTTCTCGTCGCGCAGTTCTTCCATCTTCACCGAGCGGCGATGGGCCAGCCGGTGCTTTCTCGGCAGCAGCACCACGGTGCGCTCGGTCGACAGGCTGAGCGTGGTGATGCCCTCCGCATGCAGCGGCCCGAACAGGAAGCCGACGTCGATCTCGCCGTTGCGGATGGCGTCGAGCTGGATGTGCGAGGGCATGTAGGTCAGATCGATGCTGACCGCCGGCTGCTGCTCCTTGAACACCTCGAGCAGGTGCGGCAGCGAGCTGTTGATCGAGAAGTCGTTGTAGGCGATCGCGATGCGGCCGATGTCGCCCCGTGCGGCCTGCTGCGCGAGCTGCACACCGCGCTGGATGTGGGTGAAGGCCTGCTGGCATTCGGTCAGGAACAGTCGCCCGGCCTCCGACAGCGTGACCTGGCGGGTGGTGCGCGAGAACAGCTCGGCGCCGATCTCGTCCTCCAGCGACTTGATCAGGCGGCTCAGCGCGGGCTGGGTGATGAACAGCGCCTCCGAGGCCTTCTTGAAGTGCAGCGATTCCGCGACCGCGACGAAGGCGCGCATGTGGCGTAGGTCGAAACGGATGTGGCTGCCCATGGGTGAGTCCGCAGGAAATGGAGGGAGTCGGGATGGTTCAGGTTGCGGGCGGTGGCTGTCAAGCGCCGGCGGCAGGTCGTTGATTATTGATCTGCATCGCAAGAATCAGTGCAGAAATACACCTAATTGCGACAATAAACCGGTCCTAGAATGGCAGCACGACAAGGCGCTGTCGGACGTCGGCAGCGCGGCGTCGGACGCAGGCAAGCGCGCTGCGCAAGGGGGCAAACCCCCGGCGCGCAGACAGTCCAGGCTAAGCGCCTGCACCCCAGCTTCCACCGCCGGCTCCGGCCGCGATGGGCGGCGATACCGAGGAGAGGGATCATGTCTGCACACACCGCTGCACCCGATGGGACGACCGCGCCGGTCGATGCCGCCGCGCTGCACCGGGACGCGATCGTGATCGACGGCCTGATCGTCGCCAAGTGGGAGTCCGCCCTGTTCGAGGACATGCGCCGCGGCGGCCTGACCGCCGCGAACTGCACGGTCTCGATCTGGGAAGGCTTCCAGGACACGGTGGATGCGATCGTGCGCATGAACGCCCTGATCGACGCCCATCCCGAGCACCTGCTGAAGGTGCGCTCCACCGCCGACATCCTGCGCGCCAAGCGCGAGGGCCGCACCGGCATCATCCTCGGCTTCCAGAACGCGACCGCCTTCGAGGACCAGCTCGGCTACGTCCGCGTGTTCAAGGAACTGGGCGTCGGCGTGGTCCAGCTTTGCTACAACACGCAGAACCTCGTCGGCACCGGTTGCTACGAGCGCGACGGCGGCCTGTCGGGCTTCGGCCGCGAAGTCCTTGCCGAGATGAACCGGATCGGTATCCTGTGCGACCTTTCGCATGTCGGGCCCAACACTGCACGCGAGGCGATCCTCGCGTCCTCGCAGCCGGTGTGCTATTCGCACTGCCTGCCGAGCGGGCTGAAGGATCATCCGCGCAACAAATCCGATGCCGAGCTGAAGTTCATTGCCGACCATGGCGGCTTCGTCGGCGTGACCATGTTCGCGCCATTCCTCAGGAACGGCGTGCAGTCGCGCATCGAGGACTACGTCGAGGCGATCCGCTACGTGTTCAAGCTCGTCGGTGAAGAGCAGGTCGGGATCGGGACCGACTTCACCCAGGGGCACGACCAGGCCTTCTTCGAGCGCCTGGTGCACGACAAGGGCTACGCCCGTCGCCTGACTAACTTCGGCGAGATCGTCAATCCGCTGGGCATCCGCACGGTGGGCGAGTTTCCCAACCTCACCGCGGCCTTGCTGAAGGGCGGATTCAGGCCGAGCCAGGTGCGCCGGATCATGGGGGAAAACTGGCTGCGCCTGCTCGACACCGTATGGGCCGAGTGAAGCTGTTGGCGCGGGATGTATCGATCAACGCAAGGAGGTGAATGGAAGCGCTGAATTCGTATTGCTGGTAATGCAAACAAGAAAGGGGCTGCCGGACAGGCTGCTGCACCAGCCAATAAGTCCACAAATGCCCCGTGGATGGAGACGAACGACAGATTTTCATGCAGGCCGACACCCACGCGGGGCGTGGAGGTCAGGTTCGAATGGCGGGACGGCGATGCAGCCGATCATTCCCCCCTGTCGTTTTTGAAATGCCAAAGGAGTGAGAGTCCATGAATTTCCCGAAACTGAGTAAGGTCCTCGTCGGCGCGGCAATGGCCCTGACCAGCGTGTTCGCATCGGCGCAGACGATCGAACTGAAGATGCACAGCCAGATCGCCGAGTCGAGGCCGGAGGCCAAGTACCTGCAGGCCTTCGCCGACGACGTCGCCAAGCGCTCCGATGGCCGCCTCAAGATCAACGTCTTTCACGCCGGTTCGCTTGGCCTGAAGGATGCCGACCTGCTGCGCATCCTGCAGGCGGGCGCGGTCGACATGGCCATGCTGTACGGCGAGTACTTCACCCGCGACGCGCCCGAACTCGGCGTGGTCTATGTCCAGGGCGCGATCCGCAAGCCCGAGCACCACCTCGAGCTGCTGCCCACGATGCGCAGCATCTACGAGGAGGGCTACCAGAAGTGGAACATCCGCACCGTCGGTGGCGTGGTGAGCCCGGTGTTCAACGTCGGCGTCCACTGCAAGGAGCCGATCGGCACGCTCGACGGCCTGAAGGGCAAGAAGCTGCGCGTATGGGCTGCGCATCTGGTCAATACCTTCCAGAACCTGGATGTCGCCGCCCAGGTGATTCCGCAGAACAGCATGTACATGGCGCTGCAGACCGGTGTCGTCGATTGCGCCTACTACCTGTCCACCGTGGCCAAGACCGTGTCCTTGCACGAGGTCGCCAAGTACGAGGCCTACCTGCACCCGTGGGCGGCGGTGCCGTGGATGTTCGGCATCAGCGACAAGGCCTGGTCCCGCCTGCCGCAGGACCTGCAGGCCATCGTCAAGGAAGCCGGCGAGGCGATGTGGGAGAAGACGCGGGTGGCCTCGGTCGATCCTGCGCGTGAGCAGGCCGCGATCGAAGAGCGCAAGGCGCTCGGCATCACCATGCTCGACCCCTTCTCAGAGGCTGACGTGAGCCGCTTCGTCGCCTCTTCCGAGAAGGCCTGGGCGGCCCTGGCGGAGTCCGCCGGCCCGAAGGGGGTGGAGAACTACCATCGCATGAAGGAAGCCATCGCGAAGCTCACCCCCTGAGCGTCGCCGCGCCGGACGCCCGTGCGCGTCCGGCGTCTTCCTGAATCCTTCTGGAGACTGTCATGCATTTCGTGGTTCGCTGCCTCGAAAGGCTCGCGCTCGGCATGAACTGGCTGGCCGCCCTGGCCGCCGTGCTGATGAGCCTGTTCGTCTTCCTCGGTGTCGTGATGCGATACCTGGTCGGCTCGCCCTTCATGTTTTCCGACGAGTTCGTCGGCCTGCTGTTCGTGTCGATGGCCTTCCTGTCCATGCCGCTCGGCCTGGCGATGCGCCGTCACATCATCCTCGACATCGTCACCCGTGAGATGGGTGGTCCGCTGCGCTACGTCGTCGATATCGCCGCGACCCTGATCATGACCACCTTCGCGGTCTGGTTCATGGTCCTGTCCTACGACTTCGCGGCCTTCGCGAAGCTGCTCGATGCACGCTCCGATGTCGGCGCGATGCTGCTGTGGCCGTGGATGGCGCTGCTGCCGGCGTGCACCGCGGTGATCGTGCTGATCAGCATCGCCCAGGTGTTCGACAACCTGCGCCAGCTCGCCGGCAAGCCTTCGCTGTTCCTCGTATCCAGCATGGAGGAAGTGTCATGATCTGGGGCATTCTCGGCAGCAGCATGGCGCTGCTCATGGTGACCGGCGCGGTGCTGGGCGGGGCGCTCGGCCTCACCGGCCTGGTGCTGCTGCATTTCGAAGCCGGCAACGCCACCTCGCTCGCGGTGCAGACGGTGTGGAACTCCTTCACCGACTTCACCCTCAGCGCGGTTCCGCTGTTCATCTTCCTTGGCGACATCCTGCTCGCCAGCGGCATCTCGGGGCGGATCTACAACGCGATGACGCCGCTGTTCCATCGCCTGCCCGGCAAGCTGCTGCACACCAACATCGCGGTGAGCACGGTGTTCGGCGCGGTCAGCGGGTCGAGCTCGTCCACCGCCGCGGCGGTCGGCTCGGTCGGCTATCCGGAGCTGGTCAAGCGCGGCTACGACCCGGCGACGGTGGTGGCCTCGCTCGCCGCCGGCGGCACGCTCGGCCTGCTGATCCCGCCCAGCCTGTCGCTGCTGATCTACGGCGCCACGCAGGACGTCTCGATCGGCAAGCTGTTCCTGGCCGGCATCGTCCCCGGGCTGATGATCGCGGGCTTCTTCTCGCTCTACATCGCCGGCCTGTGCACCTTCCGCAAGAGCCTGACGCCGGCCGAAGCCGAGCGTCCGGGCTGGATGGAGATCCTGCGCGGGCTGAAGGAGATCTGGCCGCTGCCGATCCTGATCTTCTTCGTGCTCGGCACCATCTACATGGGGCTGGCGACCACCACCGAGGCCGCCGCACTGGGCGTCGTCGCGGCGATCGTGCTCGGCTTCCTGTGGGGTGACCTGACGCTGAGGAAGCTGTGGCAGTCCTTCAAGGGCTCCGTGCTGATGTTCGGCACCATCGCCATGGTGCTGCTCGGCACGCTGATCCTGGCCCAGGCCATCAGCATCCTCGGCCTGCCCAAGCAGATGGTGACCTGGGTGTCCGAGATGGGCCTCAGCCGCTACGAGGTGCTGTTCGCGATCGTGCTGGTGTACCTGGTGCTCGGCTGCTTCTTCGACGGCATCTCGCTGCTGCTGATGACGCTGCCGATCGCCTTCCCGCTGATGATGTCGATGCAGTTCGATCCGATCTGGTTCGGCATCGTCGTCACCATCCTGATGGAAGTGGGCATGATCACGCCGCCGGTGGGGCTGAACCTGTTCGTGCTCGTCACCGTGGCCAAGCGGCAGGTCCCGCTCGGTACGGCAGCCTGGGCGACGGTGCCCTACTGGCTGATCATGCTCGCCACGGTCGCCCTGTTCACCGCGTTCCCCGACATCGTGCTGTTCGTGCCCAGCATGTTCTTCCCCTGAGGGTGGGCTGAGACGGGAACCGGCTGCCGCCCGACCGCAAGGTCACGGGCGGCAGTCCGGTTTTTGAGTCTGGCGTTTTTGGATAATTGGGTGTCGCGGACGTGCAATCCGCGCCCCCGGCGGCGTGGTACGGTGGTCTTGCGTCCATGCCCGGCGAAGCCGCTACGGCGTGGGTGCGCGATCCAACCCGTGCTGGATGGCCACACCGGCCGCAGTGTGACCGAGTCATTCCGAATGCCCCTCGATGCAAAGGTTCTGGTCGTCGATGACGACGCCGTCACCCGCACCTGCCTGATGGACTACTTCGTCGCCGAGGGCTACGAGGTCCTCGAGGCCGGCACGGCCGAGGAGGCCGAGGCGCGGCTGGCCACCGAGGCGGTCGATCTGCTCCTGCTCGACATCCGCCTGCCGCGCAAGGACGGGCTCACGCTGACGCGCGAGCTGCGGGTGCGCTCCGAGGTCGGCATCATCCTCGTGTCGGGGCGGCAGGACGAGATCGAGCGCATCATCGGCCTCGAGTGCGGGGCAGACGAATACGTCACCAAACCCTTCAACCCGCGCGAGATCCTCGCGCGCGCCAAGAACCTGATCCGCCGCGTGCGCCAGGCCGCGCCGGGCGCCGGCGCGGCGCCCGCGCTGCCCGCACCGCTGGCGGTGCCGGTGTGCGAGGGCTGCATGCTGCACGAGGACGCCCGCCAGCTCAGCCACGCCGACGGCTCGGTCACCGCGCTGACCGAGGGCGAGTTCCAGCTCCTGCGCGCCTTCCTCGCCCACCCGGGGCAGACCATGAGCCGCGACGCCCTGCTGGACCAGATCCGCAACCGCGAGTGGGTGCCGAGCGACCGCACGGTCGACGTGCTGGTCGGTCGCCTGCGGCGCAAGCTGCACGACGATGCGGCGAACCCCAAGATCATCCTGACCGTGCACGGGGCGGGCTACCGCTTCACTTCCTCGGCCCGCGCGCGCGCATGAGGCGCGTGCTGGGCGCCCTGCTGCTGTCCGCCCTGGCCCTGCCGGCCGCGGCGCGCGCACTGATCGCCTGCGGCCATCCCGCCTATCCGCCGGTGTCCTGGGTGGCCGGCGGCGAGCTGCGCGGCCTGGCGCCCGCGCTGGTGAAGGAACTGTTCGGCGAGCTCGGCCTGGAGGTGCGCCTCGCCCCCTTCGGCAACTGGAAGCGCTGCCTGCTCGAGGTGCGCGAGGGGCGGGCGGACATCGTCGTGGCGGCCTACCGCAACCACGAGCGCGCGCAGCAGTTCGCCTTCTCCGGCCAGTACGTGGTCGCCGACCCGATCGTGCTGTTCGTGCGTCGCGACCGCGCCTTCCCGTTCGAGGACTGGGACGACCTGCGCGGACGGACCGTCGGCCTCCTGCTCGGCGACAGCTTCGGCGAGCGCTTCGACCGCTTCGCGGAGGTGGCGCTGCAGGTCGAGCGCGTCTCCACCGGCCTGCAGAACGTGCGCAAGCTGGTGCTCGGGCGCATCGACTTCATGCCGATCGGACGCGACAGCGGCGCGCTGCAGAGCCGCCGCCTCGGCTACGACGCGCAGGTGATGGCGCTGGCGCAGCCGCTGGTCACCGAGTACTACCACGTCGCGGTGCGCAAGGGCTCCGCGCTCGAGGCCCTGCTGCCCGCGCTCGACCGCCGCCTGGCGGCGCTGCATGCCGACGGCAGCATCGCCCGCCGCGCGCGCGAGCAGGCCGCGCGCTACCTCGCCGAGCCGGTGGAGGCCACGCATGGCGACCATTAGGCGCTGGCTGCGGCAGTACCTGCGCCAGCTGCCCGGCTACCGCCAGGAGCATCCGCTCGCGCATCGGCTGACGATGTACGTGCTGGCCTGCAGCCTGGGCTTCGCGCTGCTGTCGACCCTGCTGCAGGTGGGCATCGAGTACCAGCGCGAGATGCGCCAGATCGATCAGCGCCTCGAGCTGATCCGCAGCGGCTACGTCGCCAGCCTGGCCCGCAGCCTGTGGGACGTGGACGACGAGCAGCTGCGGCTGCAGATGCAGGGCATCCTGTACATCCCCGACGTCAGCGCGCTGCGCCTCGAGGGCACGGAGGCGATGCGGATCACCGCGATGCAGCGCCCCGGCGGCGCCCCCCCGGTGTCGACCCGCGAGCATGCCTTCGCCCTCAGCCATGCCGCGCCCGACGGCGTGCGCGCGCTCGGCCGGCTGGTGGTGCAGATCGACCTCGACGCGGTGGCGGCGCGGCTGGCGTGGAGCGGCGTCACGATCTTCCTCAGCCAGTCGCTCACCATCCTGATGATCGCCGGCGTGCTGGTGGTGGTGTTCCAGTGGCTGGTGACCCGCCACCTCGAGAGCATGGCGCGCTACGCCCGCCAGCTCGGCGAGGGCCAGTTCGAGGCGCCGCTGGCGCTGGCGCGCAAGCCGGGCAAGACGCCGGACGAGCTCGACGCGGTGGTGGCGGCGGTGAACGACATGCGGCTGGCGATCCGCCAGGAGATGGGGCGCCGCCAGCGCGCCCACGAGCAGCTCGTCTTCAGCCGCGACCAGCTCAAGGACCGCGTCGAGAAGCGTACCCGCAGCCTGCGCGCCGCCAAGGAGGCGGCCGAGGCGGCGAACCGGGCCAAGTCGCAGTTCCTCGCCACCATGAGCCACGAGATCCGCACGCCGATGAACGGCATGCTGGGCATGATCCAGCTGCTGCGCCAGCGCCCGCTGCCGGCGCCGATCGGGGCTGAGCTGGAGGCGCTGCACCAGTCCGGCGAGTCGCTGCTGGCGACCTTGAACCAGGTGCTCGATTACGCCCGGCTGGAGGAGGGCGCCTACCTGCCGGAGGCGGTCGGCTTCTCGCTGCGGCAGCTGGTGGCCAGCCAGCTGCAGCTGGTCGATGCGGCCGCGCGCCAGAAGGGCCTGGTGCTGGCGGCGGAGGTCGATGCGGGCCTGCCCGATGCCTGGTGTGGCAGCGTCGGCGGCCTGCGCCAGGTGATCGCCAACCTGCTGGCGAACGCGATCAAGTTCACCGCCGCGGGCCGGGTCACGCTGCGCGTGCAGGCGGCTGCCGGGGCCCCCGGGGCGGCCGGTGGCGAGGGCGGGCGCCTGCGCTTCGAGGTCGAGGATCAGGGCATCGGCATCGAGGCCGCCCAGCTCGCGCGCATCTTCGAGCGCTTCACCCAGGCCGACGAGAGCATCACCCGCCGCTTCGGCGGCACCGGACTGGGCCTGGCGATCTGCCGCAAGCTGGTCGAAGGCATGGGCGGCACGCTCGAGGTGGCGAGCCGCGTCGGGGTGGGCAGCCGCTTCGCCTTCGACGTCCCGCTGCAGGCTGCGCCGGACGTGCTCGACACCGGCACGGCGGGGGCGGCGGCCGCGCTCGCGGCGGACGGCCCCAGCCTGAGCCTGCTGCTGGTCGAGGACGTCGCCATCAACCGCCAGGTGCTGGTCGGCCTGCTGGAGAACGTCGGCCACCTGGTGTGCAGCGCCGAGGACGGGCTGCAGGCGCTGGCGCTGTGCCGGCAGCAGGGCTTCGACGCCATCCTGATGGACATGCACCTGCCCGGCATGAGCGGGGCGGAGGTCGCGCGCCGCATCCGCGGCGACGCCGACAACCTCAACGCGGGCACCCCGATCGTGGCGCTCACCGCCAGCGTCGCGCCGGAGGACATCCGCCACTACCTCGACAGCGGCATGGATGCGGTGGTGGCCAAGCCGATCCGGCTCGAGAGCCTGCGCCAGACGCTCGCCCGCGTGACGCACGGCGCCGGCCCGGCGCCGGCGCCCGCCGCAGGGCCGGCGGACGGCGCGATCGACCGCCGCCTGCTCGCCACCCACGCCGCGGTGTTCGGCCCGCAGCGCCTGCTGGCGCTGCTGGCGCAGATGCAGGCGCAGGCCGAAGGCGCCGGCGCCCAGCTCGCCGAAGCCCTGCAGCGCGAGGATCTGTACGAGCTCGAGGCGGTCGCGCACAAGCTCGCCGGCAGCTGCGAGCTCCTCGGCCTGGACGCCTGCGGCAAGTTGCTGCGGGCGCTGGAGCGGGCGGCGGCGGCGGACGAGGCGGCTGCCTGCAGCGGGCTGCTGGCCGGGTTCACCGCCCGCTTCGCGGCCGATGCGGCGGCCGCGCGCGACTTCGCCGCCGGCGGCGGGGCGCGCTGAGGCCGGCCGCCTGCCGCCGGACCTGGCCTAAAGGCGCTGGGTCGAGCGCGCCTTCGACGGCGACACGCCGAAGAAGTCGCGATAGCAGCGGCTGAAGTGCGGCGCGCCGGTGAAGCCGCAGGCGATGGCGATGCTGGTGATCGGCGCATTGGTCTGCAGCAGCAGGCGGCGCGCGCGGGTGATGCGCAGCTCGAGGTAATAGCGCGACGGCGTGGTCTTCATGTAGCGGTGGAACAGGCGGTCGATCTGGCGTCGCGACACCTGGGCGTAGTGCGCCAGGTCCTCGATCGACAGCGGCTCCTCGATGTTGCTCTCCATCAGCTTGAGGATCGCGCGCAGGGCGTCGGGCAGCGCGGTGCTCGCTTCGAGCACCGGCATCGGCCGGTCGGGGATGTCCTCGGGGCCGCGGTCGCAGGCGAGGATCTCCTCGATGCCGCGCACCACGTCGTCGCCGTGCTGGTGGCGGATCACCGCCAGCATCATGCCGAGCGCGCTGTTGGCGCCGGCCGAGGAGATGCGGTCGCGGTCGATGACGAAAGGGGTCGGCAGCAGCCTGACCTGCGGGCAGCTCTCCTCGAGCCCGGCGCGGCTCTCCGGGTGCACCGTGCACGCATAGCCGTCGAGCAGCCCGGCCTGGGCCAGCACGCAGCTGCCGTTCCACAGCGCGCCCATCGTGGCCCCCTTGCGGGCGATGGCACGCAGGCGGTCGAGCACCGCGCGCGGGGGCGCGAGGTCGGAGCGATAGCCGCCGCACACGATCAGCATGTCGAGGTCGGTGGCATCGAGGCTCTTGAGTTCGCCGTCGGCGGCGATGCTGATGCCGAGGTCGCTGAGCACGGAGGGCCCTTCGAGGCTGACGGCCTGGAAGCGGTAGAGCGGGTTGCGGCTCAGCAGGTTGGCGGTGACGATGGCGTCCACCGCGCCGGTGAAGGCCATCATCGAGAAGTGTTCGAGCAGCACGAAGGCGATCCGCCGGCTGATCGGCGGATGGTCGCTGTCGCTCTGGCGCGCGCGCAGGTAGGCCTGGTTGCTGTGGCGCAGGCTGCTGTTGAAGCTGCGCTTTCCGGCTGCGGGGTCCGCAAGCTCGGTCCTGGGTTTGTCTCCGGTGCTCATGCCGCGCCTGGTGCTCCATGCCACGGCCTCG
>JAREIX010000236.1 GCA_029286945.1 Thauera sp. | reverse complement strand
TGTGCGGGGTATTCGTGAAGGGGCGAGGACTGTCCGAGCCGAGCGAAGCGAAGGTGAGTTCCGCAGCCCCGGAAGGAATACCCCGCGCGTCCCCGGCGGATTACCGCCCAGCGCCCAGCGCCTTCGCCACCCGTTGCCGGACTCACGACTGCTGCGGCGGCTTGTCTCCATCCTCGCCACCGCGGACGTCACGCTCCGCCTCTGCCAGTGCATCCCCCACTGGCCCTGTCTGCGGCGTGATCCCCGCCCGATGCGCCGCGCGTGCCATCCCGTGAGCGGCCAGCGGCGCGGTGGCGAGCAGCACCGCTGCCGCGAACAGCGCAGCGAGCGCGAAGCCGCCCTCGCTCGCCGCCGCCACGCCGACAAGGATCAGCGCCGCGCCGAGCGCCCCCGCCTTGCTGGCCGAGTGCATGCGGGTATAGCTGTCGGGCAGGCGGATCACGCCGATCGCGCCGATCAGGCCCATCAGCGCGCCCACCAAGAGCAGCAGCGACGCCAGGACGGACAGGAAGGCTTCCATCACGGCTTCTCCCCCACAGCGCGCGCGTCGCTCGGCATCGGCTCGGTCGGGGCGGTCACCGCCTCGTCGGCGCCGCGCCCACGGCGGCGGAACATCAGGATGAAGGCCGTGGTGCCGAGGAAGGACACCAGCGCCAGCACCACGGCAGCGTCGAGCAGCATCGGCTGCGCGGTCGACAGTGCGAGCAGGGCGATCACCCCGATCGCGATCATGCTCAGCGCATCGATCGCCACCACCCGGTCGGCAGCCCGTGGCCCGCGCACCAGGCGCCCCAGGATCAGCGCCGCGCTGATCCCCTGCAGCGCGAAGGTCAGCGGCAGCACCCAGGCGGCGCCAGCGATCTCGCTCATCATGCCGCACCCCCTTCCGGGCGCGCCGGCGCGCGTGAAGGCGGGGAGGGCGGCGGCACGCCGGCGTCGATCCAGCGCAGCATCCGGCGCTCGATCGCGCGCACCCCGGCTTCCACCGCGGCGGCGTCGCCTGCGTCGATCGCGTGCACGTACATCAGCCCCGACGCGGGCACGTACTCGAGCGCCATCGTGCCCGGCGTCAGCGTCAGCAGACAGCCGAGCACGGTGGCGATGCGCTCGTCGGGGCGCGCCAGCCGCAGCGCGACCACCGCCGGCTGCGGCGTCACCTTGCGCCCGAGCACGATGCGGGCGACGTCGAGGCTGGCCTTGAAGATCTCGGCCACGAACCACAGGCCGAAGGCCGTGCCCAGTTCCAGGCGGCGCAGGTAGCGGCGGATGCCGAGGAGGTCGATCGCCAGGCGCAGCGCGACATAGATGACGAGGAAGGCGGCCACCACGCCGAGTGGGCTCAGCGCGTCGGCGAAGGCGGCCAGGCCGACGGCGAGCAGGATGTGCAGTCCGAGCATGTTCAGCGTCCTCCCGCACCGGTGACGGCAGCGATGTAAGCGGCGGGGGCGCCGAGTTGTTCGGCGGCGGCGACCGCGTAGTCCATCACCGGCCCGGCACCGAGGCCGATCGCCACCGTCATCGCCGCCAGCGCGCTCACCGCCCACACCGCCGGGCGCATGCCGACCGCGCCGCATTCGCCTTCCCGACCCGCGGGATGCGGCTTAAGGAAGGCCTCGTTCCAGATCTTGCTCATCGACAGCAGGGTGAAGATGCCGGTAACCAGCGCCACCGCGGCGGCGATCCAGGCGCTCGCGTCCAGGCTGGCCTTGACCAGCACGAACTTGGCCCAGAAGCCCGACAGCGGCGGGATGCCGGCGAGCGACAGCGCGGGGATCGCGAACAGCAGCGCCAGCCAGGGCGCGCGCGTATACAGCCCACCCATTGCCGCCAACCGCTCCGAACCGGTCAGGCGCGCGGCGATGCCGCCGATGAAGAACAGGTTGGCCTTCACCACGATGTGGTGGATCAGGTAGAACACCGCGCCGGCGAGCGCCAGCGGCGTGGCCAGCGCCAGCCCCAGGATCATGTAGCCGACCTGGCTGACGATGTGGAAGGACAGGATGCGGCGCACCTCGACCTGGGCCGCGGCGCCGAGCACGCCGATCAGCATGGTGGCGCATGCCACCCACAGCAGCACCTCGTGGGCGATGCTGGCGTCCGGCCAGAACAGCGTGACGATGCGGATCAGCGCATACACGCCGACCTTGGTGAGCAGGCCGGCGAACAGCGCCGACACCGGCGTCCACGCCACGTGGTAGGACGCCGGCAGCCAGCCGAACACCGGGAACAGCGCGGCCTTGATCGAGAACGCGGTCAGCATCAGCACCACGGACGCGTGCGCGCTGGCCGGCACCTCGCCGGCGGTGAAGGCCTGCGCCAGCAGCGCCATGTTGAGGCTGCCGCTGGCGCCATAGAGCATGCCAGCGGCGAGCAGGAACATCATCGTCGCCACCAGATTGAGCACCACATACACCACGGTGCCGGAGAGCCGGCGCTGACCGCCGCCGAGCACCAGCAGGGCGAAGGAGCCCACCAGCAGCACCTCGAACCAGACGTAGAGGTTGAACACGTCGCCGGTGATGAAGGCGCCGCACACGCCCACCAGCAGACCGTGCACCAGCGGGTGGAAGTCGCGGCTGCGCGCCGGGTCGTCGTCGCGCGCCAGCGCGAACACCAGGGTCGCCGTGCCGACGATGCCGGTGATCGCCACCATCGCCGCCGACAGGCGGTCGATGACCAGGGTGATGCCGTAGGGCGCGGCCCAGTCGCCGGCCTGGGTGGCGAGGATCTGGCCCTGCGCGGCGATGCCCACCAGCGCCAACCCGGCCGCGCTGAGCGCCAGCGCGCCGGCCAGGCTGAGCGCCGTGACCGCGCGCGGCGAGCGGCGCGCGAGCAGGGTCGCCACCAGGGTGGCGAGCGGGATCAGCAGCGGGGCGACGATCAGCGTGTTCATGCCTTGTCCTCGCCTGCCGGCGCGGGCAGGTCGGGCGCCGGCTCCTCGGCGACGGCGGTGATGCGGTCGGTCTCGACGTTGCCGTGGAGTTCCCAGCTGCGCTTGAGCACCGCGAGCGCGAACACGAAGAGCGCGAAGCCGATCACGATCGCGGTCAGCACCAGCGCCTGCGGCAGCGGGTTCGCGGCGAGCGCGGGCGCGCCGGCCTCGGTGACGAAGGCGGCGGCGCGGCCGTCGAGCCGCCCGGCCGAGAACACCGCCAGGTTCACGCCGTTGCCCAGCACCACGATGCCGAGCACCACGCGCAGCAGGCCGCGGTCGAGCAGCATCCAGATGCCGATGGCAACCAGCAGGCCGACGGTGATGGCGACGATGATTTCCATCTTCAGGCCTCCCGCGCCAGTAGCCGGAACAGCATGTGCAGCACCGCGCCGAGCACGGTGAGGAACACGCCGACGTCGAACAGCAGCGGTGTGCCGAGCGGCAGCCCGGCGGGGAAGATCCAGTTGCCGGTCAGGAAGGGCTCGCCCTGCACCAGCCCGATCACGCCCGCACCGGCCGCCACCGCCAGCCCGATCGCCAGCAGCGCCACCGGCGTCACGCGAAGCACCGCGCGCGCGCGCTCGACACCGAAGGCGAGCGCCAGCAGCACGGCCGCACTCGCCGCCACCAGGCCGCCGATGAAGCCGCCACCGGGCAGGTTGTGGCCGCGCCACAACAGCACGAGCGAGATCAGCGCGAGCAGCGCCGACAGCGGCAGGATGCCCTGGCGCAGCAGCACCGAGCCGAAATCCGGGCTGCCCTGCGCGGTGGTCGCGGTGTGCGCGTCGGCGCCTGTCCTCCCTCCGCCGGCCAGCAGCCCCGCCGCGGCCAGCCCGGCCAGACCGACCACCAGGATCTCGCCCAGCGTGTCCAGGGCGCGGAAGTCCACCAGGATCACATTGACCACGTTGGCGCCCTTGCCCTCGGGCAGGCTGTGCGCGAGGTACCACTGCGCGAGGTCGCCGGGCAGCGGCTGGCTCACCGTCATCAGCATCATCGCGCTGACCACGCCGCCGAGCAGCACCGCGACCAGCGCATGGAAGCGTCGCGCCGCCGGCTTGCGCGAGCCCACCAGGTGGGTGGGCGGCAGCTTGCGCAGCACCAGGGCGAGGAAGATCACCGTCAGCGTCTCCACCATCAGCTGGGTGATCGCCACGTCGGGCGCGCGCGCGGCGAGGAAGATCATCGCCATGCCCAGCCCGCTCGCGCCCAGCGTGGCCGCCAGCGCCACCCGTCCCGGCATCGTCGCCGCGGCGGCCGCGCCGGCGACCGCGAGCACGCAGCCGAACAGCGCGGCGATGTTCAGCGGGCTGGTGCGTTCGGGCCAGACGAGGTCGTCGGCGGTCGAGGCGACCACGCCGATCAGCGCGAACGCGGCGATCGCCAGCACCAGCGCGCTGATGTGCTGGCGCAGCGAGCCGTGCTGGAAGCGGTCGGCCACCCGGGTGGCGAAGGCGAACACCCGCTTCAGCAGGCGGTCCCAGACCCGGTCGCCGCTCACCCGCCACAGCACGCGCCACAGCGACAGCCGGCGCCGCAGCCGGGTGCGCTGCAGGTAGAAGAACACGCCCAGCGCCACGGTGAGCAGGCTGGCGAGCAGCGCGGGGGTGAAGCCGCCCCACAGGTACAGCTTTACCGGCACCGCGTCGCGCGACACCGCCTGCACCGCGGCGTCGATCAGCCACACCTCGGCGAGGTTGTTGAAGGCGCCGAACACGAAGCCGCCGATCGCCAGCAGCATCGGCC
>JAREIX010000235.1 GCA_029286945.1 Thauera sp. | reverse complement strand
GGCGGCGGTCCGAACCGCATCGGCCAGGGCATCGAGTTCGACTACTGCTGCGTGCATGCCGCACTCGCGCTGCGCGAGGATGGCTACGAGACCATCATGGTCAACTGCAACCCCGAGACGGTGTCGACCGACTACGACACCTCGGATCGCCTGTACTTCGAGCCGATCACGCTCGAGGACCTGCTCGAGATCGTGCACATCGAGAAGCCGGTTGGCGTGATCGTCCAGTTCGGCGGCCAGACGCCGCTCAAGCGCGCCCAGGCCTTGCAGGACAACGGTGTGCCGATCATCGGCACCAGCCCTGACATGATCGACGCCGCCGAGGACCGCGAGCGCTTTCAGAAGCTGCTCAACGACCTCGGCCTGCGCCAACCGCCCAACCGCACCGCGCGCACCCCGGAAGAGGCGGTGCGACTGGCGGCCGAGATCGGCTACCCGCTGGTGGTGCGCCCGTCCTACGTGCTCGGTGGCCGCGCGATGGAGATCGTGCACGAGCAGAAGGATCTCGAGCGCTACATGCGCGAGGCGGTCAAGGTGTCGAACGAATCGCCGGTGCTGCTCGACCGCTTCCTCAACGATGCCACCGAGGTCGACGTCGATGCGCTGTCCGACGGCAAGCAGGTGATCATCGGCGGCATCATGGAGCACATCGAGCAGGCTGGCGTGCATTCGGGCGACTCCGCCTGCTCGCTGCCGCCTTACACGCTGTCGGCTGCGCTGCAGGACGAACTGCGCCGCCAGACCGAAGCGATGGCGCGCGCGCTCAACGTCGTCGGCCTGATGAACGTGCAGTTCGCGATCCAGGGCGAGGGCGACAACGCCGTGGTGTTCGTGCTCGAGGTCAATCCGCGTGCATCGCGCACCGTGCCCTTCGTGTCCAAGGCCTGCTCGCTGCCGCTGGCCAAGGTGGCCGCGCGCTGCATGGCCGGCCAGAGCCTGGCGAGCCAGGGCGTGACCGGCGAGATCGTGCCGCCGTACTACTCGGTCAAGGAGGCGGTCTTCCCGTTCGTGAAGTTCCCGGGCGTGGATACCATCCTCGGCCCCGAGATGAAGTCCACCGGCGAGGTCATGGGCGTCGGCCGCAGCTTTGCCGAGGCCTTCGTGAAGAGCCAGATCGGCGCTGGCGTCAAGCTGCCCACCGCGGGCACGGTGTTCATCAGCGTCAAGGCCAGCGACCGTCCGGTCGCGGTCGAGGTGGCGCGCGAGCTGAACGACCTGGGCTTCACGCTGGTCGCCACCCGCGGTACCGCCTCGGTGATCGAGGCCGCCGGGATTCCGGTGGCCGTGGTCAACAAGGTCAATGAGGGGCGGCCGCACATCGTCGACATGATCAAGAACGAGGAAATCGTCATGGTCATCAACACGGTCGAGGAAAAGCGCCAGGCGATCACCGACTCGCGCTCGATCCGCACCAGCGCGCTGGCGGCCAAGCTGTCGATCTTCACCACCATCGAGGGCGCGCGCGCCGCGTGCATGGGCATGCGTCACCTGGCGGGCGGGCTCGAGGTCTATTCCGTGCAGGCCTTGCACGAAGAACTGAATCAGCAAGCATGAACAAGACCCCGCTCACCGTTGCCGGCGCCGAGAAACTGCGCGCCGAGCTACACCGCCTGAAGACCGTCGAGCGTCCCAACGTGATCGCCGCGATCGCCGAGGCGCGCTCGCACGGCGACCTGTCGGAGAACGCCGAATACGAGGCTGCGAAGGACCGCCAGGGGTTCATCGAAGGCCGCATCATGGAGGTCGAGGCCAAGCTGGCCAACGCCCAGATCATCGATCCCAAGCTGCTCGACGCCGACGGCCGCTGCGTGTTCGGCGCCACCGTCGAGCTCGAGGACATGGACTCGGGCCAGGTCGTGACCTACCAGATCGTCGGCGACGACGAGGCCGACATCAAGGACAGCAAGATCTCGATCAGCTCGCCGATTGCGCGCGCGCTGATCGGCAAGTACGCCGGAGACATCGCCGAGGTGCAGGCCCCGGGCGGCGTGCGCGAGTACGAGGTGATCGACGTCCGCTACGTCTGAGCGCGGGCGCCACGACCGGCGAGGGACGAAAAAAGAGGCGGTGCAGGGCACCGCCTCGTGCTTTCAGGTCGCCCGCGGGCGGCGGAGAACGTTCAACGTCCGCGCGAACCGCTTCCGGTTCCGGAGGCGCGCCCGCGCGGAGCCGGGCTGCGCGCAGGCGAGCGGCGCGATTCGCTGCTCGCCTTGGCGAGCGCGGCGCGGCGCGCGGCAGCGGCGAATGCCGCGGCGGACTTGGCGGTAGCGCCACGCACCGGCTTCTTTTCGGGGGCGGCGACGGTTTTCTCTTCCTCGCGGCGCTGGCGCCAGACGACCAGGATGTTGCCGATGTGCTGGACCGGGGCCGCGTCGAGCGCAGCGCACAGTTCCTGCATCAGCGTCTCGCGCTGTTCCCGCTCGATGCCCTGCAGCTTGACCTTGATGAGCTCATGGGCTTGGAGCGAGCGATCGAGCTCGGCGACGACGTTCGGGGCGAGTCCGTTGCCGGCGATCGTGACCACGGGGTTGAGGTGATGGGCGCGGGCGCGCAGGTCGCGGCGCTGGGCCGGGGTAAGCTCGGTCATTGAAATTCTCTGGGTACTTGAAGCCTGGAAGGCGGATTCTACTCCCTGAGCAGGGCCAGGTGGCCGTCGATGCGGAGGAAGCGAGCGGATGAAGAAGAACAAGACCAGCCGTGCCTGGGTGCACGACCATGTGAACGACCCCTGGGTGCAGCGCGCACAAGCCGAGGGCTTTCGCGCGCGCGCGGCCTACAAGCTGCTCGAGATCGACGAGCGCGACCACCTGCTGCGTCCCGGCGCGGTGGTGGTCGACCTCGGTGCCGCGCCGGGATCGTGGTGCCAGGTCGCGGTCAAGCGATGCGGTGCGAAGGCCCGCATCTTCGCCCTCGACCTGCTGCCGATGGAGCCCGTCGCCGGGGTCGAGTTCATCCAGGGCGACTTCACCGAGGACGCGGTGCTCGCGGACCTCGAGGCGAGGCTGGACGGTGCGGGCGTGGACGTGGTGCTGTCGGACATGGCGCCGAACCTTTCCGGCGTGCCGACGGTCGACCAGGCGCGTTCGGTCCATCTCTGCGAACTGGCGCTCGATTTCGCGGTACGCCACCTCAAGCCCGGTGGTCAATTCGTGGTCAAGATCTTTCAGGGCGAGGGGTTCATGGCCTACCGCAAGCAGATGGAGGGCGCGTTCGCGTCGGTGCAGGTTCGTAAGCCCAAGGCGTCGCGCGACCGCAGCGCCGAGGTCTATCTGGTCGGCAAGGGGCCGCGCAAGGTATGAGCGGGTCCGCGGGGAGGGCTCGGGTGGGACGGCCGGCGGTGCGATTGGCCGGGACAATGCCGGCCATTGGTTTGCCCGTGGGAACGTTCACCACTAGAATCGGTCAGTCGCGTACAGGCCGCAATGGCTTTCGGGGAATAGAAAGTTGAACAATCTCTTCAAGAATCTCGCGATCTGGATGGTGATCGGCGTCGTATTGATGACCGTCTTCAACCAGTTCAATGCGCGGCAGACGCCGACCAACACCATGGAGTACTCGCAGTTCCTGGAGGAGGCCAAGGCAGGGCGGATCACGCGCGCGACCATCGACGGCCGGGTGTTGAAGGCGACCACCCAGGAAGGGCGCTCGATCACGGTGTACACGCCCGGCGTTCAGGATATCTGGATGGTGTCCGACCTGATGCGCTACGGCGTTCAGATCAACGCCTCCAAGCCCGAGGAGGAGCAGTCCTTCCTCGCCAGCGTGTTCGTCTCCTGGTTCCCGATGTTGTTGCTGATCGGGGTGTGGATCTTCTTCATGCGCCAGATGCAGGGCGGCGGCAAGGGTGGGGCGTTCTCGTTCGGTAAGAGCAAGGCACGCATGCTCGACGAGTCGGCCAACTCGGTGACCTTCGCCGACGTCGCCGGTTGCGACGAGGCCAAGGAAGAGGTTGCCGAGCTGGTCGAGTTCCTGCGTGATCCCTCCAAGTTCCAGAAGCTCGGCGGCCGCATTCCCAAGGGCGTGCTGATGGTCGGTTCGCCGGGCACCGGCAAGACCCTGCTCGCCAAGGCGATCGCCGGCGAGGCCAAGGTACCTTTCTTCTCGATCTCGGGCTCCGACTTCGTCGAGATGTTCGTCGGCGTGGGCGCGGCGCGCGTGCGCGACATGTTCGAACAGGCGAAGAAACAGGCCCCGTGCATCATCTTCATCGACGAAATCGACGCGGTCGGCCGCCAGCGCGGCGCCGGCCTCGGCGGCGGCAACGACGAGCGCGAGCAGACGCTGAACCAGCTGCTGGTCGAGATGGACGGTTTCGAGGGCCAGACCGGCGTGATCGTGATCGCCGCGACCAACCGCCCCGACGTGCTGGATCCGGCCTTGCTGCGTCCGGGCCGCTTCGACCGCCAGGTGGTGGTGGCGCTGCCCGACATTCGCGGCCGCGAGCAGATCCTCAAGGTGCATATGCGGAAGGTGCCGATCGCGCCTGACGTGGACCCCCAGGTGCTGGCGCGCGGCACGCCTGGCTTTGCCGGTGCCGACCTCGCCAACCTGGTGAACGAGGCCGCGCTGTTCGCCGCCCGCGCCAACAAGCGCCTGGTCGACATGGAGGACTTCGAGCGCGCCAAGGACAAGATCATGATGGGCGCCGAGCGCCGCTCGGTGGTCATGCCCGAGGAGGAGCGCCGCAACACC
>JAREIX010000234.1 GCA_029286945.1 Thauera sp. | reverse complement strand
GCCGAACCACGCCGGGGTTCTTCAGAGTCGATTTTTTCCAGCCAAGCTGGAAGCCGAAGGTGATGACGCAATTTTCAACACCCTGTTAGACCAGTCTATCGAGACTTGAGAAAAGAGACCGGTTTGTTCCTAAAGATTGAAGACGACAAACAGGTGGAAATCATTCCGCCTGTAAAACTCGACAATGATGGCCAAGGTCTGCTTCACGCGATAATTGATACTTCGGGTATCGCAACGGGCTCCTATACCGCAACGATTGTCGCCGACGCTACGGGCAAGACTAATTGGACGAACAACTCCGATGACAAAAAGGATTTTTCAATTAAATTCCATGTTTCGATCCCATCTGGCTCGGCAAGCGTAACACTGAGGCGATCATCGGCTAGCCAAAACTCAGATCAGGGTCTTTGGGTTGCAATTCGCAACAGAACGAGCGCCATCAGCTTCAAGCGATATCAAAACTTCATCAACATCGTATTCGGGTGCAACTCCTCCACAGATCTTGACGGATTTGTAGGGAGGGTGGCAGCGACTTCGGGTATCGCTGGGGAATTCCAAAGCTTCTCCGCCAAATTCAAGGATTTTTCGCCTTTTCCGCAACTCTCCATTCAGGGGCCTTACGCGTATTCACTGCTCAAGGTCGCGACGCAAGCCTTTCTTGCAATCGAATCCGGCGTCCACATTCGCAATGCGGATTTTTGTGGAAATGACGTCTTTGACAGTGCAGAGGAAGCGGGTCGGCTCGATGTCGACCCTCGGGATCCAAGAGCATCGCAGAAGGAACTGGAAGATCTCCTCAATCAATACCTTCAAACCGGTCATGAGCGACTACCTTATCTTGATCGGGTCGCAGACGCGATCGTGCATTTCAAGCGTGACGGGTCCGACACGGAAGTTCTTCCCTACTGCTATGGCATCCTCCAGCACCGCCTCACCCAACCCAGCCTGATCGAGCTGATCTGGTCCTACTGGCACGAGGAGGGCATGCTGGCGCAGACGATGAACGCGATCGCGTTCCGCTTCCAGAACCTGCGCAGTTCGCCCAATGATCCGCTCGGCGAGCTCGAGCTGGATCCGCTGCGCCCGCTCAACAACATCATCTGGGGCTATGTGCAGGACCGCCACAACCGGCTGACGATCGCGCGGCGGGCCTTCGAGTACGACCACCACTACGGCGTCAAGCTGGTGGGCAAGGCGGTGCCGGCGATGGGCTCGGCGGACAGCCGCTCGAAGTTCTTCGAGGCCTTCCACAACCTGCTCTACCGCACGGCGGTGTTCTACCGCGAGGACGCCGAGACGACGGTGGTGGCCGATGCCTTCCCGCTGCTCAACGCGCTGAAGGACGTGCATCTGCTGCTGGCCGAGGGCGCGCACAACCAGTACGGCGACCTGCCGTGGACGGCGCGCGCCGAGATGCTGACCGAGCAGTGGATGCTGGCGCGGCCGGAGATGCGCGAGTTCCTGCGCGGGCGCCACATGGTGCCTTACCAGGAGGAATGGATGGGTGCGGTGGATGCGATGAAGAAGCTGCAGGGCTGGACCGACACCACCATCACCCACTTCAACGAGCTCGCGGTGGATGGCGAACGCCTGCTGCTGTCGATCCGCTTCGGCGACTGGAGCGACCTGAACCTGACCGAGGACAACGCCAAGAACTGGGCGCGCTACTGGAAGCCGGAAGTCCAGCGCTACATCTACGGCTACCTGGCGGTGACCGGGGTGGACCTGATGGCCGACACGAACGACAGCCGCGACGCGGCGTTGCGCACCGTGCAGCCCTCGCTGCTGCTGCAGCGCAGGCTCACCGAACGCGCCCGCCCGCCCGCGATTGCCGGCCGGCCGGCAGTGGCACGGCTCGGCGTCAGTGCGGCCGGATTCGCGGCGGCCTTGCCGGGGAGCGTGACGCCGCGCGCGCTGCGGCAATTGAAGGGCCAGTGACGCGGCGGACGGCAGCGCCATGGCGGACTTCAGCTCGGCCCTGTACCTGGGGCTGCGGCATGCCCACGGCACGCTGCAGCCCTGGGCGGCGCTGACCAGTGGCCGCCCCGCTGCGCTCGGCCTGAGCCCCGGCGCGGAGGGGGTGGAGCACGAGATCGCGCGGCTGACGGGTTGCGAGCGCGCCACGCTGGCGAGTTCGACCCTGCACCTGTTCTTCGACCTGTTCGAGGTGCTGGCCGAAGCCCGCATCGGGATCTGCATCGAGTCCGGCAGCTATCCGATCGCCCGCTGGGGCGTCGAGCGGGTCGCCGCGCAGGGTGTGCCGGTGCAGCGCTTCGCGATGGGCGACACCGCAGGCCTCGCACGCCGGATTGCCGGCCTGCGCCGCGCCGGGCGGCGCCCGGTCGTGGTAGCCGACGGCCTGTGCCCGGCGAGCGGACGGCCCGCGCCGCTGGCGGATTACCTGCGTGTAGTGCGGCAGGCCGGCGGCTGGCTGGTGGTGGATGACACCCAGGCTTTCGGCATCCTCGGCGAGCGGGCGAGAGGGGAGGCGTCGCCGCCCTACGGTCGGGGCGGAGGCGGCACCGCGGCCTGGTTCGGGCTGCGCGGGCCGGAGGTGATCGTGGCCTGCTCGCTGGCCAAGGGCCTGGGCGTGCCGCTGGCGACACTGGCGGGCAGTGCGGCGATGGTCGAGCGCTTCGAACGTGGCGGGCTCACCCGCCAGCACTGCAGCGCCCCGTCCGCCGCCCACCTCGCGGCCGCCAGCCGGGCGCTGGCGCTGAACCGCGAGCGTGGCGAGGCCCTGCGCCACTTGCTGGCGCGCAAGATCGCACGCTTTCGCGGTCGGCTGCAGGCAGGCGGCATCGCGGTGCACGGTGGGCTGTTCCCGGTACAGACGCCGGAACTTGGAAGCCGCGCACCCGCCATCCACCGTAGCCTGCGCGCCCGCGGCATCACCGGCGTGCTGCACGACGGCAGCGGCCCGCCCCGCCTGAGCTTCCTGATCACCGCCGCACATTCCAACGAGGCGCTGGACGAGGCGGCCGACGTGCTGCTCCGACTTGCGCAGCGCTAACCCGAGATTGCAGGAATTCGAGGCATTCATCATGGACCGTTTGCTGAACTTCAGGCCTGAGCCATTTCCCGAGCTGGACCACGGCGACGAGGGCAGCGAATCCGAGTTCGGCCCGGTGGCGGGCGAGTGGGATGGCAACGCATGGAATGGCGGAGAGATCGAGCAGGAGCGCGCCGGGCGCGCCCGTCGGCGACCGCCGAGCCGCCAGACGACGCGCACGCCCCGCAAGGCGCCTCCTCGGGCACCGTCGTTGGCCAAGCCCTTCCGCAGCGCGCGCCTGCCCCCGCTACAGCCGTCGCGCCCACCAAGGGGGCTGTGGAAGGTCGCTTCGTCCACCGTGGTCGGCATCCCCTTCGTGCCCGCACTCGCCGATACAAACCAGCCGGAAAAGCGCGGCAACGACTCAGCCAGATCCGAAGGCAGCGGCACGCCGCCGGCGCAGGATGCCAGAACGGAGACCGGCTCGGAGCGCGTGCGCTGGGTTCAGGACTGCCTCAACCGCGCACTGGGCCTGGAGCTGATGGTCGACGGGATCATGAGCCCACAGACGCGCAGCGGGCTGCGGCTGTTCCAGCGGCAGCATGGGTTGCCCGTAACCGGGCTGGTCGGGCCGGACACGGAGGCGGCGCTGACGGCAGCCGTTCGCCCGCCTCGCACCCGCGGTTCTCGCACTGTCGACGTGCAGCGTGCAGCCTCACTGAATAGGAAGTCCAGCGTCGAACTGGGCTGGATCGACTACGCCTCTATGATCCGCGACCTGCTAGGTCTGTCCGCCAGCGCTCCGAGCGAAGCCAGGTTTGCGCGCGCCGTTGCGGCCTGGCAGGCAAGGCAGCGTGGGCTGCGCACCGACGGCGTGATCGATCGGGCCACCCTTGCGGCGATGCGTCTAAAGCGCTTCGCTAACAACTTCGCCGGACTTGACCCGCGCCACGCACTCGACGCGACGCCGGCGAACACGCTGCTGACCCAGCTACGGGAAGTGGCATTCCAGAATTCGGCCGCTGAAAAGGACGACATCGAACGTTTCGTTACCGTGAAGGCCGGGATTACCCCCGAGGGGCACGAGTTACTGACGAGGCACGCCGCACAGCCCTTGGGCCTGAGCCAAGCGGAACAGAACGCCCTGCAGGATGGCGTACGGGCACCTGACGAGGTGCCGCTTTGGACACAGCTCACCGACCCGACCCAACCACGGCGACATGCGAATCGCCGCAACTATATCCAGAGGCAAAGTCAGGCGCTTCAGGATATGCGCAGCCAGCTTGCCAGCCTCTACGCAAGGCTCTTCTCCCAGCCGGACAGGGTCACTGCCTTCAGACTGATCGGCGAGGCGCTCCATCTCATCCAGGACTCCTATTGCCCCGCACACGTCGAACGGGAGCCGACATCGGACCGGATGGGCAGAAACGTCATCAATTACATCCGCTACTACGGCCCGGGCTTTTCATCGCCTATCGAGCATGGCTTTCCGATGGATGCGCGGGATTTCGTAGGTGCCTTCGGAAAGCTCTTCTTCTGGTCCCGACAGGCAATCAATGTGAGCAGGGAGTTCCTGGTCATGGCCAGGAATCACCTGGCAACAGGCGCACCCAAATCGAAGGATTTGCGCCGATTCCTGGATCAGCACTACGTCCTGAACCCCGCTCGCCCCTGGCTTGCATGAGCGCTGGACTGAGGGACGCGCAAC
>JAREIX010000233.1 GCA_029286945.1 Thauera sp. | reverse complement strand
TGAACTGCATCGCCTTCGTCGAGCTGCCACAGTCGAAGCGCACGAAGCCCACGTAGGCGTCTCGGCGCGGCCGCGTTCGCGCCTTGCGGCGCTCCTGCAGGAGCCGCAGCCCGCCCCGAACCCCGTCCGCCCCCGCGAAACCGGCGATAATGCCGCCCGACGCGTGTTCACGCCCTTTCAGGATTCCTTCCCCCTCATGGAAATCAAGGTCAACTTCCTCGACAAGCTTCGCCTCGAAGCCAGGTTCGACGACTTCACGGTGATCGCCGATCAGCCGATCCGTTACAAGGGCGACGGCTCGGCGCCGGGGCCGTTCGACTATTTCCTGGCGTCGTCGGCCTTGTGCGCGGCCTACTTCGTGAAGCTGTACTGCGACACCCGCAACATCCCGACCGAGAACATCCGCCTGTCGCAGAACCCGAGAACCGCTACAAGCAGATCTTCAAGATCCAGGTCGAGCTGCCGGAGGATCTCTCCGCCAAGGACCGCCAGGGCATCCTGCGCTCGATCGAGCGCAGCACCGTGAAGAAGGTGGTGCAGACCGGGCCGGAGTTCGTGATCGAGGAGGTGGAGAACCTGGACGCCGATGCCCAGGCCCTGCTGACGCTGAATCCGGATCCGGACGCGCACACCTACATCCTCGGCAAGGATCTGCCGCTGGAGCAGACGATCGCCAACATGTCGAAGGTGCTGGCGGACCTGGGCATCAAGATCGAGATCGCGTCGTGGCGCAATCTTGTGCCCAACGTGTGGTCGCTGCACATCCGCGATGCGCATTCGCCGATGTGCTTCACCAATGGCAAGGGCGCGACCAAGGAGAGCGCGCTGGCCTCCGCCCTGGGCGAATACATCGAGCGGCTCAATTTCAACCACTTCTACAACGACCAGTTCTGGGGCGAGGACATCGCCAACGCGCCCTTCGTGCATTACCCGAACGAGCGCTGGTTCAAGCCCGGCCGCAAGGATGCGCTGCCGGCCGGACTGCTCGACGACTACTGCCGGGCGATCTACGACCCCGAGGGCGAGCTGCGCGCCTCTCATCTGTACGACACCAACTCCGGCAACATCGAGCGCGGCATCTGCGCGCTGCCCTATGTGCGCCAGTCGGACGGCGCGGTGGTGTATTTCCCGACCAACCTCACCGACAACCTCTTCCTCAGCAACGGCATGAGCGCCGGCAACACGCTGGTCGAGGCGCAGGTGCAGTGCCTGTCGGAGATTTTCGAGCGCGCGGTGAAGCGCGAGATCATCGAGGGCGAGATCGCGCTGCCCGACGTGCCGGCCGAAGTGCTGGCGAAGTATCCCGGCATCGTCGCGGGCATCGAGGAACTGGAGCGCCAGGGTTTCCCGGTGCTGGTGAAGGATGCGTCGCTGGGCGGGGTGTATCCGGTGATGTGCGTCACCCTGATGAATCCGCGCACCGGCGGGGTGTTCGTCTCGTTTGGCGCGCACCCGAGCATGGAGGTGGCGCTCGAGCGCAGCTTGACCGAACTGCTGCAGGGCCGCAGCTTCGAGGGCCTGAACGACCTGCCGCCGCCCACCTTCGAGACCGCCGTCGTCACCGACCCGCACAACTACGTCGAGCACTTCATCGATTCCAGCGGCGTGGTGTCGTGGCGCTTCTTCAGCGCGCGCGCCGATCACGAATTCGTCGAGTGGGACTTCTCCGGGCACGGCGAGAACTCCAACGCCGACGAGGCCGCGACCCTGTTCGGCATCCTCGCCGACATGGGCAAGGAGGCGTACATGGCGGTGCACGACCAGCTCGGCGCCATCGCCTGCCGCATCCTGGTGCCGGGCTATTCCGAGGTCTATCAGGTCGACGACCTGATCTGGGACAACACCAACAAGGCGCTGCGCTTCCGCGACGACATCCTGAACCTGCACCGCCTCGACGACGACGCGCTGGAGGCCTTGCTCGACCGCCTGGAAGAGAGCGAACTCGACGATTACACCGACATCATCACGCTGATCGGCATCGAGTTCGACGAGAACACGGTGTGGGGCCAGCTGACGATTCTGGAACTGAAGCTGCTGATCCACCTCGCCCTGCAGCAGTTCGAAGAGGCGAAGGAGCGCGTCGAGGCCTTCCTGCAGTACAACGAGAACACGGTCGAGCGCGTGCTGTTCTACCAGGCCCTGAACGTGGTGCTGGAGGTGGTGCTGGACGACGAGCTGGCGCTGGACGACTACGTCGCCAACTTCCGCCGCATGTTCGGCAACGCGCGCATGGACGCGGTGCTCGGCTCGGTGGACGGCAGCGTGCGCTTCCACGGCCTGACGCCGACGAGCATGAAGCTCGAAGGGCTGGATCGACACCAGCGGCTGATCGACAGCTACCGGAAGCTGCACGCGGCGCGGGCGAAGGTGGCGGGCTGAGCTGGGTGGTCGTGTAGCGATTGCCTGCCTGCACGCCTCGCTTCACAACCCGGGGGGAGACCACGATCGACACGCTGCTTTCCTGCACCGTTCCGCTGCCGCCCGCCTACCGACCCGGCGACATTCTCGCCTTCCACCGACGCGACCCGCATGCAGTCGCCGAGTCGGCGAGTGACACGGCCTTGCGCAAGGGCCTGGTCTGGAACGGCCGTCCAGCGTGCCTGGAGGTGCACTTCCAGCCGGAGCGAGCAGAAGCCGCATTGATGATCAACGGTGCTGCCGACGCCGAATGCGCGGCGCGCCTCGAAGCCATGGTGCAGCGCATGCTCGGCCTGACCCAGGACATCGAGACCTTCGAACGCCAGCATCGCCATCACCCGCAAGTCGGCGCCCTCATCGCCCGGCAGGCGGGCTTGCGCGTGGCGGTTGCGGCGACGCCGTTCGAGGCCCTGACCTGGGCAGTGACCGGGCAGCAGATCAGCCTGGGCGCGGCGGTTTCGCTGCGGCGCAAACTGATGATGGCGGCGGGCGTGCGCCACACCTGCGGCCTCATGTGTTACCCGGACGCAGACCGGGTCGCCACGCTGACGGTGGACGACCTGCGCGCGGCAGGCTTTTCCGCGGCCAAGGCGAACACCCTGCTCACCCTCGCCCGCCTGGTGGCGGATGGCGGGCTGCCGCTCGACGCGTGGCTTCAGACGCCTCCGGTCGACGACATCCGGGAGCGGCTGTTGAGCGTGCGCGGCGTCGGTCCGTGGACGGTCGATTACACCCTGCTTCGCGGCTTCGGCTGGATGGACGGTTCGCTGCACGGCGATGCGGCCGTGCGACGGAGCCTGCAGGCGCTGCTCGGCGCGCAGGAGCGGCTCCGCGAGAACGATGCGCGCGCCTGGCTCGCCGCGTTCTCGCCGTGGCGCGCGCTGGTCGCTGCACACCTGTGGGCGGCGCAGAAAGCAGTAACCCCGTGACGGACTGCGCTTGCAGCAGTGAACGTGTCGGTCTTCACCTTCGGCTTCGGGTCAGTCCGTCGTCTTGAACCCGGCTTCTCTTTGGTGCCTTACCGTCAGGATCGTGACCCGATCGCCATCGAATCGGTAGCGAACCACATAACCGGAGTCTCCGAACTGTATCGGCCAGTCGCGGAACGCTTCCTCCATATCTTCGACCACCCGCCCCACCTGCGGATGACCCGCCAGGATGCTCACGCCTTCCCGAATCGCCCTCACCGCGCGTTGGGCTGCCGCAGGGTTCTTCGTCACCAGAAAACGATACAAGCGCTGGACATTGGCCAGCGCCGGCTCCGACCAGATCAGGCGAGGCATCAGATGTGCGCTCGGGGTGGCTCGACGTCGTTACCGGCCTCGAGTTCGGCAAGCCAGGCATCCGCCTCGGTGCCGGTCACATGCAGGCCAGTGCTCTGAAAATGCTCCCAGGCGTCGAGCGCTTCCTGGCGGAAGGCCTCGCGCTGCTCCTCGCGCGTCACGTACTGCTCGATAGCCTCGCGCATCAACCAGTGAACCGGGCGACGGCGCTGATCGGCCAGGCTGCGAACGCGTGCCTTGAGGGGTTCATCAAGACGAACCGAAACAGGGGTCGTAGCCATGAGTAATCTCCTGTATTACACCTGACTGCAGTATAGCCTTTGTTTGCGCATGGACCTTGTCCGGTGAGCATCCTACGGAAACCGCCCGCCCTCACCGAAGTACTCCACCAACCGGTCGAACACCAGCCGTATCCGCGCCGCCACCGGGCCGCGCTGTGGGCGATACACCGACAGGCTCCAGGGCTCGGGCGCCAGCTCGGGCAGGACCTCGACCAGCCGCCCCGCGCGCAGGTGCGGCGCGGCGAGGTAGGCGGTGAGCTGGCCGAAGCCGACGCCGGCGAGCACCGCCTCGGCCTCGGCGCCGGTGTCGTCGGTGGCGAAGGTCGGCGCACGCGGCAGCCACTGCTGGCCGCCGGCCAGGAACCACGCCCACGGCCGTCCGGTGTTGGGGTCGATGGCGACCGTGGTCGGACGCTCGGCCAGATCCTGCAGCGTCTTCGGTGCCCCGCAGCGCGCGAGCAGTTCGGGCGCGGCGACGATGTGGAAGGACACGCTCGACACCGCGCGCGCGACGAAGCGGCTGTCGCGCAGCACGCCGACGCGGATGCCGATGTCGATCTGCTCATCGACCACATCGGCGAACTGGTCCGACGAGCGCAGGTCGAGCTGCAGCCCGGGATGCTGCGCGCACAGTTCGCCCAGAACCTGCATCAGCCCGTGACGGCCGAGCGCGCGCGGCGCGGTGATGCGCACCAGGCCGGCGAGCTCGCTGGCGCGCGCCTGCTCGGCACCCTGGAAGATCGCATCCACGCCCTGCAGGCTCAGCCGCGCGCGCGCAGCGAGCTGTTCGCCGAATTCGGTGATGCGGTTGTGGCGGGTGTTGCGGTGGAAGAGCAGCTCGCCGACGTGGTCCTCGAGCTCCTTCACCGCGCGCGTGACCGCCTGCGGCGAGACGCCCAGGCGGGTGGCGGCTTCCTTGAAGTTGCGCGACTCGGCGGCGGTGCAGAAGATGCGCAGCATTTCGAGGCGGTTCAGAATTGGGTACTGACTCCAAAAAGAAAAACGGTCAGAACGGGTGGGGGCGGTGCGACTCTCAGTAAGCCGTCAAGACGCAATGCTCTCAACTTAACGCTCCCTTATAGGACATATGCAAATGTGGCTTGCTTCGGGGCGGTCGTGGGTAGCTTCTGCCTGGCTGGATGCGGCATC
>JAREIX010000232.1 GCA_029286945.1 Thauera sp. | reverse complement strand
GCGCTACCAGGGCGACAAGTTCGCCGGCTACTTCGACGCCAACACCTACCTGCTGACCACCAAGGCGCTCGACTACTTCGACCCCGCCTTCGAGTACGGTGGCAACCTGCCCGCCGCGCTGGCGCGCGCCACCGCCGACTTCCTGGTGGTGTCCTTCACCACCGACTGGCGCTTCTCGCCCGCGCGTTCGCGCGAGATCGTCTACGCCCTGCTGCACAACCGCCGCAACGTCAGCTACGCCGAGATCGACTGCCCGGCCGGCCACGACTCCTTCCTGCTCGACGAGCCGCGTTACCACAAGCTGCTGTCGGCCTGGTTCGACCGCATCGAGGTATGAGATGAGCGCCTACCGCTACGACTATGAAGTGATCACCCAGTGGATCGAGCCCGGCGAGAAGGTGCTCGACCTCGGCTGCGGCGACGGCGCCCTGCTGCGCCACCTGATGGACGTGCGCCAGGTGCAGGGCTACGGCGTCGAGAACGACCCCGACAAGTTGCAGGCCAGCGTGGAGAACGGCGTCAACGTGATCCAGATGGACCTGGAGAAGGGCCTCGTCGGGCTGGAGGACGGCTTCTTCGACCACGTCATCATGAGCCTGTCGCTGCAGGCCATGCACAACACCCAGGGCATCCTCGCCGAGATGCTGCGCGTGGGCCGCGAGGCCGTGGTGAGCTTCCCCAACTTCGGCTACTGGCGCCACCGCCAGAGCATCCTCAACGGCCGCATGCCGGTATCGGAGAGCCTGCCGCACCAGTGGTACAACACGCCCAACGTGCGCTTCTTCACCATCGCCGACTTCGACGCGCTGTGCGAGATGAACGGCATCGCGGTGCGCGAGCGGCTGGCCTTCGACGAGGGCAAGCTGATGCTCGACGAGCCCAACTTCCTCGCCAGCGTGGCGGTGTACCGGCTCGGCCGCAACGGCTGAGGACGCGAGCGGGCGCGGGGATCGACCGCGCCTCGGACCTGCGCCTATATTGTGAGAGGGGCGGACGCAGCGGGCGTTCGCCGGCTCGCGGAGGACGCGGCGATGGCCGCTGGCAACGAGGCGGTGCTGATCGCCACCGGCGCACTGCCCGGCCTGATCCTGGTCGCGGCAATCCTGACCCTGCCGGTGTGCCTGGGCCTGCTCGCCCTGTACCGGCGCGCGGTGCTGCGCTCGATGGCGCGCCCGGCCGCAGCGTCCGGGCCAGGCGAAGGGCGGGCAGCCGAGCCCACGCCCCCTGCCCCACCTGCGCCCCCACCTGCACCCCTTCGTGCGGCACCGATGCCCCAGCCCGCGCCGCTGCGCCTCGAGCGCCTGTCACCGACCGACATCGCCGGCGGTCCCGCCACGCCGCTGCGTACCGCGATGGCGCGCTCGCTGCGCGCGGCGGTCCTGATTCAGATCGCCGCCGGCCTCGCCTACGCCGTGGTGCTGAGCGGCGCCTGGATGCACTTCAGCTGGGCCGACGGCGGCTTCGTGCTCGCCCGCTTCCTGTGGCTGCTGTCCTGCTACGCCTGGCCCACCGCGCTCGCCGTGGGCCTGCTGGCGGCGACCAGCACCCGCCAGCGGCTGGCGGTCGGCCTGGCTTACCTGGCGATGCTGTTCGCCTTCTCGGGCTGGGGCCTGGTGCGCAATCCGGGCCTGTCGGCGCTCGAACTCGCCCAGTTCTGGGCGATCACCAACCTGCCCGCCACCCTCCTGCTGCTCGCCTTCCTGCACCGCCGCATCCGCGCGGTCGGGCCGCTGGTGCTCGCCTTCATGGTGGTGGCGGTCGCCGGCTCGCAACTGGCCGTCGGCCTGGCCGGACAGAGCGAGGCGACGCTGCGCCGGATCGTCGAGCTCGGCGGCCTGCTCGGCCTCGGCGGGACGCAGATCTTCTGGGGGCTGATGCTGGCCGGCGCGCTGTTCGCCGCGGTGATCGGCTGGCAGGCGCTGAAATGGCTCGGCCGGCGCCATGTCGCGCGGCGCAGCAGCGACCAGATGCTGACGCTGGAGGCCCTGTGGCTGCTGTTCGCCGTGGTGCAGACGCTGAGCTTCGCCTTCGAGGGTCTCGCCTGGCTGGCGAGCGGAGCCGTCGCCTTCGCGGCCTGGAAGCTGGTCACCACGGCGGGTTTTCGCGGCGCGGGGCTCGGCCGCGCGCCGGATGCCGCGCCCAGCCTGCTGCTGCTGCGCGTGTTCGCGCTCGGCGCGCGCAGCGAGCGCCTGTTCGATGGACTCGGCAAGCGCTGGCTGCGCATCGGCAGCATCGACATGATCGCCGGCCCCGACCTCGTCACCACCGCGGTCGAGCCGCACGAATTCCTCGACTTCGTCGGCGGCCGGCTATCGCGCCAGTTCGTGCGCGACGAGGCCGACCTGGCACGGCGATTCGCGGCGCGCGCGCTCGGACCCGATCCCGACGGGCGCCATCGGGTGAACGAGTTCTTCTGCCACGACGACACTTGGCGCCCGACCATGCTGCGCCTGGCGCAGGCCGCCGATGTGGTGCTGATGGACTTGCGCGGGTTCGCCCCGCACAACCAGGGCTGCCGCTACGAGCTGCAGCAGCTGCTCGACCATGTCCCGCTCGAGCGCGTGCTGGTGCTGGTCGACGCCGACGCACCCGGCGACTTCATCGCGGATACCCTGGCGTCGCTGTGGCAGGCCGCCCGGCCCGACTCGCCCAACCGCAGTGCGCCCGAGGCGCGGCTGCGGCTGCTGGAAGACCAGGGCGACGCGACCGTGGCACGGCTGACCGAGGCGCTGACCGGCGCGCTCGGCCAGTCAAGGCCGGCGCGGGGCTGAACGCCTAGCCGACGACGAAGGACGCGACATCCACCCGCACGGCCGGACGCTCGAGCGCGGCGGCGGTCATGAGGGCGAACTTCTTGGCCCATTCCGCGCCCTGCTCGAAACGCCCCTCGCCGCCGTACTTGGCGACGTTGAGCACCATGTCGAGGACCAGAACCTTGCCCATCGGGTTGGAGGGGGTGCACTCGAGCTCCTCGAACTCCTTGGCGAACCAGCTGCGCGCCTGCTCCTTGGTGGTCGAGGCCACCTCGGCGTCGTGCAGCGAAAACTCATACTCGCGCTCACCGCCGAATACCACGGTCACGGTGTAGGACATGGAAAACTACCTCCTCGAATCGGGAATTTTGGCTTTGCCGGCATTGTTGGCGGAGAGGCGGCCGGACGCAAGCAAAGTATCGAATTGTGTAAACCAGAGGGTCGCGGATGATCTGCGATAATGCGCGGCCCTGCAACGCCCCGCCTGCCCCCTCCCGCTCCTCACCCCGCAGCCCGTCCGCTCGTCCGTCCCTTTGTCCCCGACCACTTCGTCCGCGCCGACCTCCTCCGCCCTCGCGCGCACCTGGCGCCTGTCCGCCATCCTGGTGCTCGGCTTCGCCTCCGGCCTGCCGCTGGCGCTGACCGGCCAGGCGATGCAGGCCTGGCTGACGGTCGACGGCGTGGATCTGGCCACCATCGGCTTCTTCGGCCTGGTGGGCGTGCCCTACACCTTCAAGTTCCTGTGGGCGCCGCTGATGGACCGCTTCGAGCCGCCCTGGCTGGGCCGCCGCCGCGGCTGGCTGGCGCTCACCCAGCTCGCGCTGGCGGCGCTGCTGTGGTGGATGGCGAGCCTGTCGCCAACGGCCACACCCGGCCTGTTCGCGGCGGCCGCGGTGGCGATCGCCTTTCTGTCGGCCTCGCAGGACGTGGTGGTCGACGCCTACCGCACCGACCTGCTGCCCGAAGAGGAGCGCGGCCTGGGCGCCTCGGTGCACGTCTTCGCCTACCGGCTGGCTATGATCCTGTCCGGCGGCATCGCGCTGATCTGGGCCGGGCAGTGGGCGTCGTGGCCGCGGGTGTACGAGACCATGGCGCTGATCATGGCGGGCTGCGGCGCGGTGTCGCTGCTCGCCCTGCCGCGGGTGGCCGCGGCGCTGAAGCCGCTCGCCTCCGACCCGAAGCGCGAACTGATCGGCTTCGCCGCGATGCTCGCCGGCGTCGCCGCCGGCTACTGGATCGCCCGCCAGGCGCTGATCCTGGCCGGCCTCGACCCCAACGACGCCAACCGCTGGATCCAGCTCCTGTTCGTGATGGCCGAGATCGCGCTCGCGCTGCCGCTGGCGTGGTGGGCGGCGCGGCGCGCCGGCTTCGAGACGCTCAACCGCTCGCTGTCGAGCTACTTCGCGCAGCAGGGCGCGGCGGCCTTCCTGGCGCTCATCATCCTCTACAAGCTCGGCGACGCCTTCGCCGGCAGCCTGACCACGCCCTTCCTGATCAAGGGCATGGGTTTCGCGCAGGAAGAGGTCGGCATCGCCAACAAGGTGATCGGCATCTGGCTCACCATCCTCGGCGCCTTCATCGGCGGGCTGATCATGACCCGGCTCGCGCTCTACCGCTCGCTGCTGCTGTTCGGCGTGCTGCAGCTGGTGTCGAACTTCGGCTTCTACCTGCTCGCCGAGCTCGGCAAGGGCGCCTGGGGCGCGGTCATGATGCCGGCCTTCGACTGGGGCTTCGTCGCGCTCGATGCGCCGGCCGCGCTCGACCTGCTGCTGCTGACCGTAATCGCCGGCGAGAACATCAGCGGCGGCATGGGCACGGTGGCCTTCGTCGCGCTGCTGATGGGGCTGTGCAACCAGCACTTCACCGCCACCCATTACGCGCTGCTGTCGGCCTTCGCCGCGGTGGGGCGGATCTACGTCAGCCCGCTGTCGGGCGTGCTGTCGCAGAGCATCGGCTGGCCGGCCTTCTTCATCTTCTCGA
>JAREIX010000231.1 GCA_029286945.1 Thauera sp. | reverse complement strand
CGACTTGCGCACCAGGCGGTGGATGCCGGTCTCGGTGCGCAGGTAGCCGTAGGCGTACTCGCCGGAGAACTTGATCGTGCAGTTCTTGATGCCGGCGACTTCGCCCTCGGTCTCTTCCATGAGCTCGACGCTGAAGCCTTTCTTCTCGCCGTAGCGCAGGTACATGCGCTCGAGCATGCCCGCCCAGTCCTGGGCCTCGGTGCCGCCGGCGCCGGCCTGGATCTCGATGAAGCAGTTGTTGGGGTCCATCGGGTTGCTGAACATGCGGCGGAACTCGAGCTTCTCGACTTCGGCCTGCAGGTCGCCGAGGTCGGCCTCGACCGCCTCGAAGGTGTCGTCGTCGTCCTCCGCTTCGGCGAGCTCGAACAGATCCTTGAGGTCGCGCGACTGCGCGTCGATCTTCTGCAGCGTCAGCACCACGTCCTCGAGCTGGCGCTTTTCCTTGCCGAGCTCCTGGGCGCGTTCGGCGTTGTTCCAGACCGCCGGGTCTTCCAGCGCGCGATTGACTTCCTCGAGCTTCGATGCCTTCACATCGTAGTCAAAGATACCTCCGTAGTTCGCGACCGCGGGCGGCGAGGTCGGCGAGTTTTTCGGCGATGGCGTTCTGGCGTTCGGCTTCCATGGATGCGGCTCCGGCTCAATCTGGGAAACCGGGGATTATACCGGTAGCCCGACGCTGGCTGCAGTCGGACATTTCGGATCGCACGCCCTGCGTGCCGGGGCGCGCCAGCACGGGCGGCGAATGCGTCGTGACGCTGGAAGCAAGGGGGCTGGCGCAGCTAACATCCGCCATGGATTGGCGACGAATCGCCCGTCATCGACCCTCACCCTCGTGCGGCGGAGCCATGCATCAAGACAAGAAGACGGTTGTCCTGACCCTGATCGCCACGGTGCTGGCGATGAACGTCTTCTTCGCGGGCCTGCTGGCCTATGCGCTGTCCGCGGCGAAGGAGCGCAAGGAAGGGGAGGTGCGCGCGACCGTCGAGAACATGGCGCTGCTGCTGGACCAGAGCGTGAATGCCTCGGTGCGCGAGATCGATCTGCTGCTGCGCGAGATGCAGGACCACCTCGAGGGCGAGTTGCGCGCCGGCGGCCGCCTCGACCGCGATGCAGTGAATGCGCGCATTGCCGCGCGCAAGGGCTGGTTGTCGCAGCCGGTGGAGATCCGGGTCACGGACGACGCCGGGACGGTGGTGCTTGGTCAGGGGGTGACGCCGGAAACGCAGGTGAACTCGGCCGATCGCGAATTCTTCATCGCCCACCGCACCCACGACGACGGCCGGACTCGGGTGAGCAAGCTGCTCTTCGGCCGCGTCACCGGCGCCTGGATCACCGTGTTCTCACGCCGCTTCAACGCGCCCGATGGCCGCTTTGCCGGGGTCGTCGCGGCGGCGGTGCCGGCCGCCCATTTCCAGGAGCTGCTGTCGGGGCTCCAGCTGGGGACGCACGGCATTGCGCTGATACGCGATGTGGACAAGGTGATGATCGCGCGCTGGCCGGTGCTGGACTCGCCTGCAGGCGCGATCGGCACCCAGGGCGGATCGCAGGAACTGAGCGACATCGTCGCCTCCGGGGTGCAGGCGCAATCGTTCTACAGCACGCGGACGGCAGACGGCGTCACCCGGATCAACGCCTACCGCAGGCTGGCCTCGATGCCGGCCTTCGTCGTCGTCGGCTGGGGCGAGAAGGACTATCTGGTGCAATGGCACGCGGATCGGCGCAAGGCCGTGATGCTCTCGGCGCTGTTCTGCCTGGTCACCGTGTTCGCCGCCTGGTTGCTGTGGCGCATGGTGAACGCGAACGAGCGGGCCAACCAGCGCAGCCGGATCCTGCTGCAGAACGCGAGCGACGGCATCCACATCACCGATCTCGAGGGCAAGGTGATCGAGGCCAGCGATGCGTTCTGCCGCATGCTCGGTCATGCCCACGGCGAGGTCGTGGGCATGAACGTCAGCCAATGGGATGCAAGCCATTCGTCCGCAGCCCTGCAGCAGGTGAAGGCGCGGCTGGCCGCTTCGCCCGAGGTATGCACGCTCGAGACCACGTTCCGGCGCAAGGACGGTGCGCTGTTCCCGGTCGAGATCACCTCGTTCGCGCTCGAGGTGGACGGGCGGACGGTGCTGTTCAACTCGGCGCGCGACATCACCGCACGCAAGTCCACCGAAGAGGAGGTGAAGCGGCTGGCCTACTTCGATCCACTGACCGGCCTGCCCAATCGCCGCCTGCTGATGGAGCGGCTGGCGCTGGCGCTCGAGACCTGTGCCCGCGCGCACAGCCGTGGCGCGCTGCTCTTCATCGACCTGGACAACTTCAAGGCGGTCAATGACACCGTGGGCCATCATGAGGGCGATCATCTGCTGCAGGAGGTGGCGCTCGTCCTCGGCCGCTGCGTGCGCAAGGACGATACCGTCGCCCGCCTGGGCGGCGACGAGTTCGTCGTCATGCTCGAGGACCTGAGCGCCGATGCGATCGAGGCAATCCGCGTCGCCGACGCGATCGGCAACAAGATCCTCCACGCGCTGCACAAGACGGTCCAGCTCGGCAACGCCGAGCACCGCGTCTCGGTGAGCATCGGCGTCACCCTGTTCGGCGACGCGGCCGGCGAGGGCGTCGACGAGCCGCTCAAGCGCGCCGACCTCGCCATGTATCAGGCCAAGCTCGCCGGCCGGAACGCGCTGCGCTTCTTCGATCCGCAGATGCAGGCGAGCGTGCGGGCGCGCGCCGAGCTCGAGGCCGGGCTGTGGAGCGCGCTCGACAAGGGGCAGTTCTGCCTGCATTTCCAGCCTCAGGTGGACGCGGACGGCGTGATCTTCGGCGTCGAGGCCCTGGTGCGCTGGCTGCATCCCGAGCGCGGCCTGGTGCCGCCGGCCGACTTCATCCCGCTCGCCGAGGAGAACGGCCTGATCGTGCCGCTCGGGCGCTGGGTGCTGCAGACCGCCTGCGCGCAGCTCGCAGCCTGGGCCCGCGATCCCGCCACGGCGCGGCTGTCGATCGCGGTCAATGTGAGCGCCCGCCAGTTCCGCCAGGACGGCTTCGTCGATGAAGTGCTCGACTGCCTCGCGCGCTGCGGCGCCGACCCCGCGCAGCTGGAGCTCGAGCTCACCGAGAGCACCCTGGTCACCGACATCGACACCATCGGCAGCAAGATGGATGCCTTGAAGGCCTCGGGCGTGCGTTTCTCGCTGGACGACTTCGGCACCGGCTATTCGTCCCTGGCGTACCTGAAGCGCTTGCCGCTGGACCAGCTCAAGATCGATCGCGACTTCGTGCGCGACATCCTGGTCGATCCCAACGATGCGGCCATCGCGCGCATGATCACCGTGCTCGCCGACACCCTGGGGCTGAGCGTGATCGCCGAAGGCGTCGAGACCGAGGCCCAGCGCGACTTCCTCGCGCAGCAGGGCTGCCGCGCCTACCAGGGTTATCTGTTCAGTCGTCCGCTGTCGCTGGCCGAGCTCGCGGCGCTGCTGGGCGTCAGTCCGGGGCGCTGATGCCGCCGCGGTGGCGGTCGCGGTAGGCGGCGTGCAGGCCGTCCGCGTCGCGCCAGAAGAACGCGCCCTCGAGGTAGGCCGGCCAGCGCTGCGGGCCGGCGGGCGGGCCGAGGAATCGGGCGGCGGTGATCGCGAGCAGGATGTCGTGGGTGACGAAGACGTGCAGCCCGGCGCGCGCGCCGGCCACCGCGAGCATGTGCTCGACCAGGCGCTGGGCGCCCACTCGCGCCGGCAGGGTGCCGGGCAGCTCCTCGTCGGTGGTGCACAGGCGCTCCATGATCCCCTCGCTGCCGAGCCGCTTCCAGTTCTCGCCGGCGAGCCCGCGATCGACCACGTAGGCGCCCGGGTCGCCGAGCATGCGGTCGGTCACCACGGCAAGCCCCGGCGGGGCTGCGGCCGCGAGCAGCCCGGCGGTATCGAGGCAGCGCTGCAGCGGGCTGCTGTGCACGCTGCGCAGGCGCTCGCCCACCACCTGCGCAAGCTGCCGCGCGCGCAGCACGCCGTCGTCGTTGAGCGCGAGGCCGTAGCCGAGCTCGCCGGCCGGCAGCGGGTCGCGCACCGAGTGCCGCAGCAGCAGTGCCACCGGCCGCGTCTGCGGCACGGCGGCGAGCCAGTGCAGGACGTCGGCGGACATCAGGCAGCCTCGAAGTGCTCCAGCATCAGCTGCACGCTGGCGACGCCGTTGTACTCGTTGACGCCGAGGCGGAAGGCGGCGTGGATCTGGCCGGCCGCGCCCTCGGCGTGGTTGAAGCGGATCGCCTCGTAACGCGCAGCGCCGCGCGAGAGCTCGAGCTTGAGGTGCTTGTCCTTGAGCAGGCGCTGGCGCTCGACGCGGAACACGTCGTCGAACAGCGGCGCCGGAAAGCCCTGGCCCCAGATCTCGTTGTCGAGCATGCGCGCGGCGTCGAGCGCGAAGTAGCCCGACTCCAGGCTGCCGTCGGTCTCCAGGCGGCGCTCGAGCTGGGCGGGTTCGAGCAGCTCGCTCACCACCTCCTCGAAGGCCGCATCGAAGCGCGCGAGTTCGGACTCGCGGATGGTCAGTCCGGCCGCCATCGCGTGGCCGCCGAAGCGCACGATGAGGTCGGGCTGACGCTTGGTGACGAGGTCGAGCGCGTCGCGCAGGTGCAGGCCGGGGATCGAGCGGCCGGAGCCTTTCAGCTCGCCGTCATTGGCGCGCGCGAAGGCGATGGTGGGGCGGTGCAGGCGCTCCTTGATGCGGCCGGCGACGATGCCGATCACGCCCTGGTGCCAGTCGGGCTCGAACAGC
>JAREIX010000230.1 GCA_029286945.1 Thauera sp. | reverse complement strand
CGCGAGCAGGCCGCCAAGGGCAACCGCTTCTACAACAAGACGCTGCCCATGCTGTGCCAGACCTGCCAGATCCCGATGCTGTTCACCGAGCCGGGCGACGCGACCAAGATCTGCTACCGCGAGGTCGACTACAAGGGCGACAAGTACCACTTCTGCTCCGACCACTGCAAGGAGATCTTCGAGCACGAGCCGGAGAAGTACGTGCAGGCCTGGCTGCCGGTGCACCAGATCTACCAGGGCAACTGCTTCCCCGAGGGCACCGACCCGACGGCCGAAGGCTTCGACCCGCTCGCCGCGGTGCTGAAGTACTACAACCTCGAGCACGGCCGCGACAACCTCGACTTCGACATTTCCGAGGACAAGAAGAACTTCGCCGAGTGGCACGGCCAGGCGACGAAGAACATCTGACCCACGCAGGCTGCGGGCGCCCAGGCGTCCGCAGCGATCAAGCGCTAACCAGGAGACAAGACATGGCTGTTGCCGCAATCACGAAGTACGAGTTCGCCCCTGCCGACACGCAGGACAAGTTCCACGGCGCCCAACTGCTCTACATCGGCTGGGAAGACCACCTGCTGTTCTGTGCGCCCTTCGCCTTCCCGTTCCCGGCGACGATGCGCTTCGGCGACGTGGTCGCCGGACCGATGCAGGCCGCTTTCGGCTACCACCCCGACTTTGCGCAGATCGACTGGGCGAAGGTGGAGTGGCTGAAGTCGGGCAAGCCCTTCGCCCCCGACTTCGACAAGTCGCTGGCCGAGAACGGGCTCAAGCACAAGGACGTCATCCGCTTCCGCACCCCGGGGCTGAACGGCATCAAGGGCTCCTGCAACTGAGCGCGCGTGCCGCAGCGCGCCGCCGGTGCGCTGCGGCTTTGCCGACCCCAAACCGAGACACGGATATCAACGATGAGCTACGAGCTGACCATTGAACCCATTGGCCAGACCATCGAGGTCGAAGACGACCAGACCATCCTCGACGCCGCGCTGCGCGCCGGCATCTGGCTGCCGCACGCCTGTTGCCACGGCCTGTGCGCGACCTGCAAGGTCCAGGTCGTCGATGGCGAGGTCGACCATGGCGAGGCGTCCAGTTTTGCGCTGATGGATTTCGAGCGCGACGAAGGCAAGACCCTGGCGTGCTGCGCGCGCCTGCAGAGCGACGTCACGATCGAGGCCGAGATCGAGGAGGAGCCCGACGCCGAGTCGATCCCGGTACGCGACTTTCCAGGCACCGTGACCCGCATCGAGAACCTGACCCCGACCATCAAGGGCATCTTCATCGAGACCGACGAGCCGATGCACTTCCAGGCCGGCCAGTACGTCAACTTCTTCCTCGAGGGTGGTGAGTACAGCCGCGCGTTCTCGCTCGCCAATCCGCCGTCGACCGGACGTGAGGTCGAGCTCAACATTCGCATCGTGCCCGGCGGCCGGGGCACGACCTGGATCCACGAGCAGCTCAAGGTCGGCGACCGCGTGCGGCTCTCGGGCCCCTACGGCCGCTTCTTCGTGCGCAAGTCGGCGCCCGAGGCGCTGCTGTTCATGGCCGGCGGCTCCGGCCTGTCGAGCCCGCGTTCGATGATCCTCGACCTGCTCGAGGCCGGCGACACCCGGCCGATGACGCTCGTCTATGGCCAGCGCACGCGCGCCGAGCTCTACTATCACGACGACTTCCGTGCGCTCGCCGACAAGTATCCGAACTTCACCTACGTCCCGGCGCTGTCCGACGAGCCGGCCGATTCGGACTGGAGCGGCTACCGCGGCTTCGTGCACGACGCGGCCAGGGCGCACTTCGACAACGACTTCCGCGGTCACAAGGCCTATCTGTGCGGGCCCCCGCTGATGATCGACGCCTGTATCACCGCCCTGATGCAGGGGCGCCTGTTCGAGCGCGACATCTACATGGAGAAGTTCTTCTCCGCCGCCGACGTGCAGCAGGTGCGCAGTCCGCTCTTCAAGAAAATTTGACTTATATCAAGAAATATCGAGATTCACGCCGCGCGTGCTGGAATCTCGATAGGATCTGACTGCTTCAATCGCTCGTTTTTCCAACCAACCCGAACCGGAAGATACCGGCCGGGTTCTGCAGGAGGAGGTTTCACATGGCAATGACTGGCGTACTGCGTCCGGGACACATCTCGATGCGCGTCCTGGACCTCGAGGAAGGCGTCCACTTCTACAAGAACGTGCTGGGTCTGGTCGAGACCGGGCGCGACGCGCAGGGACGGGTCTACTTCAAGGCCTGGGACGAGCGCGAGCACAACAGCGTGGTGATCCGTCAGGCCGACAGGGCGGGTATCGATTTCTTCGCCTTCAAGGTTGCGGACAAGGCCACGCTCGACAAGCTCGACGGCGATCTCAAGGCATACGGACTCAAGACCGAACGCATCCCCGCAGGCGAGATGCTCGAGACCGGCGAGCGTGTCCGTTTCGAGGTGCCCTCGGGTCACCTGATCGAGCTCTATGCCGAGAAGACCGATGTTGGCAACGGGCAGTCCTATGTGAACCCCCGATCCCTGGGTGCCGGACGCCGAACGTGGCATCGCGCCGACGCGCATGGACCACTGCCTGCTGTACGGTCCGGACATCGAGAAGGTGCAGGAGATCTTCGAGAAGGTGCTCGGCTTCTACCTCGTCGAGCACGTGGTCATGGAAGACGGCAAGACGGATCTGGCGATCTGGCTGTCGTGCTCGACCAAGGCGCATGACATCGCCTTCGTGCGCCATCCCGAGCCGGGCAAGCTGCATCACATCTCGTTCAAGCTCGACAGCTGGGAGCGCGTGCTGCGCGCGGCCGACATCATGTCGATGAACCGCGTCTCGATCGACATCGGGCCGACCCGCCATGGCATCACCCGCGGGACGACGATCTACGCCTTCGATCCCTCGGGCAACCGCTTCGAGACCTTCTGCGGCGGCTACGACACCTATCCCGACTACAAGGCGGTGACGTGGACCTGGGACGAGGTCGGCGCCGGCATCTTCTACCACGACCGCAAGCTCAACGAGCGCTTCCTGACCGTCGTGTCCTGAGCGTGCGTGCCTGCCGCGGCGGCGTCGCGGCAGGTGCGGGCGAGCCGGTTGCGGCGCGGCCGGCGACCCTTCTAGCGCTTGAGCTGTGCCGCGAAGAAGTCCGGGGGCATGAGGCGGACCGAGTCGAGCGTGCGCAGGATGTGGTCGGTGAGAATCGACGTGGCGCGGTCGGCATCGCGCGCCAGCGCGGCGTCGAACAGGGCCTGGTGTTCCGCATGCACGTCGCGCGGCACCGGCTTGCGGAACAGGCTGATGCGGCGATAGCGCTCGGACTGCTGGTAGAGAATGTTCTGGAAGTGGCGGATCCAGCGCGAGGGGCTGGCTGAGATCAGCGCGTCATGGAAGCTGCGGTTGCGCTTTTCCCAGTCCTCGGCGGCTGCCTGCGTGTAGGTGTCGTGGTCGCCGAGCTTCTGCTCGGCGCGCGAGAGGCGATGGAAGGCCGCCACCACCCCGGCTTCCCAGTCTTCTCCGCCCTGGGTGATGGACTGCCGCAGCGCCTGGGTTTCAAGGAGGATGCGGGTGCGCGTGATGTCCTCGAAGTCCTCGAGCGAGATCGGCGCGACACGAAAGCCGCGCTGGCCCTGGGTGACGACGAGCGCATCGGTGACCAGCAGCAGGAGTGCCTCGCGCAAGGTGCCTGCGCCGACTTCGTACTGGTCCTTGAGATGTTCGACACGCAGCTTTTCGCCCGGCGGATGCACACCCTCGATGATGTCGCGGCGCAGGCGCTGATATGCGCCTTCGACCAGCGTCTTGGGTTCGACGGCTGCGTGCTGAGAGGTGAGTGTGGCTTCGCTCATGATGGCGCTGTGCTGAGTCTGATGCAGATGAGAAAGTCTAGCTGAGCGGCGCAAGAATCGCTCGACGAAAAAATCTCGAGAAAAAAGATTGACGTCGAGAAAGGCCTGGATTAATTTTGAAGTCCCGCCAATAAGGGCGTTGCATTGCAGGAGTTCGCGAGATGAAAGTTGCTGTGCATCAGGCTACCGTCAGCTGGGAGGCGGCTCACGCAGCGGTCGAGGCCGCGGTCCGGAAAGCGGAGTCGCTCGGCGTTCGCATCAACGTCGCGGTTGCCGACGCGGGTGGCAACCTGATCGCCTTCCTGCGCATGCCCGGCGCGTTCCCGCAGTCGATCTCGATCGCGATCGACAAGGCCTATACCGCGGGCGGCTTCGGCTTCCCGACCGGCCAATGGATGGACGTGTGCGCCGGCAACGAGGGCATGAAGCGGGGCTTCTCCGCGCAGCCGCGCCTGATCGTCTTCGGCGGCGGCCTGCCGATCCGGGTAGGCGGCGAGCTGGTCGGCGGGATTGGCGTGTCGGGCGCGTCCGAAGAGCAGGACGGGATCTGCGCGCAGGCCGGCCTGGCCGCGATCGGTGCCGACCCCGTCGAGAATTGAGATTCCCTCGCGCCCGGGTGCCGGGCGCGTGTCGATTGCAGTCGTGCGGCGGTTCGCCCCTCTCCCTCTCCCCGGACCGCCGCGCGGCCTGCATTCCCAGGAACGAATCAACCCCAAAGGAAGAAAGGCATGAACAAGATCAAGTGCGCCCTGATCGGTCCGGGCAACATCGGCACCGACCTGCTGTACAAGTTGAAGCGCAGCCCGGTGCTGGAGCCTGTCTGGATGGTCGGCATCGACGCCGGCTCCGAGGGCCTGGCGCGCGCGCGTGAGCTGGGCCTCAAGACCACCGCCGAGGGCGTCGATGGCCTGCTGCCCCACGTCAAGGCCGACGGCGTGCAGATCGCCTTCGATGCCACCTCGGC
>JAREIX010000229.1 GCA_029286945.1 Thauera sp. | reverse complement strand
GACAAGTTCACCCGCATGATGCTGGAGAAGACCGGCCTCATCTCGATGATCGGCAAGTCCGAGCGCGGCCCGGTCGCCATCGAGGCGATCAAGGACAACAAGTCGGCCTACCTGATGGCCGTCGGCGGCGCGGCCTACCTGGTGTCGAAGGCGATCAAGGAGGCCAAGGTCGTCGGCTTCGAGGACCTCGGCATGGAAGCGATCTACGAGTTCACCGTGCAGGACATGCCGGTGACGGTCGCGGTCGACGCCAGCGGCACCAGCGTGCACAACACCGGCCCGAAGGAATGGCAGGCGAAGATCGGCAAGATCCCGGTCAGCGTGGCGTAAGCACCCAGGACGGCGGCGGCGACCAGCTCGCCGCCCATTCGGGGATCCGCTCGGCCGGCATCGGCCGGGCGATCCCGTAGCCCTGGGCGATGTCGCAGCCGAGCTGCAGCAGCAGCTCGCCATGCTCGACCGACTCCACGCCCTCGGCGACCACCTCGCAGCGGAAGGCACTGGCCAGGCCGAGGATCGCGCGCAGGATCGCCAGATCGCCGGGGTCGTCCACCATCCCGCGCACGAAGGCCTGGTCGATCTTGAGCCGCGCCGCGGGCAGGCGCTTGAGGTAGGCGAGCGAGGAATACCCGGTCCCGAAGTCGTCGAGCGCGAAGGACACGCCGATCGCGGCACACGACTCGACGATGCGCGACATCTGCGCGATGCTCTCGAGCGCGCTCGTCTCCAGCACCTCCAGCTCCAGGCTTCCCGGCCACACCTCGGGATGCCGCGCCAGCGCGGATTGCAGCCGCATCATGAAGTCCGGCGCCTGCAGCTGGCGGGCGCCGATGTTCACACTCACCGGCAGCGCCAGCCCGTCCCGCTTCCAGGCGGCGATCTGCGCCAGAGCCTGCTCGATGACCCAGTCGCCGAGCTCGATCGCGAGCGGATCGCCCTCGACCGCGTGCAGGAAGGACGCCGGCTCGAGCTCGCCCTGCTCCGGATGCAACCAGCGGATCAGCGCCTCGACGCCCATCAGCGCGCCGGTGCGCATGTTCACCTTGGGCTGGTACGCGATGCGGAATTCGCCGCCGCGCAGGCCGCGACGGATGCGCGCGAGGTTCGCGTGCTGGCCGCGCAGGCTGCGGTCATGTGCGGTATCGAAGACGTGGTAGCGGTTCTTGCCGGCGAGCTTGGCCTGGTACATGGCGAGATCGGCCTGGCGCAGCAGCTGGTCGGCGTCCACATCCTCGGGCTGCGGGAACATCGCCAGCCCGATGCTCGCCGACACCTTCAGCTCGTGCCCGGCCAGAGGCACCGGCTGCGCGACCGCCGCCAGCAGGCGCTGGGTCAGCAACAGGCAGGACTCGGTGTCGGGCAGGTCGATCAGCACCGCGACGAATTCGTCGCCGCCCAGCCGCGAGATGGTGTCACCCTCGCGCAGCATGGTCTTCATGCGCGCCGCCACGGTGGTCAGCAGCTGGTCGCCGACCTGGTGGCCGTGGGTGTCATTGACCGCCTTGAAGCCGTCGAGATCGATATAGGCCACCGCCAGCTGCTGGCCGCGCCGGCGCGCCTGCGCCATGCCGCGCTGCAGGCGGTCGTTGAGCAGCACCCGGTTCGGCAGCCCGGTCAGTGGGTCGTAGTGGGCGATGTACTCCAGCCGCGACTCGTGCTCCCTCTGGTTGGTGATGTCGTCCAGCGTGCCCGACAGCCCCACCACCCGCCCCTCGGCATCCACCACCGGGCGCGCGCTCACCTCCAGCCAGCGGCAGCCGCCACCGGTGCGCAGGTAGCGCACCGCCACGGCCGCGCTGGCGGTCTCGCCGCGCAGGATCTGGTCGAACATCTCCTGCTGGGCGTCGCGGTCCTCCGGGTGCACCTGCTCGAGGCAATCCCCGCCCAGGCTGTGCGCCACCGCGCAGCCGGTGATGTCGGCCCAGGCGCGGTTGAGGAAGACCCAGCGCCCCGCGGCATCGACCTGGAAGATCACCTCCTTCACGCTCTCCACCACCGAGCGGTAGCGCGCCTCGCTCGCGCGCACGCTCTCGTCGGCGCGCTTGCGCTCTAGCACGCCGGTGAAGGCGTTGCCCACCAGCGTCACCAGCGTCTTCTCCTCGTCCAGCCAGGAGCGCGGCTTGCGGACCGAATCGAGCCCGATGAAGCCAAGCAGGCGCCGGTTCGCCACCATCGGCACCGCCAGCAGCGACTGGATGGCCTGCGCCTGCAGCACCGCGCGGTCCACCGCAGCCTCGGTCGGCAGCTCGCCGATGCTCGGGTAATCGACGATGCCGAAGCGCTTGATCGTGCGGCAGAACAGCATGGAATCGTCGAAGGGCACGTTCTGCAGATGCTCGATCTGCGGCTCGATGCCCGCCGCGCACCACTCGTGGGTGTTGTTGAGGAACTGCCCGTCGCGCGTGACCTGGAAGACGTAGGCGCGATCGGCCTCGGCGAAGGAGCCGAGCTCCTCCAGCGCACGCGCCAGATGAACGTCCAGGTCCTCGGGGCGGGCGAGAATCAATTCGGAGGAGATTCGCGCCACCAGGCGCTCGAAGGCGATACGCCGGTTCAACACCGCCTCGGCGCGCTCGCGCTGCAGCTCGGCGGCGACGCGGTCGTCGAAGATGTCCATCAGCGTACGCACCGCCGCCTCGTCGGCGAGCGGGTGGCGTGTGAGTCCCACGATCAGCCCGAGCGGCCGGCCATCGCGACCGAGCAGCGGCGTCCCCACGTAGCCCTCGATGCGCGCCTCGACCAGGGCACGATCACGCGGAAATCGCCGCCAGACCTCACGCGGATAGAGGCAGGCCCCCCTGCCGATCGTCCCGTCGCAGGGCGAGTCGGCGAGCGCATAGGAAAAGGGCTGCATCGGCCCGTCCTCGCCCCATCCCGCCCGCACCTCGATGCCGAGCCCATCGCGCGACAGCTCGCCGATGAAGACGCAGTCGAGCTCCAGGGCATCGACGAGATGGCGGCTCACCGCCTCGTAGAAGGCCACGCCGGACAGGAACGCATAACGCGCGGCGAGCGCATCGAGGGCGAGCTCGACGCGCTTGCGCTCGGAGACGTCGGAGCAGAAGCCGATGTAGCCGATGAAGTTGCCCGCGCTGTCGAAGCGCGGATTGCCCTCGTCGGAGATCCAGCGATAAGCGCCGTCGGCGTGGCGCAGGCGGTACTCCATGCGGAACGGCTCACGGCGCACCCGCGCGTGCTCGAAGGTGCCGAGGCAGTGCGCGCGATCTTCGACGTGCACGCCCTCCACCCAGCCGCTACCGAGTTCCTGCTCGAGCCGCCGGCCGGTGAACTGCAGCCAGGGCTCGTTGAAGTAGGTGCACTGCCCGTCCGCGCCCGTGGTCCAGATCAGCGCCGACTTGCTGTTGGCCAGGGTGCGGTAATGGCGCTCGCTCTCCTGCAGCGCGCGCTGGGCCTCGTTGCGCTCCTGCTCGACGCGCAGCGCGATGATCATGCTCGCGCAGGCCGCCGTCATCGGCTCGAGCTCGGCCAGCACGGCTTCATCGTAACCGCCCGGAGCGTTGGCCAGCCCGACCATGCCGATGAGCTGGCCGCCATGCAGCAACGGCAGGCCGAGAAAGGCCCGCAGCGGCGGATGGCCGCCCGGCACCCCACCCCGGCGTGGATCCCGCCCCGGCTGGTTGGAGATCACCGGCGCGCGCGTGCGCACCACGGCGCCGAACAGCGAATCGAGATTGTGGAACTCGAAGCCGCCCGAGCGCATGCGCTCGAACACCTTGCGCGACTCATCGCTCCAGGAGATGTCGCTCAGGCCGTGCATGCGCAGGAAGGGCTCGCCCGCCGCGTCGTGCAGCACCTCGCTGATGAAGCCGTATTCGCTGCCGGTGAGCGCGACCACCTGCTCGAGCATGTGGCCGAAGGTGTCGCCCGAAGTCTCGCCGACCAGGAACCGGCGCTGCAGCGTGGTCAGCACCGAGAGCATCTGCGCCTGGCGCCGGACCGTGCGCACGAGCGCCGCATCACCCGCCTGCGCCTCCTCGTCCCCGACGCCTGCGCGCGTCTCGGCCGCGGTGGGCGCACTCGGGGCCTGCGGGCCGACGGATGAAGAGCTGGACATGTTGAACTCCCCGGGCCGGGAAATGCCCGAACGGCATGATATTAGCCGCTGCGCGCCGGGCAGGCACCGATCCCGCACGCCGGGGCGGCCAAAAAAGGCGCGGGGCGCCGGCCCATCGGACCGACGCCCCGCGCGCCCTGCCGCCCCAGCGCCCTTACTGCGCGCGGTGCTCGGCCAGCTTCAGCCAGGTATCGACCACGGTATCCGGGTTCAGCGAGATGGTCTGGATGCCCTCGTCCATCAGCCACTCGGCGAGGTCGGGGTGATCCGACGGCCCCTGGCCGCAGATGCCCACGTACTTGCCGAGCTTGTTGGCCGCCTGGATCGACATCGAAAGCAGCTGCTTGACCGCCGGGTCGCGCTCGTCGAAGGCGTGCGCCACCAGGCCGGAGTCGCGGTCGAGGCCGAGCGTGAGCTGGGTCAGGTCGTTCGAACCGATCGAGTAGCCGTCGAAGTGCTCGAGGAACTGCTCGGCGAGGATCGCGTTCGACGGGATCTCGCACATCATGATCAGCTTGAGGTCGTTCACGCCGCGCTTGAGGCCATGCTCGGCGAGCAGGTCGACCACGCCCTTGGCCTCTTCGACGTTGCGCACGAAGGGGATCATGATCTGCACGTTGGTCAGACCCAGCTCGTTGCGCACCTTCTTCATCGCGGCGACTTCCATCTCGAAGCAGTCGCGGAAGCTGTGGGCGATGTAGCGCGACGCGCCACGGAAGCCGAGCATCGGGTTCTCTTC
>JAREIX010000228.1 GCA_029286945.1 Thauera sp. | reverse complement strand
TAGTCCGTTTGGCGGTCGATCGGGCGGAAGCGGCTCATGCTCTCAGGATCCGGGGGCGATGCGGCATTTTACAGGGGGTAGTCCGACAGGCTGCTAGGCGTTGTCTGGCCCGCAGCCGGCGATCCAGCCCTCGAGCGGGTCCATCGCGGCGGGCAGGCCGAAGCGCGGTGGTCCATGGCGCGCGGCCGTGGCGGCCTGCAGCAGCGCGAGCACGGCGTCGAGCAGGTCGCCACTGGCGTCGTCGAGCAGGGCCTGGCGCTGGCCGTGCGTGGCGACGAGGCGGGGCGGGTGGAGACGGAATGGCGCAGGTACGTGTTCCGGGGGCGCTCGCTCGGCGGTGAGCACGTCGATGATCCGGCTGCGGGCCGCGCGGCGTTCCTCAGTCTGCTTGCGGCGCTCGTCGCTCTTGTACGAGGCGGCGGTGATGCGGCGGGCGAGCAGGCCGGGATAAGCCTCGATGGCCACGCGGCCCGGATCGCCGTCGTGCATCCCGGGCACATGCACCCCGGCGGCAAGCAGGCGCGGCGCGCCTTCGAGGAACATCAGGCCGACCGGTGGATTCACGAGCTTGAGCGGACTGTGCGAGCGCGCGGGGAGGTCGGTGGCGCGATGGGCGTAGCGGCGGCCGACCGGGCGCGATTCGCGGTAGGCGTCGAGCGCCGCGCGAAAGGCGGGCTTGCCGAGCGCGGCGCAGTGACGCACGAGCGCGGGCCAGGTCTGTGGCCAGCCCAGGTCGCTGATCGCCTCGCGCGGCAGTCCGAACGGAAAGTCGAAGGCGCCCAGCCAGGGCCCGGGGTGGGCGAGCAGGGCCTCGAAGCTCGGCCAGTCGACGCAGTGCTCGAAACGGTCGAGCACGACGCGTGCGCCATCCAGGTGGCCGCAAGCTACGGTGATCGGCTTGGCACGGCGCGGGGCGGAGGTGAAGTCGATACCGAGGAGCTGGAGCATGGATTGCGGCCGCATGCGGTGTCAGGTGGTGTGGTTGGCAGGGCGGGTGATCACCCTTGCAGAAAGTCCCTCGCCAGGAGCACCGGTATGCGGCGATACGGATTCAGGCTCAGCAGATCTTCGTCGCTGCTGACGATCGCGTCCGCTGCGCAGACGAGCGCCAGCGCGAGGAACTTGTTGTCGCGCGGGTCGCGACAGGGTTCCTGCAAGCTGCTCTCCTCTGACTCGGAGACGGGGAACAGGCGCGCGTGCCGGCGGTACAAGGCCAGGAACTGCAGCCGCGTCTCGCGTTCGAGATAGCGGTCGAACTTGTCGCGCCCGAGCACGGATTCGAGCTCGGCCAGGGTGGAGGCCGATGCGCACAGCTCGGCCTCTGCGACCGCCTTGAGGAAGGCCTGGCGGGGCACGGATCCTGGTCTCAAGACCGCGCTCACCAGCGTGCTGGTGTCGAAGACGATGCGCTTAACGAAGTTCATTCACGAGTCGCTTCACGTCTTCGTCGTCGAGATCCCCAGCCGCCGGTTCAAGCCGGGTATCTGCGCTGGCAAAAAACGCCTGGAAGTCGTCGAGCGCGCGGGCGCGCTGGTCGCGCACGGCGAGCAGGTCCTTCATGTCCTCGGGGGAGAGCACGAAGGCGACTGGCCGGCCCCGACGTGTGATGCTGATGGGTTCGCGCTGGGCGCTGTCGATCAGTTCGCCAAAACGATTCTGGGCCTCGACGGAAGTCATGGTGCGCATGCGCCTCTCCTGGCTGTATTAGCTAATACAGCGATTATAGACATTCCGAAGCCGGCCGCGTATTGCACTGCGGGGCCAGTCCGGGCCTTCAGCCTTGCTGCATCATCCGCGCCGCCGTGCAGATGGTGTTGAAGTGGATCGTCACCGTGTCGTCGATTGGCTCCGCGTAGCCGCCGGCCATGGCCACGGCGACCGGCACGTCGGCGGCGCGGCACATGGCGAGCACGTGCTCGTCGCGCTGGCGCAGGCCGTCGATGCTGAGCGCGAGCCGTCCGAGGCGGTCGCCCGCGTAGGGGTCGGCGCCGGCGAGGTAGATCACCAGCTCGGGGCGGGCGCGGGTGAAGACCGTGTCGAGCGCCGCGTCGAGCGCGGCGAGGTAGGCCTCGTCGCCGGTGTCGTCGGGCAGATCGACGTCGAGGTCGCTCGCCTGCTTGCGGAAGGGGAAGTTCTTGGCACCGTGCAGGCTGCAGGTGAACACCTCGGGCGTGTCGGCGAGGATGGCGGCGGTGCCGTCGCCCTGGTGCACGTCGCAGTCCACGATGGCGATGCGGCCGGCGCGGCCTTCGGCGCGCATCGCCAGCGCGGCGATGGCGGCGTCGTTGAACACGCAGAAGCCCGAGCCGAAGTCGCGATGCGCGTGATGCGTGCCGCCGGCCAGGTTCGCGGCGCAGGCGCTGCCGCCTTCGCGAGCGAGCGCGCTGCGGCAGGCTGCCAGCGTGGCGCCTGCCGAGCGGCGCGAGCGTTCGACCATCGCCGCACTCCATGGAAAGCCGATGCGCCGCACCTCAGCGGCCTCGAGCGTGCCGCCGGCGGCGCGCCGCAGGTAGCCGGCGTCGTGGGCACGCAGGATCTCGACGTCGCTGGCGGCAACAGGGACGCGGAAGTCGTCGTCGGCGAACAGGCCGCTGTCGAGCAGACGCGTGCGCAGGCGCGAGTACTTCTCCATCGGAAAGCGGTGGCCCGCGGGCAGGGGCAGGACGAAGTGGTCGGCGTAGTAGAGCTTCAAGGTGGGCGGCTTCCGGTTGATCGCGCTCGGGGCGGCGCGGGGTCGGTGGGCGCTTTGACTGCGCACCGGCCAGGACCGCTGCGCGCGGCATCAAGTGCGCCGAGGATAAACCGGCGCGTGCTTCGCGATGCAGAACTCTGGTTGTCAGGGCTTTATGGTGCAGTGCAACATATTGCATGTTGCGTCCATCTCCATCCCTGCTCGAGGCCGAAATTGCGTTTCCGCCAGTCCCTGGCAAGCATTCGTGCAGCCATCATTCGCTTGTTCGGCGGGAAGTCCGCCGCTCCCGAGCCCTTGCCGTCCGCGCGGGCCGCGCCCGTGGCACCGCAAACGGTGCCCGACGCGCCGGTGCTCGAGGTGGCGTCCGCAGTGACGCCGGAGCCAGCGCCCGCAATGCAGCCCAGAGCGACGCCCGAACTGGCGCCCGAAGTGCCGAACACGGTGGCCGCCCAACTGCGCTCCGAGATGGCGCCCGCGGTGACGGAGGCCCCGACCATGCCTGAGCCTCAGGTCACGCCCGACCCCGACCCCGTCACGCCTTCCGCGCTCATCGCCGCGCCCGATCCGGACGCCGAACGCCTGCTCTCGCGCTGCGCCTTGCTGGAGGGGCAGATGCTCGACCTCACCAGCCGGCTGGCCGACATGGAGCACCAGGTGCGCAGCTACGAGCAGCACCAGTACGCCGCCCTCGGCGACGTGGTGGGCGAGTGTCTGCGTCTGCGCCAGGAATACCTCAGGCTCAAGGCCGAGCGCTCGGGCACGGCGGCCGATGCCGAGAAGGCGCGCCAGGCCGACGAGGACTTCGACGCCTACCGCCGCAGCACCGAGCACACCGCCGCGCCGCTGCCCGAGCTCGACGAGGACGAACAGGACGAGCTGCGCCGGCTCTATCGCGCGGCGGCCATGCGTTGCCATCCCGATCGCGCGGCGGAGGCCGAGCGCGCCGAGGCGCACGACATGTTTCTGCGCGTGCAGGCCGCCTACCAGGCGCGCGACCTGCAGGGCCTGCGCGCCATCACCGCCGAACTGGCGGAGTGGGCGGCGGGCACCGCAGAGCCGGGCACGATGAGCGCGGGCGCGGCGCCCGCGAGCAGCGGGCTCAGGCGCCGGGTGAGCGAGCTGCAGCACAAGGTCGCCGACCTGATCCTTGCCGTGCAGACCCTGCAGCTCGATCCCGCTTACCGCAAGGCGCGCCAGGTGGAGGACTGGGACGCGCACTTCGCCGCTGCGCGTGCGGGCTTCGAGGCCGAATGCGAGGCCCTGCGCGCGCAGATCGCGGGACTGGCGTCACGGCCCGCCTGAGGTTGCGGGCTCGGCGGCCGTGGCCCGGACGCCGTGCCTCATACGCCAAGCTTCAGAGCCCGGGTCTCAAACCTCCAGCGCGCGCACCTTCACCTTCCTGCCCTTGAGCTTGCCGGCCGACAGGCGACGCACCGCCTCGTGCGCGATCGTGCGCTCGACGGCGACGTAGGTCGTCTGGTCGGTGACGGTGATCTTGCCGACCTGCTCGCGCGTGAATCCGGCTTCGCCGGTGAGCGCGCCGAGCACGTCCGCGGGGCGGATCTTGTCCTTGCGGCCACCGAGGATCAGCAGCGTCGTCATCGGTGCCTGCAATGGCTGCGATTCGTCCTCGAGCAGCTCGTCGAGCGCGTGCCACGCCGGCTCGAAGCCCATCATCTGCGCGATGCTGGCGACGCGGCGCCTGTCCGCGCTGCTGCAAAGGTTCAGCGCCCAGCCGTCTTCTTCGCCGCGGCCGGTGCGGCCGATGCGGTGGATGTGGATCTCCGGGTCGGGCGTGACGTCGACGTTGATCACCGCCTCGAGCTGGGCGATGTCGAGCCCGCGCGCGGCGACGTCGGTGGCGACCAGCACCGAGCAGCTGCGGTTGGCGAACTGGATCAGTACCTGGTCGCGCTCGCGCTGCTCCATCTCGCCGTTGAGGGCGAGGGCCGCGAAGCCCTGCGCGCGCAGCAGCTCGACGAGGTCGCGGCACTGCTGGCGGGTGTTGCAGAAGGCCAGGGTGCTCACCGGGCGGTAGTGGCGCAGCAGCTTCGCCACCGCCTGCAGGCGCGCCGGGTGCTCGATCTCGTAGAAGCGCTGGCGGATCTTGCTGCCGGCGTGTTGCTCGAGCAGCTTCACCTCCTGCGGCTTGCGCAGGAAGCGCGCG
>JAREIX010000025.1 GCA_029286945.1 Thauera sp. | reverse complement strand
TGGACGCCACCGGCAACCCGCTGCCCGAGGCCACGCTCGAGCTCGCGCGCGCGGCCGACGCCATCCTGCTCGGCGCGGTCGGCGGGCCGAAGTGGGACAGCCACCCGCGCAACCAGCGCCCCGAGCTAGCAGGCCGGAGAACAGGAAGGTGACGTGGATGCCCACCATCCAGCCGAGCTGGCGGTCGGTGAGGTTGTGGGCGTTCATGAAGGCCTTGAGCAGCTCGATCCCGGAGATCGCGACGATCGAGCCGATCAGCTTGAGCTTGAGGTCGGAGAAGCCGATGTGGCCCATCCACTCCGGACGGTCGCGGTGCGAGTGCAGGTCTTCCATCTTCGAGACGAAGTTCTCGTAGCCGCTGAACATGATGATGATCAGCAGGTTCATGATCAGCGCCACGTCGACCAGCGACAGCACGCCGATGATCAGTTCCCCGCCCGAGGCCGACCAGATTCCGGCGAACAGGCCGATCAGCTCCTTGGCGAACTTCACCAGCAGCAGCACCATCGCCAGCACGAGGCCGAAATAGACCGGCGCCATCAGCCAGCGGCTGGTGAAGAGCACGTGCTCGAATGCTGATTCAATGCGTTTCATCGTTTGCAACCTCAGACGTGACAGAGACACTCGAGCACGTTGCGCACCCGCACCATGGACTCCTGCAGGACGAGCTCGATGTCGCCGAAATGGATGCCGTGTTCGCTCGACGAGCGCCCGGCGGCGTAATTGACCACGACGCTGATCGCCGCGTAGGGCAGCCCGAGTTCGCGGGCGAGCGCGGCTTCCGGCATCCCGGTCATGCCGACGATGTCGGCGCCGTCGCGCTCGAGGCGGTTGATCTCGGCCGCCGTCTCCAGCCGCGGCCCCTGCGTGCTCGCATAGACGCCGCCGTCGACCGCGCTGTCGCCCGCCGCGCGCACGGCGGCGAGCAGCCGGCGCCGCAGCGCCTCGTCGTAGGGGTGGGTGAAGTCGATGTGGCGCACCGGCGACTCGCCGCCATCGAAGAACGTGCTCTTGCGGCCCCAGGTGTAGTCGATGATCTGGTCGGGAACGATCAGCGTGCCCGGCGCGAGGTCGGAGCGGATGCCGCCGACCGAGGCCACCGAGACGATGCCCGAGACCTTCGCCTCCTTCAGCGCCCAGATGTTGGCGCGGTAGTTCACCAGGTGCGGCGGGATCGTATGGCCATAGCCATGGCGGGCGAGGAAGACCACCGGCTCGTTGCACATGCGGCCGAAGGCGAGCGCCCCGGAGGGCTCGCCGTAGGGCGTGCGCGCGACCTCGCGGCGCTCGATCTCCATGTTCGACAACTGGGTGAGTCCACTGCCGCCGATGATCGCAAGCATTCCTAGACCTCTCGAGACTGGGCGCGGGATTCTAGCACGCCCCCCGGAAAGCTCGAGAATTCCATGCTGCGCCGCCGCAGCCCATGTTAGAATCCTCGCCCTTTCAAAGACTTCCCGCCCTCCTCCATGTCCCGCGCCATCCGCAACATCGCCATCATCGCCCACGTCGACCATGGCAAGACCACCCTCGTCGACCAGCTGCTGCGCCAGTCCGGCACCTTCCGCGAAAACCAGCAGGTCGCCGAGCGCGTCATGGACTCGGGCGACATCGAGAAGGAACGCGGCATCACCATCCTCGCCAAGAACTGCGCGATCCAGTACGGCGAGACCCACATCAACATCGTCGACACCCCGGGCCACGCCGATTTCGGCGGCGAGGTCGAGCGCGTGCTGTCGATGGTCGACAGCGTGCTGCTGCTGGTCGATGCGGTCGAGGGCCCGATGCCGCAGACCCGCTTCGTCACCCGCAAGGCGCTCGCGCTCGGCCTCAAGCCGATCGTCGTGATCAACAAGATCGACCGCCCGGGCGCGCGTCCGGACTGGGTCATCAACCATACCTTCGACCTCTTCGACAAGCTCGGCGCCACCGAGGAGCAGCTCGACTTCCCGGTGATCTACGCCTCGGGCCTCAACGGCTTCGCGGTCGAGAACCTGGACGAGGAGCGCGGCGACATGCGCCCGCTGTTCGAGGCCATCCTCAAGTACGTGCCGCAGCCCGAGGTCAACGCCGACGGCCCGCTGCAGCTGCAGGTGTGCTCGCTCGACTACTCGACCTACATGGGCCAGCTCGGCATCGGCCGCATCAAGCGCGGCCGCATCCGCCCCAATCAGGAAGTCGTCGTGCTGTACGGCGACGAGAACCGCGGCAAGGGCAAGGTCAGCCAGGTGCTCACCTTCAAGGGCCTTGAGCGCTCGGCGGCGGAATCGGCCGAGGCCGGCGACATCGTGCTGATCGCGGGCATCGACCAGGTCAACATCGGCGTCACGCTGTGCGACCCGGATCACCCCGACGCGATGAAGCCGATCGCGGTGGACGAGCCGACGCTGACGATGAACTTCATGGTCAACACCTCGCCGCTCGCCGGCCGTGAAGGCAAGTTCGTCACCAGCCGCCAGATCCGCGAGCGCCTGGAGAAGGAACTGCTGAAGAACGTCGCGCTGCGCGTCAACTACACCCAGGACTCGGACGTGTTCGAGGTCTCCGGCCGTGGCGAGCTGCACCTCACCATCCTGCTCGAGAACATGCGCCGTGAAGGCTACGAGCTGGCGGTGGGCCGGCCGCGCGTGGTCTACAAGGAGATCGACGGCGTCAAGTGCGAGCCCTACGAGCTGCTGACGGTGGACGTCGAGGAGGATCACCAGGGCGGCGTCATGGAAGAGCTCGGCCGCCGCCGTGGCGAACTGCAGGACATGCAGCCCGACGGCAAGGGCCGCGTGCGCCTCGAGTACCGCATCCCGGCGCGCGGCCTGATCGGCTTCCAGGGCGAGTTCCTGACCCTGACCCGCGGCACGGGCCTCGCCAGCCACGTGTTCGACGACTACGGCCCGATGGCCGGCCAGATGGCCGAGCGCCGCAACGGCGTGCTGATCTCGCAGAACAACGGCGAGGCCGTGGCCTATGCGCTGTGGAACCTGCAGGATCGCGGCCGGATGTTCGTCAATCCGGGCGACGCGCTCTACGAGGGCATGATCATCGGCGTGCATTCGCGCGACAACGACCTCGTGGTGAACCCGATCAAGGGCAAGCAGCTCACCAACGTGCGCGCCTCGGGCAAGGACGAGGCGATCAACCTCACCCCGCCGATCCAGCTCACGCTCGAGTCGGCGATCGAGTTCATCGCCGACGACGAGTTGGTCGAGATCACGCCGAAGTCGATCCGCCTGCGCAAGCGCTTCCTGCAGGAGCACGAGCGCAAGCGCGCCGCGAAGGCCGCCGACGCCTGACCGGCCGCTGCCTCCGACCCGTAACGCCCTCCGCGCCCCGGCGCCGAGGGCGTTTTTTCATCCGTGGCGGCTGCCGCCGTGCAGGGCCCATGCCGGCGTGCTTGCAAATGGCCGGCCAACTGCTATCACGGAAATACCACAACTAACGGGAACGCCTGCCGCGCTGCGCGGCGGGACGCGCCCTGAGCCGACAGAGAGCTTCGCCGCGAAACGGATCGCCCCACCGTCCTCATCCGGGTGACGACGGGCAGATCGCGACCCTGCGGGTGTGCCACAGGCGCACACCATTCCCCCTGCCGACCCGTCGCTTCAGGAGAACCGACATGGTCCGCGCCCCGTCATGGCTGGCGGCGATCTGGTTTCCGGTCGTCGCCCTTCTCGCCTCCTTCCCGACTCCGCTGGCCGCGCAGCCGCCGGCCGCCGCGGGCGGCGTCGCGCAGGTCCATGAGCAGGACCGGCCCTACTACGAGGCCTGTGCCCGTGAAGGCCTCGACGAATCCCAATGCGCCGGGAGGCTGATCTGGTTCAAGGCCACCGCCGGCAACGAGCGCTTCCACACCTATGTCTTCCAGCAACGCGTCGGCGTGCTGATCGACTGGTTCCGCGTACTGCGCAGCGACGAGCGCGGCGACCGCTTCCGCGCCTGGGGCATCATCAACGACCCCGCCTGCTGCACGCCCGGCAGCGCCAACTGCCCGGCGCAGAGTGCGGACGAGACCTACGGCCTCGACTGGTGCCCCGGCGACGAGGAACTGCTGGCCTACGTCGGGCGCGACGGCTACCGCGACCCCGCCTGCGACTTCCGCGACGCCCCGCTCAAGGCCGGCGACGTGCATGGCCCGAGCGACCAGCGCCATGACGCCTGCGACCTGCGCTTCGGCACCTCGACCGGCGCCCTCGGCATCCGCAAGTTCCCCAATCCGCGCTTCGATCGCGAGGCCTGGCTGAAGCTCAACGGCCGCGCCGGGACCTGGGAAGGCTACCACCGGCCGATCGCCGCGGCCGGCGGACGCGGCGAGGCCGCGCGCTCGCACCTGCAGGACGGCGCGATCGAACCACCGTTCCTGATCGGAACCTCCTGCGGTTCCTGCCACATCGCCTTCGATCCGCTCAACCCGCCGGCCGACCCCGCCCACCCCGCCTGGGAAAACATCAAGGGCCTGATCGGCAACCAATACACGCGCATCTCCGAGATCATGGTCTCGGGCATGGCCTCGAACACACTCGAGTGGCAGATGTTCGCCCACGCCCGCCCCGGCACCAGCGACACCTCGGCGATCCCGACCGACCAGGTGAACAATCCGGGCACCATCAACGCCCTCATCAATCTCGCCCGGCGGCCGACCTTCGCCGACGAGTCGGTGCTCAAGTGGCGCAAGGTGGCCGCCTGCGCGCAGGGCGCCGACGAGGCCAAGTGCTGGTGCGAGCCCGGCCGCGACGGCAAGTGCTGGGAGAAGTCGCTGCAGAAGGAGGCCGTGCACCACATCCTCAAGGGCGGCGAGGACTCGATCGGCGCGCTGGAGGCGATCCAGCGGGTGTATTTCAACATCGGCTCCTGCTCCGAGCAGTGCTGGGTGAACCACCTCGCCGACCTGCGCCAGCTCGATCCGCAGCAGCGCGGCTTCGGCCAGACGCCCTTCGACATCGGCCAGTGCCGGCGCGACTGCCCGAACTTCCGCGCGATCGAGGACCGCCTGGTCAACATCCTCGACTTCTTCATGTCGGCCGAGGGCCGCGCGACCGACCTGCGTGAGGCGCGCGAGAACCTGCTGCGCGCACGGGACCCGCTCGCCCGCTACACCGAGCAGGACCTGATCGTCGAGCTCGAGCGCGACTTCGGCAGCGGCGCGGTGGCCCGCGGCCGCGAGGTCTTTGCCAACAGCTGCGCGCGCTGCCACTCGAGCCAGCCGGCTGCCGCGCATGGCGAGTTCGCGAGCCTCGACTTCCACAAGCTCGACCTCAAGACCGGGCTGCGCGAGGACTGGCTGGGCAACGACCGCCCCACCGCGGTGTCCGAGGTCGGCACCTTCCGCTGCCGCGCACTGCACTCGAACCACATGGCCGGCCACGTCTGGCAGGAATACGGCTCCGAGACCCTGCGCGCCCAGCCGCCCGACCCCAATGTGCGCGAGCCGGGTGACGGCGGGCGCGGCCACTATCGCAACATCTCGCTGCTCAACTTGTGGGCCCACGCGCCCTTCCTGCACAACAACGCGCTCGGCCCCGAGCTGTGCGGCAATCCGCAGAACCCCGCCAACGACTTCTACGCCCAGCGTCCGCGCTACGTCGATGGCAGCAACGTGAAGCTGCTGCCGGCCTCGCAGCAACCGGCCTGCTTCGCCTACGACCCGAGCGTCGAGGGCCGCTACCGGCTGTACCTCGAGTCGATGCATGCGCTGCTCAACCCGGCGCAGCGCATCCCGAAGGTGACCCTGCTCAATCAGGACGTCACCCTGCGCGTCGGGCCGCGGCTGTGGGACGGCACCGACAAGGAGACCCTGCTCGGCTTCGAGCTGACCATCCCGAGCGAGATCGACGGCCGCGGCGTCACCGCCGGTACCCTGGGCAACTTCCAGCACAAGGCCTTCATCGTCGACCTGGTACGCGCCAAGACCGCGCCCGATGCGCTCGAGCGCAGCCTGCGCGAGCGCCTCGGCAAGGACACCGCGAGGCAGGTGCTGGCCGACCTGAAGGCGGTGGCGAAGGATGTGGCCGGCAAGCCCAATGGCCTGGTCGAGGCGCTGAAGGCGCGCCCCTACCTGATCAAGCAGGTCTACAGCAGCTGCACGGCGGAGATCGAGAACGAGGGCCACCGCTTCGGCGAGGACCTGTCCGACGCCGACAAGAACGCGCTGATCGCCTTCCTCGCCACGCTGTAAACCGATGGGGGACTGGATCATGAGCAAGCATTCTTCCCGACCCCGGCGCGCCCTGCTCGCCGCCTGCGCCGCCCTCGCCCTGTCGGCCTGTGGCCTGTTCGGCGATGACGACGACGAGGCGCCCGACATCGCCTTCGCCAAGTACGACGCACCCTACGCGGGCAAGCCCGACTTCGCCTGGGTGGAGCATCGTCACCCGCTGTCCACCGCCGACCTGTACAAGATCACGCCGCAGAGCATCGCCCGCCTCGATCAGGAACAGGTCGACCAGATCTACGCCCGCCTCACCGCCGGGCCGATTCCCGACGGTCCCTTCGAGGGCGACCTGTTCTTCCCGCGCGGCGGCAGCGGCAAGCTGCGGCTGTCCGAGATCGCCGGCGGCGGGCTCAAGAGCCTGGCGGTCAATGTGGGCGGCGCCAAGCTCGACCTGATCGGCGAGACGCTTTGGAAAGGCAAGGTCTTCTATCGCGACACGCGCCTGCTGCGCAACCGCATCGAGGACCTCGCCACGCTGCGCAAGCTCGGCCTGGTCGAGGAGAGCGCGCAGACGCCGCTGCAGAAGATCAGCGTCAAGGGCAAGGAGCAGTGGCTGCTGTTCCCCGCCAAGCTGTACTGCGGCCAGAGCCTGCTCGACGGCCGCCGCGAGTCGATCATCATCGACTACGCCTTCACCGACGAGCTCCCCGGCTATCGCCGCATGCCCGACCTGCTCGCGGGGCGCAACGGCTTTGCCATCCGCGACGAGATCCGCATGGTGTACCCGGGCTTCTATCTCGGTCGCGCCTACATGGATCGGGCCTTCGTGGTGAATTTCGTGCTCTACAACGAGGACATGATCGCCGCCGGCCGCGACGCCTTCCTGAAGACCGGGCAGGTCGCACAGGACTGCTGGACCGGCACCCAGCAGCGCCTGATCGCCTCGGCCGCGGGCAGCGGCTGAGCGGGCGGCCGGGGCGAGCCGGCCGGGCCGCAGGCCAGGGAAGTGCGCATGAAACCGCTGCCTGACCGCCTCTCGCTCGGGAGATCGATGATGTGGACCTTGCTCTGCGGCGTACTGGCCACCCCGGTCGCCCAGCTTGCCCAGGCAGCCACGGCCGCAGCCCCGGCGGCGGCAAGCGCGGCGGCACCCGACGGCGCAACGACCCAGCTCGCGCCCGGACGCTCGCTGTTCGAGCAGCTGCTCGACACCGAGGACGGCCAACCCACCGTGCCCTTCCCCTTCCCGGTGCTGCTGCAGCGGCTGCGCGCCCAGCTCGACCCGACGCGGCCGATGGGCGGCCTGGCGGTGGTGCTCATTCCGCTCGGTCGCTCGCTGCAGCGCCATGCCGCCGGCGACGTCGATGCCTTCCGTTACCCGCGCGTGGTCGCCGCCGCCAACGGCGAGCCGCCCGCCGACGCCCCGCCTGGCCATCCCTACCTCAAGGACCGGCTCTACGTCGCCTACCACGAGAAGGCCGAGTCGCTCGAGGTGATCAGCTACAGCGAGGACGCCGGCCGCTTCGAGTTCCAGCTCGTGCTGGACTACCGCGCCGGAGCGCGGCCGCGGGTGCTGCCCGCCAATCGCAGCCTGTGCCTCGCCTGCCACCAGAACGCGGCGCCGATCTTCTCGCGCCCCTCGTGGGACGAGACCAGCGCCAGCCCGCCGATCGCGGCCCGCCTCGCCGCCACCGGGCGCGACTTCTATGGCCTGCGGTGGCGCCATGGCGTGGACGTGCCCGACGCGATCGACGCCGCCACCGCGCGCGCCAACCGCCTGGCGCTCGCCCAGGACCTGTGGCGGCACGGCTGCGCATCCAGCACGCCGCAGGCAGGCATCGACTGCCGGGCCGAGGCCTTGCTGCAGGCCCTGCTGTTGCGCCTCGGCGGATCGCCGCCAGACACCGCCGACACACGCTTCCGCACCCGTCTGCTCGAGCCGCTGCTGGCCAACTGGGCGCTGCGCTGGCCGCTGGGGCTGGTGGTGCCCGACCCGCAGATCGCCAACCGCCAGCCCTTCGCCGGCATCGAAGGCGGTCTCGCCCCGCCCGAGGATGCACAGCTCGCGCGCTACGCGGACATCGGCGCCGCCTTCGATCCGCTCGCCCTGCGCACCCCGCTCGAGCACTGGCAGGGCCGCGACGCCGCCGACGCCGAGCGCTTCCTGCGCCTACTGGGCGGCTTCTTCTCCGACGCCGACCTCGCCCTGATCACACGCCTGCTCGCCCAGCGTCCGCCGGCCCCGGTGGGCGAACGAACCCTGTCCTGCAGCGCCCGCACCGCGGCAGGGGGCGCGCGGCTGGACCTGGACTGCGCCGATCCGGCAGGCCTGCGTCTGCAGATGCGCCTTCATGGCGATGCGGCCTTCCCCGGGCGCTTCGACGCCGGGGTCATCGACCGCCTGCAGCCGCCGCACGGCGCGGCGGCGTCCGGGGTTGCGCTGGTGCGCGCGGGTGAGGGTCGGGTGGGGTCTGGCGACCGCCTGCGCTTCGAGCCGGCCGAGCGCCGCGGCGCCCCGCTGCGCCTGCCCGGCGGCGAGCGCATCGTCGGGCTCGTCCTCTCGGGTCCTGCGCCCTCGCCCCCTGCGCCCTCGGCCACTGTCCCCTTTTCCACTGCCCCCGTTGCCACTCCCCCCTCGGCCCCCGCCCTCTCCGGCCCCGAGCCGGCGGCGCCGGACAGCGACCAGGCCGAGATTCGCCTCGCGCTGATCGACGACCTGCAGCCGCTGCGTGACGCGGTCGAGACCTTGGCGCAGCGCAACCGGACGGGCGACGACGACGCCCTCGGCGACGGCCCGCTGCGCCGTCACGTCCTGCTCGGTCCGCTGCTGGCCGCGCTCGGCGCCGACGCCTTGGCGGACGCGACATTCACCGCGCCCCGGCCGCACAGCACGCTGCCAACTCCGGGGGGCGCATACGCTGCGCGCGGCGAACTCCCAACGATCGCTGATGGCGCCCACGCCGCGAGCGCCGCGCCCGCGCCGCCTGACAACGCCCATGCCGCGAGCGCCGCGTCCGTGCCGCCGCTGGCGACCCGCTGGCCCGATGAGTTGCAGCCCTTCCTGCGCCAGTGCAGCCAGTGCCATGCGGAGGACGCTGCCTTTCCGCCCGCCTTCCTGCGCGGGGACGAGGCCGCAGTGCGCACGAAGCTCGCCGCCTGCGCGCCGCGCATCTACTACCGCCTGCAGATGAACCGCCTGCCGCCGGGCGCGCGCCTGAAGACGCCGATGCCACCCCCGGCTGCGCCTCACGCTGCCGACTTCGCGCGCTCGACCGATCTGGACGGCATGCAGGCCCTGATCGGGCGACTGCTGCAGGCCGGCGGCAACAGCGCGGCAACAGTGCTTGAGCAGCCCTACGCCAGCCTGCCGCCGTGCCGGCCGGGCGGGCTCTGAGCCGGCCACGCCGAGGAGATCCACCGTGAATCGCTCGTCCGGTCCGCACTCGACACCTGATCCCGGTGTCACCCCCGGCTCCGCGCCCGCCGCCAGGCGCCCCCGCTGGCTGCTTCGCATGCTGGTGCTGCTGCCCTGGCTCGTGCTCGCCGGGACCGCGATCCACGCGGCGGTCCGCTTCCTGCCCGACGAGCCGGTGGCCTACGCCGACCCGGTCGAGCACTTCAAGTACGGCTCCACCGGCGGCGAGCGTGAATCCGGCTTCCCGTACTGGATCTGGCAGGCGCTGCCGCAGGTCTGCGCCGAGCACCTGCCCGGCGTCGGCTACGCCTCGCTCGGCTTCATCTACGAGCCGGGGCGCGACCTGCCGGTGGGTGTCTCGAAGCGCCGCCACCTCGGCATCGACCGCGTCTTCCTCAATTGCGCCGCCTGTCACACCGGCCTGGTGCGCGCCGGGCCTGCTGCGCCGGAACGGCTGGTCGTCGGCATGCCCGCGCACCGCTTCGACATCCGCGCCTTCCAGGCCTTCTTCTTCGACTGCGCGGCCGGGCCGCGCTTCTCGCGCGAATTCATCGTCCCGGAGATCGAACGCCTGAGCGGCGGGTTGAGCCTGATCGACCGCTACCTCGTCTATCCGGTGGCGATCGCGCTGATGCGCGAGCGCCTGCTGATGCTGCGCGGGCGCTTCACCTTCGTGTTCGCGCAACCGCCCTGGGGGCCGGGGCGGGTCGACACCTTCAATGCCGCCAAGGTGCTATTCAATTTCCCGGTGGCGCAGCTGCCCGCGCACGAACGCCTGGGCGCCTCCGACTTCCCGTCGATCTGGCATCAGGGCAAGCGCATGGTGCGCGCCGACGGCCAGCGCATGGAGCTGCACTGGGACGGCAACAACACCCACACCGAGGAGCGCAACAAGAGCGCCGCCTACGGCACCGGCACCACGCCGCCGACGATCGACCTCGCCGCCATCGGCCGGGTCGAGGCCTGGCTGCTCGAGCTGGCGCCACCGCCCTGGCCGCATGCGGTCGATGCCGCGCTGGCCGCCCGCGGCGCCACGCTCTACGCGCACTACTGCGCCGACTGCCACGGCGCCAGCGGCAACGACTTCAGCGGGGCTAAGGTCGGCCATGTGACGCCGATCGCCGAGATCGCCACCGACCGCGCCCGGCTCGATTCCTACAGCCGCGACCTGGCGGTGAACCAGGGCACGCTGTACGCCGGCTATCCGCATCGCTTCCGCCATTTCCGCAAGACCCAGGGCTACGCCAACATGCCGCTCGACGGCATCTGGCTGCGCGCGCCCTACCTGCACAACGGCTCGGTGCCGACGCTGCGCGACCTGCTCGAGCCGGCCGCCGCGCGTCCGCGCTGCTTCCTGCGCGGCAGCACGCTGATCGACCCGCTGCGCGTCGGCTTCGCCAGCGCCACCACGGATGCGGCCTGCGCCGCCACCGCGCCCGCGGCCGGCGAACACCTGTTCGCCTTCGACACCCGCCTGCCCGGCAACGGCAACGGCGGCCACGAGGGCGAGGCCTACGGCACGGCCCTGCCCGCCGCCGACAAGGACGCCCTGGTCGAGTATCTGAAGACCTTCTGAATCAGGGGGAGACAGCCATGAAAACCGCCCCGTCCACACCGCCCCGGCCGCAGGGCCCGCGCGCCAGCCCCGTCCGCACGCTCCGCAGCCGTGGACGCAGCCTGCTGCTCGCCCTGATCGTGCTGCTCGCCCTCGGCGCCGCCGGGGCGGGCTTCGCCTGGTACAAGTTCTTCCGCGAGGAAGCGCAGCCCGAATGGGTCACCGCCGACCCCGACATGCGCTTCAAGTACGGCTCGATCGGCGCCGAGCGCGACGCCGGCATCCCCTACTGGATCTTCTACGTGCTGCCGCGCATGTTCCCCGACAAGCTCCCCGGGCCGGGCGGCTACGCCGCCTTCGGCGTGGTGTGGGAAGAAGGCCAGGAGCTGCCGGTCGGCTTCTCCAAGAAGGTGGTGGGCTTTCCGCGCGTGGCCAACAACTGCGCGTCCTGCCACACCGCGAGTTACCGCACGCAGGCCGACGCAGCGCCGGTGTTCGTGCCCACCGGACCCAACCACACCTTGAACCTGTGGGCCTTCTTCCGCTTCCTGGTCGACTGCGCAAAGGATCCGCGCTTCAACGCCGACAACCTGATGGCCGAGATCAATCTGGTCACCGAGCTGTCCTTCATCGACCGCCTGCTCTACCGCTTCGTGATCATCCCGATCACCAAGAAGCGCCTGCTCGAGCGCGAGGCCCAGTTCGCCTGGCTCTACCGCAGCGACTTCCCGCCTTGGGGCCGCGGCCGCGACGACGCAATGAACCTCACCAAGTACTTCATGATCCGCTGGCCGATGGACGACAGCTTCGGCCCCACCGACATGCCCTCCCTGTGGAACCTCGGCAAGTACCGCGCCGACGCCGGCATGCGAATGAACTTCGCCGGCGACAGCCATGACGCGTACTCGGTGGTGATCGACTCGGCGCTCGGCCTGCTCGGCGCGGCCCCCAAGGACAACGCCGAGTTCCTCGGCGAGGTGCGCTGGCTGATCGGCTACGTGTCGGCCAAGCGCGCACCGCCCTACCCGTTCCCGATCGATGCCGGGCGCGCCGCACGCGGCAAGGCGGTGTTCGAGACCACCTGCGCCGGCTGCCATGCCTCGGCGCGCACCGGCACGGTGGTGCCGCTGGCCGAGGTCGGCACCAGCCCCGAGCGCATCGGCACCTGGAACGAGCGCGCGGCGCGCGAGGCGAACGCGGTGGTGGCGGGGATGGGCATCGAGCGCCCGGGACTGGTCGAGGCACCGCTCACCGGCTATGTCGCCGCCTTCCTCGACGGCATCTGGCTGCGCGCGCCCTACCTGCACAACGGTTCGGTGCCGACGCTGCACGACCTGCTCGAGCCGCCCGAGCGACGGCCGCGGGTGTTCTGGCGCGGCTACGACGTCTACGATCCCGAGCGCGTCGGCTTCGTCAGCAGCGGCGCCGAGGCCGAGCGCCGCGCCAGCCGGCACGATGTCTCAGCCCGCGGCGGCGGCAACCAAGGCCACGCCTTCGGCACCGGCCTGCCGGCCGCGGACAAGGCGGACCTGCTCGAATACCTGAAGACCTTGTGAAAAGGGGCGGCCCGCAGGCCGCCCCTCGTCACCCGCGCAGCGCGCGGTCAGGCCGCGCGCATCGCCGCCCGCCCTTACTTCGCGCCCTTCGCCGGCTTGCTGTCGGCGCCGAAGCGGCCGCTCAGGTAGGCGGCGAAATCCGCGCCGGTCTCCGGGTGGCGCAGGCCGAACTCGATCGTCGCCTTCAGGTAGCCGAGCTTGGAGCCGCAGTCGTAGCGCACGCCGTTGAACTGATACGCCAGCACCGCCTCCTCCTTGAGCAGCGAGGCGATCGCATCGGTAAGCTGGTATTCGCCGCCGGCGCCCGGCTTCAGCGCGCGGATGTGGTCGAAGATGCGCGGCGTCAGGATGTAGCGGCCGACCACCGCCTTCGTCGTCGGCGCCTCCTCGGGCTTGGGCTTCTCGACGATGCCGGTCATGCGCTGCACCTGGCCCTTGTCGGATTCGGTGCTGACGATGCCGTAGCTGCGGGTCTCCTCGCGCGGCACGTTCATGGTGCCGAGCACCGAGCAGCGGTGGTAGTTGTACACGTCCACCATCTGCTTCAGCACCGGCGTGCTGTCCTTGTTGTCGAGCAGATCGTCGGCGAGGATCACCGCGAAGGCTTCATCGCTCACCACGTGACTCGCGCACTGCACGGCGTGGCCCAGGCCGAGCGCTTCCGACTGGCGGATGTAGATGCAGTTGACGCCCTTGGGCACCGTCTTGCGCACGATCTCGAGCAGTTCCTTCTTGCCGCGCGCCTCGAGTTCGGTCTCGAGCTCGTAGGCCTTGTCGAAGTGGTCCTCGATCGAGCGCTTGGTGCGCCCGGTGATGAAGATCATGTCGGTGATGCCGGCGGCGACCGCCTCCTCGACCGCGTACTGGATCAAGGGCTTGTCCACGATCGGCAGCATTTCCTTCGGGCTCGCCTTGGTGGCGGGCAGGAAGCGTGTGCCCATGCCGGCAACCGGGAACACCGCCTTGGTGACCTTCTTCATTGTTCTTGCTCTCCCAGATTGAAAGGGTGCTGCAATGCAGCGGCCGGGATCATGCGCCATTCCGCGCCCGGTCGCATCAGCCGTTTGTATCCGATTCGTTCAGCAATTCACGCAGCCCGTCCTCGTCGAGGATGGGGATGCCGAGGGCCTGCGCCTTGTCCAGTTTCGAGCCCGCCTCGGCGCCGGCCACGACGTAATGGGTCTTCTTCGACACCGAGCCCGCGACCTTGCCGCCCTGGGCCTCGATCAGGCCCTTGGCCTCGTCGCGGCTGAGGGTCGGCAGCGTGCCGGTGAGCACGAAGGTCTTGCCCGCCAGCGCGCCGGACACCGTACCGGCCGGCTCGCCCTCCTCCCACTGCACGCCGGCCGCGCGCAGCTGCTCGATGACCTCGCGATTGTGCGGCTCGGAGAGGAACTCGACGATCGACTGCGCCACGATCGGCCCCACGTCCGGAACCTGCTGCAGCGCGTCGACGTCGGCCGCGATCAGCGCATCAAGCTTGCCGAAGTGACGAGCGAGGTCGCGCGCGGTGGCCTCGCCGACGTTGCGGATGCCGAGCGCGAAGATGAAGCGCGCCAGCGTGGTACTGCGGCTCTTGTGGATCGCCGCCAGCAGGTTGTGCGCCGACTTCTCGCCCATGCGCTCGAGGTTGGCGAGCGCGAGCACGCCGAGGCGGTAGAGATCGACCGGCGTCTTGACGATGGCTGCATCGACGAGCTGGTCGACCAGCTTGTCGCCCAGCCCCTCGATGTCCATCGCCCGCCGCCCGGCAAAGTGCAGCAGCGCCTGCTTGCGCTGCGCCGGGCAGAACAGCCCGCCGGTGCAGCGCGCCACCGCCTCATCATCGCCGCGCACGACGTGCGAGCCGCACACCGGGCAGGTGGGGAATCTGTCCAGCAGCACGAAGCGCGGCAGCTCGCCGCTGCGGCGCTCCAGCACCGGCGCCACCACCTCGGGGATCACGTCTCCGGCGCGGCGCACGATCACCCAGTCGCCGATGCGCACGTCCTTGCGGTCGATCTCGTCCTGGTTGTGCAGGGTGGCGTTGGTCACCGTGACCCCGCCGACAAAGACCGGCTCGAGCCGCGCCACCGGGGTCAGCGCACCGGTGCGGCCCACCTGCACCTCGATGTCGCGCAGCAGCGTGAGCGCCTCCTGGGCCGGATACTTGTGCGCCACCGCCCAGCGCGGCTCGCGGGTGACGAAACCGAGCTGCTGCTGCAGCGCCAGCGCATTGACCTTGTACACGACGCCGTCGATGTCGAAGGGCAGCGTGTCGCGCAGCGCACCGATGCGCGCATGAAAGTCGACCAGGCCCTGGGCGCCCTGCACCACCGCGCGGTGCACGCAGACGGGCAGGCCGAAGGCCGCGATCGCGTCGAGCACCCCGGCGTGGGTCGCGGGCGGCGTCCACCCGTCGGTGTCGCCGAGGCCATAGGCGAAGAAGGACAGCGGCCGGCGCGCCGCGATGCCGGGGTCGAGCTGGCGGATGCTGCCGGCGGCGGCGTTGCGCGGATTGACGAAGGTCTTCTCGCCGGCCTCGGCCTGGCGGGCGTTGAGGCGGTCGAAGTCGTCGCGGCGCATATAGACCTCGCCGCGAATCTCGAGCACCGGCGGCGCCTCGCCCTGCAGGCGCAGCGGGATCGCCTTCAGCGTGCGTACGTTGCTGGTGACGTCCTCGCCGGTCTCGCCATCGCCCCGCGTCGCCGCCTGCACCAGCACGCCGTCCTCGTAGCGCAGGCTGATCGCGAGGCCGTCGAACTTGAGCTCGGCAGCGTATTCGACCGGCGGGTCCTCGTCCTTCAGGGCGAGCTCGCGGCGCACGCGCGCATCGAAGGCGAAGGCCCCGCTCGCCTCGGTGTCGGTCTCGGTGCGGATCGACAGCATCGGCACACGGTGGCGCACCGCGGGAAACTGCGCGAGCGGCTTGCCGCCGACGCGCTGGGTCGGCGAGTCCGCGGTGCGCAGCGCGGGGTGCGCGGCCTCGAGGGCCTGCAGTTCCCGGAACAGGCGGTCGTACTCGGCATCCGGGACGATGGGCGCGTCGAGCACGTAGTAGGCGTGGTCGTGGCGTGCGATCTCCGCGCGCAAGGCGGCCGCCCGCTGCGCGGGCGAGCCATCGTCAGCGGCCGGCAGGGGCTGCCCGCCGATCGAGTCGAACACGTCCATCGCTCAAAGGGCGAACAGGCGCTGCGCGAGCGGGCCGCCTGCGGGGAGACCGAACTCTTCCATGCGCGCCTGGAACTGTTCGATCTGGCCGCGGATGATCGCCGCCGCCTCGGCGCCGAAGGGCGCGCGATTGTCGTCCACCACCTCGCCGCCGAGCTCGGCGGCGATCTCGTTGGCGGTGCGCATCATGCGGTCGAACACCGGCCCGCCACCCGCCACGCGCGGAACGTCGATGACCAGCGTGAGCCCGCGCGTGACCAGCCCCCTGAGCCCCTCGGCCGAGAAGGCCCCGCCATCGAGGCTCGCGAGCGTGAACAGGCTGCGCTCATCCTCGACCGCGTGATAGCAGCCATCGGGTGCGAGCCGCAGGCCGAGCCGCTCGGCCACGCGCTGGATGTCGCGGCCTTCGAACTGGCCGTCGCGGGCGACGATGTTGACGCCGATCTGCACGTCCACATCGGCGCAGAAGCGATCGAGCTCGGTGGCCTTGTGCAGGGTCTCGGCACGCAGCGGCAACCCGGGCGGCAGCGCCATGATCGCATCGGCGACGCGCTGGACGCCGCCGGTGAAGCGCATGAAGTCGGTCTCGCCGATCGAGCCCTGGCGATTGACGAGCTGCAGCGCCGCACAGAACCAGTGGCAGGCGCCGGTGCTGTCGGGGCCGAGCGGCACCCACAGGTTCTCGGCGTCATTGAAGCCGAACCAGCGCACCGGCTTGCTCAGGCCGGCGAGCTGTTCGGTCTGCATCAGCCACACGGTGCCCACGTCGAGGGCTTCGATCGCCTCGACCCGGATCACGCAATCGGCGCGGGCATCGAGCAGGCGCGGCAGTTCGGGTGCGGTGCGCTTGAGCGGCACCTCGCTGAAGCGGCGCGCCTCCTCCTCGGCCGCGCCGATGCCCGGCTCACGGCGTTCGCCCGCATCACCCTCGGCGCGCGGCTCGAGCAGCACGTCGCGATGCTCGGACCGGAAGGCCCGCTCGGCGTCGCGACGATGCTTGCGCTCCTGCCACTTGTTGTAACCGACGACCAGCACCACGGCCGCCAGGCCGGCACCGATCAGTGCGATCTGAAGTTCGCTGTCCATTTGGTTTTCCGAATTCCTGCGTGTTGCGCGGTACTCTTCACGCTGCGGCCGGCTCGGCCAGGCGCAGCGCCTCTTCGATATCCACTTCCACCACCCGCGAGACCCCCTGCTCCTGCATCGTCACGCCGACCAGCTGCTGTGCGAACTCCATCGTGATCTTGCTGTGGCTGATGAAGATGAACTGCGTCTGCGATGACATGCGCTTGACCATGTTGGCGTAGCGCTCGGTGTTGGTATCGTCCAGCGGTGCGTCCACCTCGTCAAGCATGCAGAACGGCGCCGGATTGAGCTGGAACATCGAAAATACCAGCGCGATCGCGGTGAGCGCCTTCTCGCCGCCCGACAGCAGGTGGATGGATGTGTTCTTCTTGCCCGGCGGCTGGGCGACGATCTGGATGCCGGCGTCGAGGATCTCCTCGCCGGTGAGCACCAGCTCGGCGCGGCCGCCGCCGAACAGCTGCGGGAACAGCGCGCCGAACTGCCGATTGACCGTATTGTAGGTCTCCTGCAGTTGCTCGCGCGTCTCGCGGTCGATGCGGCGGATCGCGTCCTCGAGGGTCTCGATGGCCTGCAGCAGGTCCTCGGTCTGGGCGTCCAGGTAGCCCTTGCGCTCGCTCGCGGTCCTGAGTTCGTCGAGCGCGGCGAGGTTCACCGCGCCGAGCTCGGCGATGTCGCGGGCGAGGCGCGCCACCTCGCGCTGCAGCGCGCCCTCCTTGGGGTCGGCGGCGAGCAGCGGCGCCAGCGCGGCCTCGTCCGCCTGCGCCTCCTGCAGGCGCTCCTCGAACTGGGCGACGGCGAGCTCCGCGGCCTGCACCGCGAGGCGCAGCTCGGCGACCTGTGCCCGCACCGGCGCGGCCTCGTGCTCGGTGCGCAGGCGCATCTCCTCGGCCTGGCGCAAGGCGGCGGTCGCCGCCTCCAGCGCATCGCGCCGCGCGGCGAGCGCGGCCTCGCGGCCGGCGCGCAGGCCGAGTGCAGCCTGCAGGGCCTCGTGGCTGCGGTGGTCGTCGGCGGCCTCGAGTTCCGTCTGCCGCGTCCCGGTCTCGGCGAGGATGCGCGCCAGCTGCTCGGCGGCGAGCTGCTGGTTGCGCGCGATGTCCTCGAGCTTGCCCGCGCATTCGCGCTCGGAGAAGCGGGCCTCCTGCAGCTCGCGCGCGGCGGCCTGCTCGAGCGCGCGCGCCTCGCGCAGGGCCTGCTCGCGCTCGGTGAGCACCACCGCAGCGGCGTCGAGGCGCTCGCGCTGCAGCGCGGCGAGTTCGGCGGCGCGCGCATACTCCATCTCGGCGCGCGCCAGATGCTCGCGCTCGCTGGCGTCCAGGTGCACCAGGTCCGCGAGGTCGTGCGCCAGCTGGCTGCGACGCTCGTCCGCCCGGCTGCGCGCCTGGGCGAGCTTGAGCACCTCGACCTGCTCGGCATGGACCTGCGCCTGCGCCGCCTGCAGTTCGCGCCGCAGCGCGTTGATCTGCTCCTGCAGGCCGGCGGCGCTCGCCTCGGCCGCGTGCAGGGCGTCGTGCGCCTCGCCGGCAGCGTCCTCGAGCGCGCCCTGCTCGCCGGTGAGCGCGTCGATCTCGCGCTGGCGCTCGATCACGCCGTGCGTGCGGGCGTCGGGCGCATGATGGACGAGCGCGGAGCGGCTCAGCACCTGGCCGAGCGGCCCCACCAGCTGCAGCCCGGACGGCAGCCGGGTGCGCCACGGCAGCCAGCCGTCGAGCCGCTCGACCGCGAAGACTCCGGCGAGGAAGTCGTCGACCAGCGGACGCAGCGCGGGCTCGGTGACGCGCACGAGGGCGGACAGGGCCAACGGCGGCGCGTCCGCGACCGCAATGTCGGCGAGCGCTGCGGGCCAGCCGCGGTGCGCACTCTCGGCGCCCGGCGCGCCAGTACCAACTTCGCCGGGGTCGGCCAAAGCGAGCGCGAGCGACTCGGGCGGGCGCTCGTCGAGCAGTATGCGGGCCGCCGCCTCGGCCACGGCCGGATCGGCGCTGGTGAGCGCCGCCAGCCGCTCGCGCAGCACGGCCTGCACCGCCTCGTCCCAGCCGGCCTCGACCTGCAGGTGCTTCCACAGCGGCGGCAGCCCATCCAGAGCGTGGCGCTTGAGCCAGTCGCCGAGCTTGCCCTGCGCCTGCACCCGCGCCTGCAGCTGGGCGAGCGCCTCGCGCCGCGCGCGCAGCTCGGTGAGCCGGCGCTGCATCGCGCGCTCGTGCTCGAGCGCCGCCTTCAGTGCGGACTGGGCTTCGGGCAGGCGGGCCTGCAGGGCGGAAAGTTCGTGCTGGCGGGTCTCGAGCGCGTCCTGCATCGCCTCGAGGCGCGCCTCGCGCTCGGCCAGCGCGCGCTCGTCGGGACCGACGATGGCGGCCTGTTCGCCCTCGAGCCGGCCGCGCCGCTGCTGCAGCGCATCGAGGGCGCGCAGGGCGCTGGCGCGGTTGACCTCCTCGACCCGCAGCTGCTGTTCGGTGTGGGCGAGCTCGCGGCGTGCGGTCGCGACGCTGGCGTCCGCCGACTGCCGGGCCGTCTCGAGATCGGGGAGGCGGTCGGAGATCTCGCCATGGCGGGCCTCCGCCTGCTCGGCGCGCAAGGCGGCGTTCTCGGCGAGCGCCTGCCAGCGCTCCTGCTCGCTGCCGAGCGCGTCGCGCCGTGCCAGCCAGTGTTCGCGATCGAGCTCGAGCTGAGCCAGCCGCGCCTCGAGCCGCCGGCGGGCCTCGCCCAGATGCTGCAATTCGGTTTCCAGGCGGGTGACTTCGGCGCTGACCGCGAACAAGTCGCTCTGCGCCGCATGCACCGACTCGGAGGCCTCGAAGTGCGCATCGCGGCAGGTCTCGACCGCGGCCTCGAGCGCCTGCAGGCGGGCGCTGTCGGCCTCGATCCGGCGGCTGGCCTCGTTGAGTGCCGTGCTCACCCGCGCATGCTCGGCGCGTGCCTCGTTGCGCTTGACGAGCCACAGCAGCTGCTGCTTCTCGACGTGCGCCGCCTGCAGCTGCTGGTAGCGCGCGGCGACCTCGGCCTGGGCCTCGAGATGGACGATGCGCTCGCCAAGCTCCATGCGGATGTCGTCGAGGCGGGCGAGGTTGTCGCGCGCGTCGCGCAGGCGGCCCTCGGTCTCCTTGCGCCGCTCGCGGTACTTGGTCACGCCCGCGGCTTCCTCGAGGAAGCCGCGGATGTCCTCCGGGCGCGCCTCGATGATGCGCGAGATCATGCCCTGCTCGATGATCGCGTAGGCGCGCGGCCCCAGCCCGGTGCCGAGGAAGAGGTCGATGACGTCCTTGCGGCGGACGTGCACGTTGTTGATGTAATAGGTCGACTCGCCCGAGCGGTCGAGCACGCGCTTGACCGAGATCTCGGCGTAGCGCGACCACTGTCCCGACGCCCTGCCCTCGGCGTTGTCGAAGACGAGATCCACGCTCGCGCGCGACACCGGCTTGCGCGTGGTCGAGCCGTTGAAGATCACGTCCTGCATCGACTCGCCGCGCAGCGCCGAGGCGCGCGTCTCGCCCAGCACCCAGCGCACGGCGTCGATGATGTTGGACTTGCCGCAGCCATTGGGGCCCACCACGCCGACCAGATTGCCCGGGGTCAGCACGGTGGTCGGGTCGACGAAAGTCTTGAAACCGGCGAGTTTGAGCTTGGAAAGACGCACGTCGGGGATGGGAGCGGACTGCAGGGGCGCGGCAGCCGCGTGGGCGGGGCCGCAAAGGCTGCGCATGATAACATCTTCGCCCTTCCCCACTTCGCTGCCGCTGCGTTCGCGCGCCGGCAATCCGTATCAAAGTGAATCCGAACCTCGCCCGTCTCCAGCCCTACCCGTTCGAGAAGCTGCGCGCGCTGTTTGCCGGCATCGAGCCGCCTGACGACCTCAAGCCGATCCGCCTGTCGATCGGCGAACCCCAGCATCCGACGCCCGGCTTCATCCGCCAGACGCTGGCGGACAACCTCGGCGGCCTGTCGAGCTACCCGGCGACGCTCGGCACCGACGCCCTGCGCGGCGCGATCGCGCACTGGCTCGAGCGCCGCTACGGCCTGCCGAAGATCGACCTCGCGAGCCAGGTGATCCCGGTGGCGGGCACGCGCGAGGCGCTGTTCGCCTTCGCGCAGTGCGTGGTCGACGGCACGAAGCCCGGCGCCAAGGTGCTGTGTCCGAACCCCTTCTATCAGATCTACGAAGGCGCGGCCCTGCTCGCCAACGCCGAGCCGATCTTCATCAACAACCTGCCCGAGAACGACTTCGGCTCCGACTTCGGCGCCATCGACGAGGCCACCTGGCGCGACGTGCAGCTCGTGTATGTGTGCTCGCCGGGCAACCCCACCGGTCGGCTGCTGAAGCTCGAGGAGTGGAAGACGCTGTTCGAGCTCTCCGACCGCCACGGCTTCGTGATCGCCGCCGACGAGTGCTATTCCGAGATCTACTTCGACGACGACGCCAAGCCGATCGGCGGCCTGGAGGCGGCATGGCGCCTGGGGCGCACCGATTTCCGCAACGTGGTGATGTTCTCCAGCCTGTCCAAGCGCTCGAACGTGCCGGGCATGCGCTCGGGCTTCGTCGCCGGCGACGCGCGCATCCTCAAGGACTTCCTGCTCTACCGCACCTACCAGGGCTGCGCGCTCGGCCCGGCGGTGCAGGCGGCCTCGGTCGCGGCCTGGAACGACGAGGTGCATGTGGAGGAGAACCGCCGCCTCTACCGCGACAAGTTCGCCCGCATCACGCCCATGCTGCAGCCCTGGCTGCCGGTGGCGCTTCCCGATGCCGGCTTCTATTACTGGGTGCGCACGCCGCTGCCGGACACCGAGTTCGCCCGCCGTCTGCAGGCTGAATATAATGTGACGGTCCTGCCCGGCAGCTACCTGGCCCGTGAAGCGCACGGCGTCAATCCGGGCGCCGGCTTCATCCGCATCGCACTGGTGGCCGACACGCACGAATGCGTCGAGGCCGCCGCGCGCATCATCGATTTCTGCAAAACCCTCTGAGAGAGAATCCCCCCATGCACGCTCTGCAACCGATCATCGACGACGCCTTCGAGAACCGCGCCAGCCTGTCGCCCACCTCCGCCCCCGCCGAGATTCGCAATGCGGTGGAAGAGGTGATCGCCGGCCTGGACGCCGGCACGCTGCGCGTGGCCGAGAAGAAGGACGGCCAGTGGGTGGTCAACCAGTGGATCAAGAAGGCGGTGCTGATCTCCTTC